>DYOS01000099.1 GCA_020720405.1 Caldithrix sp. | reverse complement strand
GGGGAAAATAACCAGGTTGCAATATGTACTTCACCGGACGGATACGGAGAAAGGATAATTATTGCCAAATCCGGGTTAAATGCAAAAAGGCCGGCTCTTCGCAGAACCGGCCTTTTCTTTTTGGGGGTGTGCCTGAATTAGAAGCGAAAGGTTAAACCAACCAAAACCGCATTGGTTTCAATCTCCTCGCTTGTATCCCAGTAGGCTGTCAGATCATAGCGGGAAATGTTTTTTGAGCGGCCGGTTGTGTAGCTGATATCCAGCCGGGTGTTCTCATCAATCTGATACAGCAATCCGCCGCCGTAAATATTTTTATCCAGCTCAGTGCTGTTTTTCAAAGGCGAAGGCTGAAACTGATAACCGGCAAATATTTGTAATTCATCATCCATCAGTTTTAATGCAACAGCTCCGGCATAATTCAGTGTCGGCTGATAATCAGATTCAAAATACTGGTTTTCGTCCTGCAATCCGGCGTCAATATCTCCGCTAAAACGGGTTTGCTGCCAATCCCTGAATTCCGCCCCGGCGGCCAGCAGAATCCGCTCGTTTTCAAAGGCCAGACCAGCGCTGAACTGAAAGGGAATTTCTATTTTGTATTCCCAGTCATTCGGACCGTCTTCCCAAACCGCCGGATCATAGCCCGGATCATCATAGCCGATTTCGTCAGACTCAGACCAGGTTTCACTTATGGTCATTGTGGTTGGAAAGGTGATTCCGGCACCAAGCCGCAGGTGATCGGTGAGACGGAAAAGCCCGCCGGCTTTCAACTCAACAGCGCTGTATTCTGAGTGAATCTCCTGGTTATAGGCATAATAATAATAATCGGTTGGGTACTGGTTATAATAATTATTGATGTCCGTCTGCAGGTATTCCGATTTGAAATCAGATTTACCGCCAAGAATATTCAGCGCCAGACCGGCTGAGAAATTTTCAGATAAATCAATGGCACCGCCAAATGACCACGAGCTAAGATAACCTTCATTGACAACAGTCTGATCCTGCTGAATATCTGAATCAAAATCATAATATTGGTCATCCGCTTCAAGAATTTGCAGACCGTTGCTGTTCACATTATAACCGCTGAAGCCGAGATAGGAGTCAAGGTCTTTATATTTCTGATAACCCAGGGCAATGACCAGGCTGCCTCTGCTGGTCGGAAACGGATAGACCAGCCCGGCATGACGAAAGCGGGTAAAAGTGCGGGAATCCTTATTGACCGTATTCAGGTAAGATGCGGAATTTGAGTACTCCAGATTGGAGATTCCGGCCGAAAACTGGGTTGTTCTGGCCATGGCCAGTGCGGCCGGATTCTGGAACAGGGCGCTGTATTCATAATCAGCGGCAACCCCGGCCGGACCAAAAACCTGAGCCCGGACACCCGGCCCGGAAGCGCCTTGCAATAGATGAACAGCTTCATCAGCGGTTTGCGCCCAAAGTAAACTGGTCAATAGAAGAAAAAATATTATGCTGAGTTTCATAAAAGCCATCCTGTTAGTTTTAGCGTCTTCTGGCCGGTGAAGAATTGCTGCTGCCGGATCGGCCTGAAGAATTTCCGGAGCTGCCTGAGGAGGATGATCGGGACGGACTGCTGACCGAGCTTCCGCTGCGGGCCGGCGAGCCGGATGAACCCGAATTTCCCGCTGATGAATTGTCCGGGTTACTGACTGCCTTTCCACCCCGATCGGAATTTCCGGATGAAGTTTTGTTATTGCTGCCGGAATTGTCTCTCTTAGGCGATGAGGAACTGCTACCGCTGCCCGAAGAGGCGCCGTTATCTTTTGTGGTTGTTGTTGAGGAATTCCGTGCTGGTTTTTGGGAAGAACCTGTTTTGCTGTCCTTTTTGATAACCTTGACCGGCCGTGATTTTGACGGTGCGTTTTCTTTTCGTTTCTGATCTGTTGCTGGCCGGTTCACATCCGGTTTCTTTACCGGGCGGGTGACCGGTGAAGAAACATCGGGTTTTTTGTGACCTGGTTTTACACCAACCGGGAGATTCTGAACAGGATGATTACCGACATTACCAAGAGAACCGCCGGTTGTAATCCGGTCGTAGCGCCCGGGATTTGTATCCAGACTGCCGCGGGAAGGGTTATTCAGGCGGGGTTTTGGATTTTCCCACTTTCCAAAGGGACGTTCTTTATAGGGATTACGGCTAACCGGGTGATCGTAATGGGGGTAGGAAGGATAATAGACCGGTGGCCAGTAAACCGGGTAACCGACAACCAGCACCGGGTAGAGATTCCAGTAATTGTCCCAGTACCAGGGATCATAAAATCCGGTTGTGTAATAGGGATGTCCGTAATAGCCATCCCAGTAAAACGGATCCCCGACCGGCCGGTGATACATATGTTCATAAATATAAACCGTGGTCTGCGGCTCCTCTTCCACATAGAGCGTATCATTCTGACCACTATAATATTCATCTTCCGGCTCAGCTTTACTCATAGCTAATTGGGTATAGCAGCCGCTGAATAATATAACTGAAGTCAGCAGCAGGGCGATGCGGATTATGATATTTTTAAACATGGGATTTCTCCTCTCTTTGCCATTACTATTGACAACTCCCGTGCCACCGAAAAAGCACCCGTTTTCACAGGGTCTGGTTAATTAATGTAGACCAGGTTTACAGTTTACCAACCCTGGATGTTAACATCGTTTACATTTTAAATCCTTTTGGATTGATCTCAAGCCGGGTAAGCATCTTGTGCAGACCAACCCGGCTGATGCCCAGTAATTCGGCAGCTTTCTGAATATTACCGGCCGTTTTTTGCAAAGCTCTGCTAATAAATGAATGTTCCAGTTCGGCCATAGCTTCTTTTAGTGAAAGACCCATCAGCTTTTCGGTTAATACGGCCTGGCTTTGCGTCCGGAATCTTGGTGATAACTGCTCCACTCCGATAAACTCATTTTCATCGGTCATAGTCACCATACGCTCCACTTCATTTTCCAGTTCACGGATATTTCCCGGAAATTCTGCCCGGAGCAGCAATTCGATAACAACGGGATCCACGCCGTGCAGTTTTTTTCCCTGCCGCTCCGTATATTTTTTTACAAAAAATTCAACTAGTTCCGGCACATCGTCTTTTCGCTCCCGCAAGGGCGGAAGAAGAATCGGGAAAACATTCAGCCTGTAAAACAAGTCTTCCCTGAACCGCCCGTTTTTCACTTCCTCAAATAAATTGCGGTTCGTGGCGGCAATAACCCGGACATTCACTTTTTCCACCTGAACCGAACCCAATGGTTTAATTTCACCCTCCTGCAAAACACGGAGCAGGCCAACCTGAAAAGCGGCCGAGGTTTCCCCGATTTCATCAAGAAAGATGGTGCCGGAATCCGCCTGGGCGAACAATCCTTTTTTCTCAGCTATGGCCCCGGTGAAGGCGCCTTTTTTGTGGCCGAACAGCTCACTTTGCAGAAGCGTATCGGGAATGGCGCCGCAATTTTGAACCACAAAGGGATTGTTTTTAGAAGCACTGTTACGGTGAATAATGCGGGCTATCATTTCCTTGCCCGTCCCGGTTTCACCGGTCAGCAACACAGTAGTTGTGGTTTTGGCCACTTTCTCCACCAGTTTGAAGACATTTAATATGGCCGGGCTGTGTCCAATCAGATTTTGCAGGTTCAGGCGCAAATCTGCCTGCTGACGCAGAGAAATAATTTCTGACTGCAGACGTTGATTAGAATCTTCGAGGGTTATGCGCACTGCCCGTTCCTGATCGCGCTGCTGATAGGTTTCCGCTGCCTTCTCCACTACGGAAAGCAATTCCCCCGGCTCAAAAGGTTTTTGTATATAAAAACGGATGCCGGCTTCGTTTACCGCAGCGATGGTTGCAGTAATATCGGCGTAGCCGGTAATAAGAATGCGCTGTACGTCGGGTTGTTTTTGGGCTGCCGTTTTCAGAAAAGTTACTCCATCCATCTTTGGCATACGTTGATCGGCTAAAATAATCGCCGTGGAATATTCATCAACCAGACGCAGCCCGTCTTCACCGCTATTGGCCATCAGTACATTATAGCTGTCCCGAAGCAGACGGCGGATGGTGTTGCAGATTTCCGGCTGGTCATCAACCACCAGCACGGTTAACTGTTTATCAGTCATGCACTTTCTCCTGGTTTAAGGGCAGGCGGATCAGAAAACAGGCACCTTCACCGATTTTGCTGTGAACCTTAATTTCACCACCATGATTTCTGATGATTGAATAAGAGACACTTAACCCCAAACCTGTACCCCGGTCAACCGGTTTAGTGGTAAAAAACGGGTCAAAAATACGGGATTGTATTTCCGGGTCGATGCCTTGGCCAGTATCGCAAAATTCGATAAACAGGTCGTTTAGTCCGCAAAACATGCGGATTGAAAGCTGGCCGCTACCGCTCAGGGCATCGACAGCATTGGCGATGATGTTTACAAAAACCTGGTTGAGCTGACCCGGATTGCAGTAGATTTCAGGGTCGTTTTCAATCTTCGTTTCAACCAGGATATCCGGACCCAATTGCGGTTGAAGTATTTTTAAGCTGCTTTGAAGCCCCTCGGCAATCCGGGAAGTTTTCCAATCGGCCTGATCCAGCCGTGAAAAATTTTTCAGATTCTGAACAATTTCCTTAACCGTTAAACTACCCCGCCGGTTATCCTGCAATACTTCCCGGATGTCCGTCAGAATCTCATTAAATCCGGTAACCGATTCTCCGCTAATATTTAGTTTCAGCCACGATTCCATTGCCGAAATCTGCTGTTCAAGAACATGCATATTGGCATAAAGAAAGCTGATCGGGTTGTTCAGTTCGTGAGAAATACCGGCCACAAGCTGTCCTAAAGAAGCCATTTTTTCAGAATGGATAAGCTGGGCTTCCTTCTGCTGTAATTCGTTAAACAACCGGTTCAATTCGTGGTTTTTCTGATCCAGTTCGATATTGCTCTCTTCCAGCCTGTTTAAGTATTCCTTTTTTACCTCATTCCCGGTAAGTCTTCGGGTCAGCTCGCTGGTCTGCTGCACATAGGCAATATTTTGAAGCGCAATACTAACCAAATTCAGGGACGTAATTACCTGGTTCAGGTCTTCCTGATTTTCCTGGTCGTGGCGGTTATCAATGTCCAGCATAAGCCGGGCGACAACCTGGTCTTTTACCATAACCGGAATCATCAGATTTACACCCGGCCAGGTACCGTCTTCAGATTTCCAAGGGATTAAACCCGAGCCGGACTGACTGTCCAACGAAAATTTTGGAATGGTGATTTTTGAAAGTGTGTCCGCTTCAAAATCGTAAACTGTATCTGTGGTTTCGTGGATCAGCAGAAAAGCTCTGCTGACTTCCGGTATTTTACGGATCAATTCCAACAGCAGGGCATATAGCTTTTCCTGCTCATGCAACAGAAGCACTTGTCGTCCAAACAAACGCACCTCATCCCGGAACTGCCGGTGGCGCGACATTCTCCGGCGGTGATATTCCGCATAAAGCAGGGAGAGCAGCGCGCCGCCGGATAGCGCCAGCAGCAACCCGGTTTCAAAAGAACGAATGGTCAGTTTGAATGGCAATCGCTGGATGGCTGCGGTTAGAAAAAGCCAGAACAATAAATGAAGCGTGGTTGTAAAAACCGACCATTTATGGCGGACAATTCCAATACGCAGGTATATAATCAGAACAGTCAGAATTAAGATCAGGAGCGTCAGTTCAGAAAGAAACCCGGGTTTACGAAAATACTGCCCCGCATAGCGGAGCGGTCTGACCAGGTTTGTAACCGTCCGTGAAGCTTCACGGACGGTTATCCGGCGGCCCGGTGTGAGATTTTCCAAAACTACATCTTTCCCGCCGGGGAATTTAGCAATCAACCTTAGTTTTTGATTTTGTCCGGTACCAAAAAAAACCCGGCTGCTTTTGGCCGAAAAATATCCGGCCGCCGTCGAAACTTCCCTCACCCCGATCAGCAGGCCACTATCCTGATCATACAACTCGAGTCTGGTGCCGATACCATCACGGTTTGAAACCAGCCCCTCGGTCTGGACCTGAAGAAAATTTTTTAAATTTACCGGATTGAGGAAAACCTGGGTCAGATTTTTTTTATTGGCGACAACCAGATCGGCATCACCGTCACGGTCAAGATCATCGCTTGCCGCGCCGGTCGAATACTGCCTGGTGTGGTCTGAATCATATTGCGGATCAAACCGGCCTTGCCCGGTTCCCGAATAGATGCGGTTATCTTCTGTTGTGGCAACAAACAAATCTAAAAAAGTATCCTGATTTAAATCTTCGGCCAGAAGACTGTAAACACGCCCGCCAACCTGTTCAAAAGGCTGGCCCGGACTTACTTTAAAGTGAAGCCCGGTACTGTCGCTTTCATTCAGATATAAAAATATTTTGCCTTCTGCGGTTCCTGTACAGAGATCAAGATCGCCGTCGGTATCGAAATCGGCCGCGGTAACCATATTGCTTGTAAACGCAGTTAACAGTGTCGGCAGCGGCAGATCCACTTTTTCAAAATAGCCGTAACCATTATTGATAAACAGCTCATCCGGTGCAAACCAGTGACAGATATATAAATCTGCATCCCGGTCATTATCGAGATCCGCTGCCACCGCACCCTGCGAATTCATGCCGACAATAGCCGGATCATGCCAGACCGTTTCACGAAATTCTCCGTTCCGGCCATTGATCATTAACCGGTTGTAATAATGTTCATCCGTAATAAACAGGTCGAGATAGCCATCATTATTGGCATCAAACCACAAGGCCTGATTGGCATCGGCGTTGCCCGGCAGATTCAAACGCGGACTGACCGCTTCAAACTCGAATTGACCCAGGTTGTGATAAAGCTGAATAGTTTTGCCCCATCCGCAGAGAAAAATATCCGGCCAGCCGTCATTATCATAGTCGCCAATGGCTGCTCCAACTTCCAGATTGGTTTTACCCCGCGGCATCAGATTGCCGCCCAGGCCAGACTGGATCGTCCGGTCAATAAATGGAATTATACCGCCATTATTTACCAAAAGGCGGTTTAAATTGATAAAGCAAACCTGATAAATATCCGGGTAGCGGTCGCCGTTCAGATCGGCGAAAACAATTCCATAACCATCTTCAATATCCGGGATCAGCCCGGTAATCCGATTAGCTTGCAGCATGGGCCGGGTTGTTCCGCCGTGAGCGATGAAAAACAGAAGTAAAAATAGTAAAATGATTTTTACAGACATGGCTGCTCCAGGTGTAAACGGATTTTACACATTCATTTTTAACAGAGCAATTAGCACGGTAATTTTTTACATTGGTTGATCAAAAAACTATGGATATTTCTATGAAAAAAAATAGTAAATCGGTGCGCCGTAATATTATAGAATGGGCGCTTTTACTGGGCATTCCGCTCGTACTTTACCTTGGCGGCTGGCATACCGAAGTGATTGGCCGGATTCAGGGGGCCATGTTGTACACCGGCATTCTCCGGCCAAACCTAAAACTGCCTGCCGAACAACAATTGCCAACATCGCTGAATGTTTATATGCGTAATCCGCAGGGTGAAATTGTTTTGTTGAATCAGTTCAGGGGCAAGGTAATTTTTCTCAATTTTTGGGCCACCTGGTGTCCGCCCTGCCGGGCCGAGATGCCTCATATTCAGGCCCTTTATGAAAAGTACGCCGATGATCCGCGCTATGCCTTTGTCATGCTTTCATTGGATGACAACCCGGAAAAGATAAAGGAATATATCGGCAATAGTGCTTACACCTTCCCGGTGTTTCAGGCAGTCGGTTCCATACCAGCGGAGCTAAGCAGCGCCACCATACCGACCACCTTTGTTATTTCGGCCAACGGTCGGATTGTTATGCGGCAGGACGGCATGTCCCAGTATAACACACCAGGGTTCAGACGATTTATGCAGGATTTGGCAGATCAAATCAATTCTGAGGATTAAAATTTATAGCTGCAATCAAAGCCCCGGCATTCTGCTGCCAAAGAACTTCATCGTTTAAGCGGGGCAGTTCCAGCGTAACCACCGGAATGTTCAGTTTCCGCCCGGCGTAACCGCCAAACGATCCGGGCGTGCTGTAGCCGACCTCGGGCGTCACCGGATAACCGTTTACCGCAGCCATACTTTCAGCCAGTTCCCGGGCCGGACCGTCATAATTATTCATATTCAGATAGCCATGAATACTGATGATGCGGGCCGGTTTGTATTGCTCAATCAGGGCCAGAACTGCCCTTGTTTCCGGTTCCGAGGCCGGTTTTGATCCGGGACTGAATTTCGCTTCCGAGGCAGATGCCGACCAATTGGCCCCGGGAAAATTGCGGTTGATATCGACACTATTGGCATTGGTTCGCCGGTATTCGAGCAATCCATCCGGATTAACCACAGGGATCAGAACCACCGGTTTGGAGATCAGATCCGGTTCGGCTTCAAGCAAATCTGCCAGGCGCAGCACCAGCCGGAAAGAAGCCGGTTCATCGCCATGAAAACCAGCCAGAATCAAGGTGGTTTCGCTGCCGCTTCCCTCTTCCCGGTAGTAAATATTTCGCCCCCGCTCGGATTTGGCAAAAACCTGCCAGCGCTTACTTTTTAAACGGATTTGACCATAGAGTCGAGTGGTTTGATTTAATTCTATTTTCTTCCGGATCAGGGGAACGCCAAAGCGGATAACCAGAAAAAACAAGAGCAAATAGGAATAAAGTTGCGGGTTATGAAAATTCATTTATCCTGCCGGATTAAAAAGTGTACGGCCAGAAGACCATTAAATAAACGGGTGAAAACATTTCACTGATCCTATATATATAACCGAAATCTCGTATTAACAAAGCCTCGGGTTCTGCCCCGATATGATTAGGAAACTCATCGCAAGGTGTTCAAACTTTTAAGTCAACCGATCGATTTTCATCACTAATTTAAACCACCACCTATACAGCATTAAGATTCTATTTTACTTCGTCGCAAAATTCTCTCCTCAATGACAAAAAAAGTTATTCTCTTGCGAGGCGGTAAGTTTTGACGGATTGACTGCTTTCTATAAAGAGAAAAATCTAAGTGCATGAGCTGGCTGAAGCTTTAGCTTACAGGTTCCATCCAAACCGGTTCAGGTCAACTCTTCCGGATAAGCTGACCTCAACACCCTCATTAAGCAATAAAGCTCGCTGTAAAGATCCGCCATCCAGGCGGTGCAGGGATATCCGCCCGGCGGAATTGATGACCCGGAACCAGGGTACCCCGGCATCTTCCGGCAGGGCAGACAAAGCCTGACCACTTTGCCGTGGAGATTTTAATCCGGCCAGCCGGGCAATCTGGCCATAGGTGGCAACCCGGCCGCGGGGAATAATTTTGACTATTGCATAAACCTGTTCATACCATTGTTTAATATCCGCCATAAAAACAATTTATAAGCATCCATGATAGCCGTCAACCGAAGTTCTTGCCAGATCAGAGTGCGGCCAGTAAATTGCCGGCTATTATAAAAGAGGTAAAAGTGCAGCCAAATCATCAGGATGTTCACCGGATAGAACTGGACGGACGCGAATATATTATTATCGGCACGGCTCATATTTCACGCGAATCCGCTGATATCGTCCGCCAGACCATTGAAACAGAGAAACCGGACACGGTCTGTGTTGAGCTGGACGAGCGGCGTTTTAAAGCG
Organism: Caldithrix sp.; assembly: GCA_020720405.1. Classification (GTDB taxonomy): domain Bacteria; phylum Calditrichota; class Calditrichia; order Calditrichales; family Calditrichaceae; genus DYOS01. The sequence continues at coordinate 1,166 of DYOS01000099.1, read as the reverse complement.
TTGTCCGAACAGCAGCGCTGGCAGAATCTGGATCTGAAAACCATTATCCGCCAGAAACAGCTCAGTACCCTGATCCTGAACCTGATTTTAAGTTCTTATCAGAAACGTCTTGGCGAGAAATTAGGCGTCATGCCCGGGCTGGAATTGTTAGAGGCGACAAGAGCGGCAAACGAATTATCGATTCCCATTGAGCTGGCCGACCGCGACATCCGGATTACTTTACGCCGGGCCTGGAACTCCATGTCCTTCTGGAAAAAAATGCAGTTTATGAGCAGTGGCCTGGCCGGTGTATTCGAGGAAGCAGAGATCAGTGAAGAACAATTAAGCGAGATGCGCAAAGGCGATGCCCTGAATGAATTGTTGAAAGAACTTGGTCAGGCTATGCCGGTCTTGAAACGTGTCCTGATTGATGAACGGGATCAATATCTGGCTGAGAAAATAAAAAATGCCAGCGGACAGAAAATTGTGGCTGTGGTCGGCGCCGGTCATGTTCAGGGTATTATCAGTACTTTACAGTCGGGTCAAGCGGTTGATCTCAGTTCGATAGAAATTATACCGCCGGTTTCACCGGTTTGGGCCTGGCTTGGCTGGGGCATACCAGCGGTTATTATCGGCTCGATATTTTTTATTGGACTAACCCAGGGCTTCACCGAGGCAGGCAAAAATGCACTTTTCTGGATTTTAGCCACCGGTATTCCCAGCGCCGTCGGTTCCATTTTGGCCGCCGGACATGTTGTGACAACAATAGCTGCTTTTTTTGCCGCACCACTGACCACACTTTCGCCATTGATTGGGGTCGGTTATGTGGCGGCGTTTGTTCAGGCCTATTTCAGTCCACCCCTGGTCAGAGAATTTGAAACCATCAGCACAGATATAAACCGGCCGTTGATGTGGTGGAAAAATAAATTACTGCGTGTTTTTACCGTTTTTATCCTGTCCAGTCTGGGCGGAGCAATGGGCATGTATGTCGGCAGCTACGAGATCATTTCCAATCTTTTTTAGGACATGAGCCGGGGAAGATATGTGCAACGGTTATTACTGGAAAGGAATTGGGAATTCGGAATTTAAGAGCCCACAACCAGACATTGCGAGCGAGGTACGAGCGTGGCAATCTCCCAAAAAACCTTAGCCACCGATTTACACCAATTGGAATTTGGAACTGGGAA
>DYOS01000098.1 GCA_020720405.1 Caldithrix sp. | reverse complement strand
AATTCGTGGGCAAAGATTTTCTGTTTTCAGGCGCGGAGCGCCGGAAGATATATAGCTCTGTGGTAAAATTCTTTGGTGGTTAAAAACAGGAAATCAGGCAGGAGAAAAAGAAATTCCTGCCGGAGGCGCCGCCTCCGGCAGGAAAGAAGAAGTTAGCGGATGAGCAGCATTTTACCGGTCAGTTTTTTCCCGGTGGATTCAATCTCATAATAATACATTCCTGAGGCAGTCTGTTTGCCGGACCGATCCCGGCCATCCCAACGAACGGAATAAATTCCGGCCGGGCGGACCTCATTCAGCAATTCGGTAACCAGGCGTCCGGAAATATCAAAGACGGTAAGCCTGACCTGAGCCGTCTCCGGCAAATCAAAGCGGATGGTCGTGGACGGGTTGAAGGGATTGGGATAATTCTGATGAAGCATAAATTTTTCAGGTGCAACGCGGGAGTCGTCCGCTATTCCATCAACCACATCATAGCCCTCATAAGCTCCTATATCAATCCGGCCGTCCTGCACCCGCGGATCACCATCAAAATCTACCGCAGGCAGACCGAGTCCGGTGGTATCGGCAGTGCCGTTGTTCAGCAGTGGAGAGAGATTGCTAAAACCGTAGGGTTTCTGCGGATCACCCCAGAAATCCGGACTTCCGCTGACGTTATCCGTGTAAGTCAGATCAATCTCCGAACCGCCAAATCCGGCGCTGTCATCTTCCACCAGGCAATTAAGGAATGCAGCGGAGTTTTTCTTGTCGTAGTAGAAATTGGCGCCAGAAGAATCTGCACTGTTTTGGGCAAAGACAGAATTGATATACTGACTATCGTAGGTTTGGTTCTGATACACCGCTCCGCCTGAATGCTGGGCGTGATTATCGGCGACGGTATTATTAACGAGGAGGACATCCGCATCGGAGAAACTAAAAGCTCCGCCAAAGGCGGCCTCGTTTTGGGCAATCAGACTGTTGCGAATAGCCAGTCCGGATAAATAAGTATCGATCGCTCCGCCGCTTTCGGCGGCAGAATTATTCATCCACTTCCCGGTGACGGCATCCATCGAACTGTTTTCCGAAAGTTGCACTGCTCCGCCATAGGTAGCGCTGTTCCACTCAAAGACATCGCTGACGGAATGGATTTCAGACATGTTGGCAAAATAAGCACCGCCATAGACCGCACTGTTATTTCCGTAAAACTGATTGGCGTGTGATTGAATTACAGAATAGGAACAGCCCACCGCATTACCGGCCCAACTGCTTCTATTTTCTTCAAATACATTATTTTGAAGTGTCGAATACGAATTCAGAAAATGGATAGCGCCGCCAAACATTTGGCATGAGTTTCCCCGGAAACTGCAGTTGGTAATATCCGTCTGGCTGTAGCTCAGAAAAATTGCCCCGCCATAGGTGGCAAAATTCCAGGCAAAATTGGTTTCAGTTAGTTTTGGACTGCTGTTTTCAATAAAAACGGCCCCGCCGATGTATCCTCGGTTATCATAAAAACGGGAATGGCTGATCCGAACCTGATCAGTCTGACGGATTGAAAAAACCCCGCCCGTACTGTCTCTGCCGCCGCTGAAAATGCAGAAGTCAAAAACCGATGAATCGATCGCAGCATCCAGTGTATCGAAAACTATACCAGCCCAGCCGGAATCTATTGCTGTTGAATAGAAAGCGATGGAATCGGACGGGCTGCCCAGGGCCGAAATCCGGCCATCCACCTGAATTTTATAATTTCCGTTAAAACGAATTTCGGCGCCGGGCTGGATGGTCAGGTGGCCCTGCGGGGTGATGATTACATCCATATTGACTTCAACTATTCCGCTCCAGTTTTCCTGACCATCGATGACCCACTCATCGTCAATCATAACCCTGGCGGCCCGGGCCTTTAGCGTAAGACCGGAAAGCAGGGTATTGGTGGCTGTGTAATGATAATAACCAGTGTCGGCCGGTCTGATATCGGAAAGTACTAAAACAGAATCGGTCTGCCCATCGATCAAAACACCGTCCTTGTACCATTGATAGGAAGTTGCGGTGCCGCCAGCCTGACCGCTCAGCGTCAGTGAGCTTCCCTCGGAAACCTGGTATTTCCGGTTGGTATCAATACTGTCCTGACTGGAAAAAGAATAACTGGTCAGAGCCGGGCAATTAAGCTGCACTTCGAGATCGTCAAAATCCAGGTTATTCTGATCAACCCATAACTTGGTCATATTGACCAGTCCGCTTAAATCCGGCAATTCATCCAGGTTACAATAATCAACCCGGATTTCTATCAGCGTGGTCATTGCGGCAACACTTTGCGGCAGCGCGCCTTCCAGTTCGTTGGAATTTAAGCGCAGGTATAGCAGGGAAGACATATTACCGATTTCCGCCGGAATCTGACCTGTTAGTTTATTTCCGTTCAATTGTAAAAAAGTAGCTTTGGTCAGATTGCCGATCGATGCTGGAATTTCACCGCTGAACTGATTTGCACCCAGATAGACCCAGATCAGGTTGGCCATATTTCCGATTTCTTCGGGGATGGGACCACTGAATTGATTGTATTCTAAAGCTAAACTGCTCATCTTGGTGTTCCCGGTTAAGAACGTCGGGAAAGGTCCGCTGAAAGAGTTACTAATGATGTATATAACTTCCAGGTCGGGTAAATCGCCCAGGGTGGAAGGCAGTTCTCCCGAAAACTGATTATTGTTCAGACGGATTGTTTTAAGTTTTTTACAATTACCGATTTCTGCGGGTATTTCACCTGAGAACTTGCTGGCGGTCATGTACAGGTACTTCAGATTTTTCATCTCACCTATCTTAGGGGAGATGCTGCCCTGCAGCGAGGTGCCTTGCAGATTCAGACTTTCCATCTTTTTCAAATTCCACAGCGAATCGGGATAGGTGCCGCTAATCGGGTCGCTGCCAAGGAAAAGACTTTTCAGACTGTCGATCTGACCTAATTGCCAGGGCAATGTGCCGGAGAGATTGTAATTACTTAAGTTAATCGTTGTGACCCGGCCGTTGATAACCGAAACACCGCTCCAGCCGGAAACAGGCGTGTTTAAATCCCAGACGGTGGTCCACCCGCTGCCGTTGCAACTATTGTAGAGTTCGACCAAAGCCAGCGAATCTCTGGCACTGGTTGCGGCGGACAGGGTTTGACTCAGAACGGCAAAAATCAGGAATAATAGTTTTTTCATCGGTACTTCCTTTTCTATGGTTTAATTAAGAATGTATTCTTTCGCGGATACTTTATCGGAGAAGTATCATCTTTTTGATCTCGGTAAACCGTTCCGTCTGCAGACGATACACATACAAGCCGCTGGACAGACCGGCTGGAGTAAAATTGACCTGGTGTGACCCGGCCGGCAGATGGCTGTCAAGCAGCGTTTGAATTCTGCGTCCCGACAGATCAAAAATTTCCAGCCGAACCTGTGCCTTTTCCGGTAGGTCGAAGCTAATGGTGGTGTTTGGGTTAAAGGGATTGGGGTAATTCTGATAAAGGGCGTAGCGGGTTGGAGTTTCGGTTTTATCCGAGGCGATGGAAACCAAAGGTTCGGTGCTGAACGAGGCCGTCCAGGAATAGCCCATCCATTGCTGGCCGATTTTAGAATTTATCCGCCAGTAATATTGCTTGTTATAGTCCAGGTTGACCAGCAGGCTGGTGTCGGTCAGACTGCTGTCCATAAAGACGACGGAATTAAAATATTTGTCCTCGGCAATCTGAACCTGGTAATAATCGGTATAAGCCAGTTTTTTCCAGGAAAATGTACTTGACACAGGAATGGAATGGTCGCCGTCCGGGAAGACGGGTTCGGTACGGTATAAATCGGAGACGATAAGGGCGGCACTGGTATCTGTTCCGTTTACCACACAGGTGTAACTGCCGGTTTTGGTCGAATCCAGCGGGTATCCAGAGTAAAATGGTATATATGAGCCATAGCGCTGCAGGGAAATCTGATCTTTAAACCAGTTGTAGTTAGCGCCCTGGGTATGTGCCATCATCCAGTAACTGAAGTTATTCTGCAGGGCAGAACTAAAATAAAAATGAGTAAGCGAGCTGTCCGATAAAATCTGTTCTACTCTGGTATTTGGGTCAAGCTGGATTCCTGCCCAAATAATATCGCCGCTGACACTGCTGTTCTGTTCCAGCAGACCGGCCTGAACCAGATCACCGCTGATTTGCGCCATTATATTTAAATGTCCCTTATTGTGCAGAATACCTGTGATCTGTGGATAAAAACCAAAACTGTTTTGTTTGATATATCCGTAATTGGTCAGGTTTCCGCTTAGCTCAAAGGGGGCGTTGTAACTGCCGTTGATGGTCAGTGAATCATGATTGACCAGGTCGCAGCTAAAATTTCCCTGTACTGTATTGGTATTAAAAAGCTCCATGTAATCCAGCCCGCTGAGTTCGGCATACAGCACCGAACCGCCTTTGGAGATCAGTTTGGAACCCTTGGTGCCGGTAACCGGATGACCGTAAAACTGGTAGTTGGAAACATATAAGGTATGTTCAGCCAGGTCGATATGGATGGCGCCCAATCCGCCGTCGGACAGGGTGAAGTCACTGTCCAGAACTATTCCGGGATGCTCGCCGTTGGCCCAGTCATTAACCAGTGTGCCGTAGAAATGACCGGAACTGTTACCGGAAAAAGAATAGGTTCTTTCATCGCTCAGGATCAATTGCTGTTCGCCGTCGATATGGGTTAAATCAATCAGACCGTTATTGATCAGATCGCCGCTCAGAGAGATATCATGCACCGAGTCGATTTCAGCATTATTCCAGAGCTGATTTACAGTAATGGATCGGGTGGTTAATCGGTTGTTGTTTTCCAGAATCCCTGCCACCTGCAGATTCAAAGTTCTGCGGGTCAGTAAGCCGTTTACCCAACCCAGATGATGACCGCGGATCAATCCATCATTGGTCAGTTTCCCGGTGACGATGATACCATCGTCACCGGATGTTCCGTAAGCCGGATAACCATGGTATTCGAGCGTATCGGTATTGGTCAGGTTTTTCTGGAAAACCGGCTCCGAGCCATAATACCCGGCGATGCCCCAGCGTCCCTGCAGTACCACATTTTCATTGAAGGTAACACCGCTGATATAGGCGCCATTACTTCCATTCATGGTCAGTTCCGAGGCCACTGTGCCATCAATGATATAACCGCCATCCAGGTTCAAAGGACAATCGGTGGCAAATACCATGGGGTTGCAATTGAGATACAGTCCGGCATTTTTCAGCGACAGTGGCGAGTTGATAAAAAAGGTTTTACCCGAGCCGGACATATAGATGGCCGGTACCTGATCAATAACAGTTGAAGAAAGAATGGATTGATTGCCGGCGCCGGAAAAAGACAAAGTGGATGCGCTGATTGTGCCGTCGTTTTGCATATCGCCGTTTACATAGGCTGAGGCGCTGGCCTCCAGTGTGCTGCCGCTGTTAATAGTGAGATTGCCACAAATAATTGTTGTGGCGGTAAGCCGGGCTGGTTTCATTGTTTCGGAGTAGATCAGCAATTCACTTGTTTCTACCGTTCCGGATGTGTAGACATGACCGAGAATGGTCACATCGGCACCGGCCGGCGGAATCTGATGATTGCTCCAGGTCAGGGTATCGTTCCAGGCGCCGCCTGTGGAGACGGAGATATACTGGGCCTGCAGATCAACAAAAAACAGCAATAGGGCCGGGATGAGAAATTTGGTTTTCATCGGACTAATCCTTTTTTTAAATGTTAAACTCAGGCTCGTTCAATGAACGAGAACCGGAGTTATATATCAGATCGTTCAGTTCTGTCCGCTCATCATCGGCGGCTGCCGGGTGACCTTATCCGAAAACCTGTTTTTGCCGGATATTGATCACAAAACCGGCAGGTTTACCAATTTCCGGATTGGCCCCGGAAGACCGGCTGAAAAGAGTAAAAAAATTTGTTGGCGATGTTTGTTTTTAGCGCAGTAAAATCATTTTGCCGGTTTGGCTATGTTGCTCACCTTCCAGTCGGAAGTAATAAACACCTGACACAACAGGATGTCCGTCTTTATCTTTCCCATCCCAGGATATTTCTGAATTTCCATTGTTTTTGTACCCATTGAAGAGGGTAATCACTTCCTGCCCAATTTGATTAAAGACTTTAATGCGAATCTGACCCGGATGGAACAATGAAAATCGGATTATTGCCGAATGGCCGGACGTATTATTTTTGGTGTTGAACGGATTGGGATAACTGGGATATAATTGAAAATTTTGTAACGGTCTTTCGGGTGTCAGAACCCCAATTGCTGGTGCGACTTCAATTAAAACCGGGATGGACGAGAGGGAAAGCTGCGCCGCGCCCTGGTTCAAAGCAATCTGACTCTGAGCAAATACTGCGGACTGACCATCCGGTGGCAGACTGTTGGGCACCACGGTCGTTACTGTAACATTATTAATCTCACTGTCCAGCTGCAGATTATAAGATTGTCCATCCGGACTCCAGGCCACCCAGCGCCGGGTGCCGTCCGGCCAGTTGAACTGCACCACCCAAACGCCTTCTCCGCCGCTGGCATTATCATCGTTTACTGTGCCCAGGGATAAAATTTCAGCGGTATCGAAATGATCCATTTTTTCAACCAGAAGCTGATAGGAATAAAAGGATTTCTTCTTCTTGCCCTGAAAATTCAACAAACCGAATTCCTGCCATTCGCTGGGGTAGCCGCTGCTCCACATACTTTGCCAAAAATAGGTTTGCAGTCCTTTTCCCAGCAGCAGAGCAGAACGCCGCCAGACATCCGCCGCCTGTTGATCAACCGATGAATAGGCCGGGGTAATTTCCGAACCGGCAACCGATGAAATGCTGCTTTCCGTACACCAGATGGGCATGGTTTCAATGCCAAAATCGGCCATCACTGCCATTAATGAATCAAGGTGTCCGGGCAGGGTCCACCAGGAATTATAATCGTGATAATTCATAATTTCGAAGGTGCCAAGACCGCCGTTTTCCAGAAACGAGCGCAGCCAGTCGCGCTGACCCTCCAGCGGTACGCCACAGGTGCCGAGCAGACCGGGCAGAACTACAACCGCCTGAGGATCAGCGCTTTTAATCCATTGATAATTCAACTGCATAAACTCCACATAGTCAACCATGGGCAATCCAATCGGGCGGTGCATCTTGGAAGCCATTTCGTTGGAAACTTCCCAGTATTTTACGACGGGTTTATAATGATTAACCACGGTCTGAACATAATTCCTTGAGAATGCGCTGTCCCGTTCAACCTGCCAGCCACAACCGGGATCAGAACAGGCCAGCCAGGGCACCTGCAAACCGATCGTGTCATTTTCACCGGCGCTTATGCCATACAGGGTGGGCACAGATTGAATGCCGTAACTGTTTAAAATACTGGAATCGGCGTAGGTAAAATTCCATTCTCCATCATTGATTTCAATTTGCTGCCAGTGGACATCGGCATAGGTCATCTGGCGCATCACGGCAGCACCGGTTTCATTCAGCAACGGTAAATAAGTGGAAAGGGCTGCGGCTTCCGGGCTGCGGTATGGAAAATTTATTCCAAAGCGGAAAGGAGCCTGGTTTTGACCCATAGCATTCTGACAAAGAAACAATCCTGCCAATAGCATTACGGTCGGGATGTTCAGCTTTTTCATGTGTTCACCTGTTTTTCATAGTTATTGTTAATAGATATCGTCGGGCAAATAGCCGACAGGCAAAGCATCGGCAGCAGTAGAAAAAAGAATTAGCCAAAGGAAGAGAAAAATATTTTTCCGGACGGATCTGCCAGTAAATAATGCCGTGATCCGTCCGGGGTTTTAAGGATGTGATAAATCAGGCAGTACGGTGTGCAGCAGGATTTACTTTGGCTGGTTTAAACCTGGGTTGCTTTGCGTTTTCTGGCGCGCAGCCATTCGAAAACCATCGGCAGAACCGAAACCAGAATGATGGCAATGATGACCAGTTCGAAATTTTTACGGATCAGGGGAATGTTTCCAAAAAGGTAACCGGAAAAGGTGAACAGCACTACCCAGACGATGCCTCCGGCAAAATTATAGGTAATAAAATAACGGTACGACATTCGTCCAATACCGGCGACGAAGGGGGCAAAGGTGCGGACAATCGGAACAAAGCGGGCCAGAAAAATAGTCTTGCCGCCATGCTTCTCAAAAAAAGCATGGGTTCGTTCCAGATACTCCTTCTTTATCCAGCGAATCTGGTAAGCCCGGTCACCCAGGCGGAGGCCGATCCAGTAATTCACCGTATCACCGGCAATGGCGGCGATCATCAAAAGCAGGGTCAGCAGCCAGATGTTAAGCGAGCCAAGGGCAGCAAAAGTACCGGCGGCGAAGAGCAGCGAATCACCGGGCAGAAAGGGTATAATGACAAAACCGGTTTCCAGAAATATGATTAAAAATAAAATGGCGTAGGTCCATAAACCATACTGGCTGATCATCTGAGCCAGGTATTCATCAATATGTAAAATGAATTCAAGTATCGTTGTAATTAATTCCATTATCACTCCATTTGTCTGATCATTGAAAAACAAAAACCGGGAATATTCCCGGTCTGTCTTAAAATATAAAGCAGGTGGCAGGTTTCAAAATTTCGTTGTCAGGTTTGGGATTTCCCGGAGTGGTTTACCGGATCAGCAGCATTTTGCCGGCCAGTGTTTTACCTGCTGCAATCAGTTCATAATAATAAATACCTGAGGCAGCCTGATTGCCCGATTCATCCCGGCCGTTCCAGCGCAGCTCATGGTTTCCGGCCGGTTTGTCAGCGCTGAGAAGTGTGATTAGCCGGCACCCGTTCAAATCATAAATGTTCAGATTTACCATTCCGCTTTGCGGGAGATAAAAACGGATGTTCGTCGCCGGGTTGAACGGGTTTGGAAAGTTGCCGTACAGATACAATTCCCTGGCTGGCTCTGACTCAGGTTTTCCGATATTTATTAGATGGGCCAAAATCCCTATCTGGTCAAGGTAAATACCGGCCGAACCAAAGGCACTATGCTCAGCAGTGAATTCCAGATAATCCACTGCTGACCAGTCAAATTGTCCCTGAGGATTAAACCACTGATTATTATCCCACGATCCTTTTTCAACCATTTCTTGTAAGGGCAGTTGAATCTCATGCCAAATGCCATCACGGGGCAGCAGGGTGCTGTTCAGCGTAGTACCCATCCGCCAGGGATGATCTCCGGGAACATCGGTTTTGGTATCCAGAAAACGGATATCGATATTGGGCAGCGCACTCCCGGCCCTGGCCCAAAAGACAAGCTCGTAGTTGTTGGCCATCAGATCGGATAAATCCTTATCCGGGTTGAAATTAAAACGGATATTACTGTATTGTCCGGCAGCGCTCCAGTTCAGGCAGTAGACGCCTTCAATCGGGTCGGTGGCGGAATAATAATCAATCTGTCCGGCGCTCAGCCAATATTCCTGACCGATGCCTTGAGCAGTATAATCGCTATAAATTAAAATGTCGGTTGAATCCGGTTGGAGTGTGTATGTTTTCTGTGCCGGATAGACAAAATTCAAAGCCCCGGCCAGACCGGTATTAAGATCGTATTCAAACCAGCCGGGTGTGTCTTCTTCAAACAAACCAAACCCGCCGTGATAATCCCACATGGTCCAGGCCAGGCCGCGTAAATCCAGCCAGAGCCTGGTTTGCAGGTACCATTCGATGCGGTCAGCCGGGTCGCTGTTTGGAATGAAAACGCCCATTTCTCCGCAATAAACCGGGACTTGCCGTGTCTGACTGAAATTAAAAGCGATATCAATCTGCTGACGAAGATATTCGATGGTTCCGGTGTTGGGGTAATTATGTATCTCCCCTTCCACCCAGGTGCCGAGCAGTTCTGACGGTGTTTCCGGCATTTTAGCCGCATCGTATGGAAAGGGCACTCCGCTCAGCGGAACCAGTGAAGGATCGGTCCAACTGGCGCCCTGATGGGTGAACAGAAAGGGATCATAAAAATGCCAGGTGTAAATCAGGTTCTGATCCGTGTAAACGGGCATGTATTGCAGATTATTATAGCTGTTCCAGCCAGCCGGGCCGATGACGATGGTATGAAACGAATCGATTTCGCGGATAGCCGCCACCGCCTGCTGCTGTATTTCGTTCCACCTGGCGTCGGAAATGCCATGCGGCTCGTTTAGTACTTCATACATAATCAGTTCCGACCGGTTTTTAAAATGCTCAGCCATTTGGCGCCAGACCGGGAGAAGGGTCTGGTCGATATCATCCGGGGTATCAACCGCAGGATCGAAAGTATGATTGTCCAGAATCAGATAAATTCCGGTTTCCTCGGCCCAGTCCGCGGCCTGATCAATAAAATAAAGGAAGACCGGATCAAGTTTGTACTCCGGTGCTCCGTTGGTCATGGCGTGCAGATTAATGGGCAGACGGATCACATCGCAGCCGAGGGATTTTATATTTTCGAAATCGGTTTTATTATACTTCCCGAACGGCAGCTCACTGGCCGACTCAGCCTGAAACCAGTTGGTTAGATTGACACCACGGTTAAAGGGGGGTTGGCTTGCAAAGAGCAGCAAGGGCCAAGTCAAAAGCAGTAACCATTTTTTCATAGCTATTTTCCTTTTTTATATGCCACCTAAAATTCCAAAGTAAAAAAATGAAAGGTGCCATAAGTTATTGTAAATTATGTTCGTTACAACAATATAAGAACAAAGACAGGAGCATCTTTCAGATGAAAGGTAATAAAAATACTGCATCGATAAAAGTATAATGGACCCTAAAAAAACAGACCACCGTTTAAGGTGAATTAAACAAACCAAAGGACGGTTAAGTGACAGGCCAGAAGTACCGCCCGGAATTCAAATCAGACGCCTACAACTATACCTTAATTCACACTAACCCTGGTCTTGACAATAGGGTCCACTTTA
>DYOS01000009.1 GCA_020720405.1 Caldithrix sp. | reverse complement strand
CTTACTCCGTGCCATAGATGCGGTCACCGGCATCGCCCAGACCGGGCAAAATATAACCGTGGTCATTCAGTTCCCGATCCAGGGCAGCCGTGTAAACCGGAATTTCCGGATGCCGCTTTTCGAACAGGGCAATACCTTCCGGGGCAGCGACAAGGCAAACAAAGGAAATGCTTTTACCGCCGTTGTTTTTTACAAAATCGGCTGCCGCCACTGCACTGCCGCCGGTGGCCAGCATCGGATCAATGATGATGATTTCACTTTCCGGCAAATCGGAGGGAAACTTGCGGTAATATTCTACCGGTTTGAGTGTTGTTTTATCCCGGTATAAGCCAAGGTGCGCCACCCGGGCGTGGGGAATCAATTTCAAAATACCGGTGGCCATCCCCAATCCGGCCCGCAGGATAGGCACCAGGGTGACCGGTTTTGCCAGTACAAAGCCGCTGGTCAATTCCAGCGGTGTCTCGACACTGCGCTCCCGTACCGGCAGATTGCGGGTTACCTCATAAACCATCAGACCAGCCAGTTCATCCAGCATGGTCCGGAAATTCAGGTTATTTGTCCGTTTGTCCCGCAGGTAGAACAATTTCTGCTGGATTAACGGATGGTCGAGAATGGTCAGATTTTTAAACATCAGCTTTAGCTTTCTTTGTTGAATTCCGGGTCAAAATTAGCTTCAATCCGGCGCCGTGTTTCTTCGAGAATTTCCTGGCGCTGGGCGGCGGAATAATTCTCCGGGTGGACCGGCTCGCCGAAAACAATTTTTATATTTCCCCGCCGCATCCGCCAGCTGTTCTTTTGCATTATAAAGAAGGAGCCGGAAACAGAGACCGGTACAACCGGAAAACCGCCTTCCAGGGCCAGAATAAAGGCACCTTTTTTAAAGGGCGCAATTTTCCCATCCCGGGAGCGGGTGCCCTCCGGAAAGATAATTACTGAAACACCGCGGCGCATTTTTTGGGCCGCTTCCTGCATGCTCAACCGGGCCTGTTGTGAATTGCCCCGGTCAATGGCGATCATGCCGCTCATTTTCATACCCTGGGCAAAAAGCGGTATGCGGAATAATTCCTTTTTAGCAACAAAACGTACCGTTCGATTTGTGGCAATTACCAAAGCCGGAATATCAAAATTACTCTGGTGATTGGAGGCAAATACGTAAACAGCCTTACTATCCAGCCTTTCCCTGCCCTCAACAATTAACCTGTTACCGGAGGTAAAAATAATGATTCTGGCCCAGGTCATCAGAATCCAGTCCATTACCGGATTATAAGGGTTGCCGATGCTGGCGATGATGGCCAGGATGCTGAATATTATAGTATCAACCACGGTAACCAGAATTGAAAAAGCAGTTCGGAACATTTCTGTCACTCCCCGGTCAGTAGATTTTTTTTCAGGTAAAGGATATGGGCAAAATGCTCGGCCCGCTCCAGGTTAAACCAGGCTTCATCCACGGTGGCGCCGGTGGCCACCAAACCATGATTCTCGAGCAGACAAACCGGGGATTCACTTAGAAACGGCCGCAGATTTTCAGCCAGCAGACGGCTGCCCGGTTCAGCAAAGGGCACCAGCGGCACCCGGCCAATAGTATCCCGGATTTCGGTTAGAAACGGTGGTTCGAGGGCCAGACCGGCCGAGGCAAAAGCGGTGGCATATAGCGGATGGGCATGAAGCACACAACAGGTTTCCGGCCGGGCCTGGTAGGCGGCAGTATGAACCGGCCACTCCGTGGAAGGCGAACGGGAGCCGCGGATTTTCTGCCCTTCCTGGTTTATCACCACAAAATCATCCGGATTTAAGCGGTCTTTAGCCAAGCCTGACGGCGAAATAATTATTTTATCGCCTATCCTTATACTCAAATTGCCATCCGTGGCCACGATATAATTTTCAACCCGCATCCTGCGGCCGAATTCCGTGAGAATCAACCGCGCCTGGCGTTCAGTCATGGTAGTTTCGTTTGATAACATTCAAACCATTCATATACGGTTTTAGAACGGAGGGTACGAGCACCGTGCCTTCATCGGTCTGATACGTTTCCAGGAGGGAAACCATCAGCCGTGATGTGGCCAGGCCGCTGCCGTTCAGCGTATGCAGAAATTCGGGTTTGGCGCCCTGTTCGCGGCGGAAACGGATATTGGCCCGGCGCGCCTGAAAATCTTCAAAATTGCTGACACTGCTGGTTTCCAGCCATTTCTGTTCGGCCGGCGACCAGGTTTCAATATCATAACATTTGGCCGCAGAAAAACTCAGGTCACCCGAACAGAGCAATAAAACCCGGTAGGGTAATTCCAGCAGTTCCAGAATTTCCGTGGCTTCCATCAGCATTTGTTCATGAACCGAGTAGGAAGTTTCGGGCAGGACAAAATTGACCATTTCGACTTTATTAAACTGGTGAACCCGCAGAAAACCCCGGGTATCCTTGCCGTAGGAACCGGCTTCACGGCGGAAACAAGCCGAGTACGCAGTATATTTTACCGGCAGATCAGCGCTGTCGAGCATCTCATCACGGAGCAGGTTGGTTACCGGAACTTCTGCTGTGGGGATAAGGTAGAGATCATCTTTACCAATATAGTACATATCTTCCTGAAGTTTGGGCAACTGCCCGGTGCCAAACATGCTTTCCCCATTGGCCAGAAACGGCGGAAAAATTTCCGTATAACCATGCTTTTCGATGTGCAGGTCAAGCATAAAATTTATAAGCGCCCGCTCCAGCCGTGCGCCGGCGCCTTTATAGACCGGAAAACCGGAGCCGGTTATTTTCCCGCCGCGCTTGAAATCAAGAATATCCAGCCGCTCACCCAATTCGAGGTGATTTAAGATTGGGAAATCAAATTCAGGCAATTGACCGAAGCGTTTAACTTCAACATTGTCACTGGCATCTTTTCCAACGGGTGTGGATTCATGGGGTAAATTCGGCAGGCGGATCAGCTGTTCATGAACACTGACTTCAATTTCGGCCAGTTTTTCATCCATAGCTTTTATCTCTTCCGAAATTAGTCTTGTATTTTCAATCAGCTCACCAGCTTCTTCACCACGGCGTTTCCGCTCGGAAACTTCCTTCGAATTCTGATTCCGCTGCTGCTTCAGCTCTTCAACACGGAAAATTAAAGTCCGGCGCTCCTCATCGTGGTGAAGCAGGGCGTCAACATCAGCTTTTTCATTTTTGTTTTGTACCGCAATTTTGACCAGTTCCGGATTTTCGCGGATGAATTTAATATCTAACATACTATTTCCTTTGAATTAAGAGTGCGGAAATTAAGAAGCAGCGCGGTTTAGAGCAAGAAACGACCCGACCAGAGCGACTTGAGCAATATTTCGATATCCAGTACCAGACTTTGATTTTTCAGGTAATGAATTTCAAGATTCCGGCGGTGCTGCTCACTGCGGATTTTGGGCTGATTTAACTGGATGATCCCGGTTAATCCCGGTTTGTACGAAACCACACCTGGGAACGCTGTCGGATACGAACGGTCACGGCCGACCAGGCTGTATGAACCCCGGGCTACATCGATCAGGGTTAGCCAGAGACGGAGGAGCCGCGGTTGACCTGTCCCCAGCCCGGTTTTGTCTCCGCCGGCAGTCGGCCCCGGTCGGTTGAAGAGATAGAGTATCAAAACGAGAGGCGAGCCGAAAATCACCAGTGGCAGACTGATCATTAAATCCATCAGACGTTTCAGAAACTGATTGAACGGCTTTTCCAAAGCAAATTCCAGGTCGAGCAGGGAAACTTCGGTGAGCGGTTCGATTTGTGCCTTGCCGATCATGTATTCAAGATGTTCCGGTACCATTTTAAACTCAACCTGGCGGTAACCAACCTGGCTCATGGTACTCAAAATATCGGTGTAGTTTATATTTTTTGTGGTAAAAATGACCAGGTTAATCCGGTTTAGCCGGATATATTCCGGCATATTTTCAAGACTGCAGACAATCTCCTGCCCGGCTACATTTTTCCCTACGTCCTTGGCTTCAGGCGAAACCAAACCGTGCAGGCGGATGCCGGAATCGACGCGGTTATGAAGAAGAAAGCTAAGCTGACCGGCATCTTCCGGCAGACCAACCAACAGGGTGCGCCGGGCAAAATAATCCTCGCCAGTCCGGTTGGTGAATTTCCGGGCATAGTTCCGAAAACCGATTCTCCACAAGACCATAAGGGCGGTGTTCAGGATAAAGGCCAGCGCCACAACCAGACGGGAAAAGGCGATCTGGCGCAGAAAAGAAGTGGCCGCGGCTAAAAGCAGGTGGGCAACCGCATTGCTTTTAATAGTTTGCAGCAGCGACAGGCGGTTCGCCGTATGGATGTTGAAAAACATGCCGCTGAAGAAAAACAACACACTGGCCAGCAGGTTAACCAGACCAAAATCAGACCATAACCTGTCGATTGAAAAGGATCCCCGTGCCAGATAGCGTAAAGCAAATCCACCAGCAAAAACAGCATTCAGAATAAATAAATCGGCTAATACCGGAAAAAATGTTTTCAGATTCTGGCGCATAAAAATGAGCATGCCGCGCAGAACAACACCCAGCCAGATCAGCCATTTAAAGGGCAGAATGTATCTTTGCTGATAATGTTTTTTATAAAACAGATACAGGGATTTATTAAAAGTTACCACATAGTCAATATTATTTTTTTTGGTGCTCTCGCCTTTATAATGAATGATCTGAGTATCCGGCACATAATAAATTTTATCTCCGGCCAGATTGATGCGGTGGCAATAATCAATATCCTCACAGTACATGAAAAAGGTTTCGTCGAGCAGACCAACCTTGGCCACGGTTTCCCGGCGGATCATCATAAACGAACCGGAAATTGCTTCGACTTCGGCGGTTTGGTTTTCATCAAGATAGGTCAGGTTATACCGGCCGAACAGCCGGCTTTTCGGGAATAAGGAACTGAATCCAATTGCCTTCCAGAAAGCGATGGCCGGCGTCGGAATGCTGTGCCGGCAGTCCACGGAAAATGTGCCGTCGGGATTGATAATTTTACAGGTTGCCGCTCCGGCTGCGGGATTCCGATCAAAAAAACTCAGTAAAACATGAAAAGTGTCTTCCTGCACCACTGTATCCGGATTGAGCAGAACGATAAAGTCGCCACCGGCCTGAGTGATGGCCAGGTTATTGGCCCGGGAAAAACCCAGATTCTCGCGGCTGGCGATCAGCCTGACTTCCGGGAAGCGCTGGCGGACCATTTCTACCGAGCCATCAACCGAAGCATTGTCGACCACAAAAATTTCTGAATCAATAGCGGTGAGCGCTTTTTGTGCCGAATGCAGCGCCTGTTCCAGAAAGCTCTTTACATTATAATTGACAATAATAACCGAGACTTTCATTTGACTCTCCAGCCACTGAGGAAAAGCAGTACAGAACGAACGATGATCCGGATGTCAAAGGTCAGACTCATATTCTCCAGATAAAACAGGTCGAACCTGAGCAGTTCGCGCTGGTGTTTTAAGGCTTCATCATAGCGGTAACGGATTTGTGCCCAGCCGGTTAATCCAGGCTTGATAATAAAACGACGGTTATAATAGCGGATCTTCTGGCGCAGCAGATTTACGTTTTCCGGTTCTTCCGGACGCGGCCCGACAAAACTCATTTTGCCGATCAGGATGTTTAGAAGGGCCGGCAGTTTGTACAGCCTGCTTTGCCATAAAAAGCGGTTCAGCCGATGCCGGTCAGCGGGATTGGCATCGAAATTGAGCAGGCCGAAAATCTCATTATCTCTTCCAACCACGTTTTGAACCCGCAGCGGGTTGGATTTTCCACTTAGAATCATCCAGAATCCAATTAATAAAAACAAAGGACTAAGCATTAGAATCAGCAGACCGGAAGCAGTGATATCCAATATTCGTTTGAGCATCCACTGCCAGAGATACATGTTTTCCGGGAACAGATGGATGAGGGGATGACCGAGGGTTTCTTCCCTTTTATGTCCGCTCAGCAGTTCGTCCATGTGCGGCAGAATTTTTATCTGCACCTTCATCATCAGCACAGGCGCAATGATATTCATGACCTGGTCGCGGGAGCGTTCATCAATGGCTACAACAATTTCTTCGATACTGTTTTTGAGCACCACCTGCTGAATATCCTCATAGGTTCCCAGAACAGGCAGACCGGCAAATTGTGCAAAATTGAGCGGCTCCCTGCTCAAAATACCAACGAAATTGTAGCGCAGATGCGGGTTGGTCATCAGAGTTCTCAGCAGCTTGCGGCTTTTTTCGGAGGCACCGATCAGTAAAGATGCATGGCGGGCGTATTCCATTATGCTGAAATACTTCTGCCCGGCAATCAATAACAGCCGTCCGGCATTGACCAGGAAAAGCAAGGCCATAAAATATATGGCCAGGGCAATCCGCCCGGAGGAAAGCAGATTATCCGGGTCAATGGTCGTCAGGAAGATAACCATCATGCCAAAAATAATTACACGGCTGACCCGCCGGACCTTTTCAAAGCGCGAAATATCCCAACGCATTTGGTAAAGATTATTGATAAAGAAAAGACCTGTCCAGAATACCGAGAGGAGAATCAGAACCGGCGAGTTAATCATATCCGTCCAGGAAATCGCCTGGGTCAGACCGAGAAAGCCAGAATCGAATCTGACCCACCAGGTGAAGAGAAAAGCCAGGTTAATACTTAACAGATCGGTTGTAATCAGCGTGATGCGATGAACGAGACGGCGCAATGAAATCGGGCCGACAGCCTGAGCAACCTGTATAACCGAACCATCCCCGGGAATGGTCTTAAATTCCCGGGCTTCGAGATAGCCCAACCGGCGCAGGGCCAACACCGAGATTACCAGAATCACAGCCAGAGCCAGATGGGCAATCAGCCCGGGTTTCAGACTCATGGTCAAGGCTGTTATCATGTAGAGCAGTGAGGCAAAATAGATAACTAATACTGCCTGCAGATGAGAAATTCCGAGAAATATCAGCCGGTGATGGAGATGATCTTTATCAGCTTTGAAGGGATGGTTGCCCTGGTAGAGCCGGCGGAAGAAGGCCAGAACCGTATCACCTACCGGAACACCGAGGGCAATCAAGGCCGTTGCCGGATAGAAACCGTCGGCCGGCGAACGGAAGGATTTCAGCGAGAGGACGGCCAGCATCAGACCGAGAAACAAGGATCCGGTATCACCCATAAAAATACTGGCCGGCCGAAAATTATATTTCAGAAACCCGGCTATTCCGCTGATCAGGCTCAGGCTGAGCAGAATCAAAGCAACATCCTGCCGCAGCCAGGCCAGCACCGCAAAAATAATCGAAACAATCAGACTGACACCAGCGGCCAGACCATCCAGCCCATCCATCAGGTTAACCGCATTCATCACGCCGACAATCCACAGAAAGGTCAGCGGCCAGGATAAAATACCCAAAGGGAAAACAAACCCAAGCACGGAAATCTGTTGAATTGCACAGCCGCCGAACAACAGGATCAGGGCTGATAAGGCCTGACCTGATAATTTCTGGAACGGACTGATTGTAAATTTATCATCCAGAATTCCAGTCATTAAAATAACGATGATGGCCAGCAGCATACTGCTCAGTCCGGTATTCCATAATTTGATCAGTTCCGGGCGAAATAAAAAACCGGTTAACAGAGCGATGATAAATCCGGCAGCAATACCTAAACCGCCCATGATTGGTGTGAATGATTGATGCATGGTGCGTGGATTGGGCAGCGCGCCAATCCGGTATCGCCTGGCCATAGAGCGAACCAGAAAAGTAACCATGAGGGCCGTCAGCAAACCCGAGAAGAATACATAAATAAAAAACATGATCAATATTCCAGCACTACACCGAGGTGAAGTTCGTTAAACCGGTTTTTCAGTTTATCAATCTCCTGTCGATTGAGTTGGTAGAGTGCTTCGATTTGCAGTCCGTTGAAGGGCTCGAATTTTGTGTACACCTGCCAGGAATCCCGCACGGTCAATATTCCTTCCAGAAATTTGCGCGTTTCACGGGGTTCAGTCTGCCCCGGGAACAAGTCCAGATGCCCATGAAGAATGTCCCCTCCGATATTCTCATCCGGATAATTATCACCGTGTTTGTACTGGATAAATTTGAGACCGGTGGCTAGTCGGGGCAGCCAATCCTTTTTCAGATGGGCATAGAAAAGCTGAGAATTCGGTCCAGCCCAGTGGCCAAGCGAACGGTAATCCGTGGTGTAGGAATTATAGGCATAATTGTGAGTATACACCCAGGGCATGATGGCCGTGTATTCAAAAACGAGTTCGGTATTTTCCAGAGCAAAAGGGTCAGCCATAGCCAGACCGGCCAGGATGGCATGTTTATTTCCCCACCAATCGGTACCGAGGGCGCTTTTTTTCATCTCATCAATAAAAATTGTACCGTAACTACTGACGCCTTTAATTGGCCGGTATTTCCAATCGATGGAGATGGTCGCATTATCCCGGTCACGTAATTTATGCTGCGTACCCCTGTAAAAATTTATGGGTAACAAATAAGCCCAGTCCGCATAACGCTGACCATAAATATAGTTTTCATTCAGACCGATAGTCAGATTATTCAGCAGATCGATTTCCAGGCGGTGGGCAGCCAGCCATTTTTCCGGATAATTTAGTGTGCCGGTTAATGGGTCTTCAATCGGGTAAGACTGAAGTTTACCATGCAGAGAGGTAAACCGGAAGCGCTGCCAGTCCTTGTGAAATAACAGGTAAGGATATTGCTCGGCATAATTGGACAGGGTTAATTTCCCGCTTTGACCCGGCCCCCAGGAAACTTCCTGCTGGGCAAAGGACAGGTCGAACCAGGAGGTTGACCAGGCCATTTCAGCGCCGGTCCGGTCGGAAAAAATCTTTGTATTTTCATCATTTGGCTGACTAAAGCTCTCTTTAATAATCGGATCATTCTCCCTGTATCCCGGATCACCGGAGACGGACTGCAGATCAACCCGGATTTGCCATGAAAAATCCACATCGATCTGCCCGCGCAGTAAAAACGCCTGCCAGCTGGCAGTGCGCTGTTGTTCCTGCTGCGTTTCCCGGTCATGAGTCAGGCCCTGTTCATAATCAAAATAAAAAGTGTTCAGGCTGTCTTCCCAGAGAACGACATGGTTTTCTTCAGCCGGATAGGGTGCCATGAAAAAGCGGACAAACTCTTTTTTGATGGTTGTCCAGTTTTGCAGTGGAGAGAAAACGTCGCTGCCGGGAGAATTCAGATTATACTTACCAGTTTGAAGCTCGTAACGGAAATCGAGCAGATATTTCTGCAGCCGGACTTTGTCTACGGCAGTTAGTAAGTCCTGTTTTGGGGCAATTTGAAGAAGAATCTCAGCAATTTTACCACGGGACATCGGTCGGGTATCGGGCAGCGGTGTATCGAGCAAACCCAGCACCTCCATGCGTTCGAGAAAAGCATAGACTGGCTGACTTATGGGTACTGAGGCTGGATTGGAAGCTGAGTACAGGCTCGCTGAAATACATATTAAAAACCAAATAATATAAAGCCAAATTCTGTTCATTGTCTTTTCTTTTCCAGTAGGGTCGAATATAAGTCAGTGATGTTTCGAACCAAAGTTTCAATACCGTATTCACGCAATACCCGGTTTCTTCCGTTCATACCTATTCTTTTCCGGAGCCTTTCATCACGGAGAAGAAAATTAATTTTTTCAATCATTTGTGAATCATTCTCCGGTGCAACAAGAAAACCATTTTCTCCATCTGTAATCATATCCGGAACTCCTCCAACTGCAGTAGCTACAACCGGCAAAGCCCATGAACCAGCCTCAATGATAGTGACCGGTGTTCCTTCGTTATGTGAGGTTAAAAGCAGCATGGAAGCTGACTGATAAATTTTTGCCAGATCGTTGACCCAGCCGGTAATGGTGACCGATTTTTCCAATCCGTTTTTAAAAATTTCCTCCTGAATTTCATTTCGCAATTCACCATCTCCAACCAGCAGAAAATGAACAGGAATTTCAGAATTATCTTTAAACCAGCGGGAGACACGGATAACCTGTCTTATATTTTTTATAGGAACAAAACGACCAACCGTAATGATTATAGCCTGCTGTCTGTCAATTTTATATTTCTCCCAAACCATTTGACCCGGCTCGGGTGAAACATCCTTGGAGAAGCGGAAACCAAGTCTGATAATTCTTGTCTTCCCCGGACGTGAAATTCTGTAATTAAACACAATATCCTGATATTGTGATGGGCTCAAAACAATGATTATATCTGACAACCACGCAAACATTCTCTCAAGTTCAATAAAAATTCTGGAAACAAATTTGCCGAAGTAACTGTGAAAGATATGGCCATGAAAAGTATGTATGACGACCGGAACCCGCATCAACCAGGCAGCCAACCGTCCTATTGCGCCTGCTTTCGCGGTATGGGTATGTACAATATCCGGCTTTTCAGATGCAATCAACCGTACCAGTTTATAAAGTGAGATAAAATCATCATAAAAATGGACATTCCTGCCCATCTCATAGATAATTCTGAAATCAAGATGCGGGTGTTCACTTTCTGATATAACAAGCTTTTCTTTAGTATCGCCTGCCCCGGAAACCAGAATAACTTCGAATCCATTTTTTATAAGTTCTTCAGCAATAAGCAGGTTCTGCTGAGAAGGCCCGCCAATCACAAAACGGGACTGAATCAGTAATACTTTTGGCAAAAAATTTCCTTTTAACCCATCAATCTGTCATAGAGTATCAGTGTTTTTTCTATCATCGCATCAAGAGTAAAATGGTCCCGGACACGCATCTCTCCAGCGATTCCCATCCGGGTTCTAATTTCAGGATTTTTGATTAAGAATTCTACTTTATCCGCCAAAAGTTCAGGGCACCGCGGCGGAACCAAAAACCCGGTTTGCCCATCGATAACCAATTCAGGAACGCCTCCTACTGCCGTGGCCACAACTGGCAGAGAGTAAACCATTGCTTCAATAAGTGACTGCGGGAAGCCTTCGGAGATAGATGCTGAAACCAGGACATCAATCCGGGAAAAGAAACTAGTCAGATCATCAATAGTACCGAGCATTGTAATCACATCTAACAATCCAAATGCATCGATCATTCGACTGATGCGTCTGCCATATTCATTATTAAACTCCCCGCCAATAATCACTGATACTGAATATTTCCTCTGCAGAAGGTATTGAGTCATCAGAACAATATCTTCAAAGGACTTTACAGGATGAAGCCGGCTTAATACTCCGATTGTAAATGTTTTGTTCTCACTCAAGATTGGGGCAATCAGATTTTTATTAAGTGGGTTAATCGTAGAAATAGGAATTGTTTTGATTTTCTGCTCCGGAATGCCACGCTTGACCATGTCGGTTTTTACTGCATCAGAAACAGAGATATGCAGATCGATAAAACTCTCAATCCCTTTTTCAAGAATCTTTTTTGCCCGGTTTAGTAACTGGTTGCCATTATGCTTGGTCGAGACGATTTTTTTCACCTGGCATATTCTGCCAATGACGGCTCCGACCAGATCAGCTTTGAGCAAATGTGTATGGAGTATGTCAGGCTTAAAATCATTTATATAAGTTTTAAGCTTTAGTGCTTTATAAAGTTCATATGGGCTCATCAGGCCCAAGCTGAATGTTTGGATATTCAGTTCCCTAAATTTTTCCCGGAGACTACCGTTCGGGCTCAGAGCAATAACCATAATATTTTCTGAAGAGAAACCAGTTTCTATTAAACGTTTTATAAATTTTAAGAGTGCAGTTTCGGCACCGCCAATCTCCCAGGAAGTGATCAGGTAGAGAATTTTGTATTTCAACTTATCTGGCATAAAGAAAAAGTATCCGGATTAATAACTGTCCACATTCTAAATTAAAAACGAGGCGGATATTTCCCAAACTTTAATCGAAGGCTGAACCGCATAGATTAATGATTGGCTATACTCCTTGGCAGTGGGAATTATGATCGGGTTGGAATAAATAACCAAAACATGAGAAGAGATTGAATAGTTTGAATTGACATTATATTAAATGACTGGAAATAAAAGATTTACTTAGCCTGAAATTCCGACCAGTCGGAGTGTGTCCCGGGCCATACGGAGATTTGAATGGTTTGCGACAGCGTATTCCCTTGCCGAATCGGATAAAATTTCCCGTTGATCATCGTCATTCAACAGTTCAATCAATCGATCCCTAACCCCAATCAAATCACCATTTGGTAAGATGAAGCCATTTTTATAATTATGGATTGCATCAACCACACCGCCGGAAGCCCAGCCGATCACAGGTAAACCACAAGCATTTGCTTCAAGAAAAACAATTCCAAATCCCTCATCAAGAGTACTTAAAAGAACGAAGACATCCGCTATCCCAAGGTATTTATTAAGTTCATTGCGAGGTACTTTACCTAAAAACCGAACAGCATTTTTTGAGACCAGTTTTGATGCTTGAGCCTGAAGTTCTGCGAGCATAGGTCCATCACCGGCAATCAATAATTTCAACCCTGATATTTTTTTTGCCAGATCATCAAAAATAGAAATTATTTTATCTTGCCCTTTCCCCTGAACTAAGCGGGATACACTGATTATTATTTTCTCATTCTGCCGATAGCCATAGTTTTCCCGGGTTGATATTTTCTCATCAAAAGTAAGTGGCTTAAAACTATCAACATCAATGCCATGAGCTACAACATGAAATTTATTTTCCAAATCGGGCAGTTGCCCGATAAACTGATTGCGAAGAGCCCTGCTAACACAAACGGAGCCTATGCTTTTTTGTAATACTGATGCGAATCGCCCGGAAATCCCACTTAATCTAACCTGAAGATTTGGTTTGATTATAAAAGTTTTGACTTCACCCCCATGGAAGATGAGCAGAGATTTTGCAAGAACTTTCTCATCGTTTAAAAGTGTCAGATAGCGGACCATCCGCGAGTCAGCCGCAATTATTAAATCATAATCCAGGAATGATTTATCTTGAAGTAATGATTTTATCTGCCAGGGGAATTGAACAAAGAAAAATTTCCAAAAAGTTGAATATCTTAAGACTTCCACAGCGAATCTTATTTTTAATTCAAGATCGATTGCCTTTATGCTCGCAGCAGTTCCCGTTGAGCGGGTTATGACAGTTACAGATTTACCAGAACCGGCTATACCAATAGCAAGCTCGTATGAGTATGTTCCAGCCCCACCTGTAACCGGTGGAAATTCGTCTGTGAGAATTAATATTTTACCCGTTTTCATGTTATTCAATCTGTAAATATTCTTCTATACAATTTATAAAATCCATCTCATCTATCCTTAAATATTTCTTTCATACTGCCGGCTAAACTATTTACATAGTTGTGGTTCCAGGCTGGAGGAGATTTAGAAAGATCGATTTGTATCTTCCAAAACCAATCAGCAGGTGCAGGGCTCCGGCAGCTATCGGTAAACTTATCCACGGTTGATCCAAATAATAAAAGAGGATACTTAATAATATTACAATAATTAAATTTTTGATTATAGTACTGGTTTTGGAAAATAATGACTCGGATTTGACCAGATAAATGAGATACAGGGACAAAATCAAATTTATCAAAACAGCAGAGGCAATAATACCATTCAAACCAAAATGCCTGATCATCAGATAGGACAAACCAATGTATAACACAGATTTTATCAGCTCGACTCTCAAATACAAATTCGTTTTTTGGCGGGATTCGAAAACGATAATTATGAAAAATATTATGGCTTCAAAGAATTTAGCCATGGTCATCCAGTATAGAATACCCTTGAGCTGAACAAAACTGGAACTGAATAAAAGTTGTAACAGAATTTCAGGCAATATGAACAAGAGCAGAAGCATAGGGAGAAAAGCGGCGATATAGTTTATAAATTCAGTCTGAACAACCTCTCCGGTATTTTCATGTGATGTCAAATTACTCAGCCTGGGCAGCAGGTAAAAACCAAAGGCAGTAATGCCAATATTCAGGTAGTTGGTCAGGCTCCAGACTGCCTGGAAATGTCCAGCCTCTTCCATACTCAAAAAATGTACTATAAAAATCCGGACGACTAATAATGCAAGTGCTCCTACGATATATCTGACTGTATTCAGACTGGAAATTTTGACAATGGAATAAACTAGCTCTCTATCTTCCATTGGAATTTTCAGACTAAAGCGCAGATAACGAAAATTAGAACCGATCAGTAAAATAATACTCGTCAAAAACCAAATCCCAAGGTCGGCAATAACCCCGATCAGTCCATAATAATGAATCATTGGAACCAGCAAAACCAGAGCAGTAAAAACGGCACCAATTTTAATCGGTGTTAATGATGCCAGGCGATTTTCTGCCTGCATCATCGATTCGAGTAGAAAACTCAGAGATTGAAGCGGTGCTAACAAAATTACAAAGACAACCAAATATTTCAGATCCGGGTCATTAAACAACCATAAGGCAATTTGCTTTGATAATAATAGACTAACGATAAGATAGAAAAAATTTATCAATACCAGAAAAGTAAATGAAAAGCCAAAAATCCGGGCTTTTTTTTCAGGTTCACTCCCGGTAAAATTTATAATGGCAATTTTAGTCCCAAACGTTACAAAAGTATTTTCAAAATTATAAAATGTAATTATCTGACCAAGAATTCCAACATGTGTAACCCCGTAGATGATGGCAATCATTTTTGACCGGATCAATCCCAGAAGGCTGACCAGGGAGTCACTTATCATCAACAGGAATACAGTCTTTGGCTTATTCATAGACGGATCAGCATATTAAATTTATAAATAAGTGCTCTGGTTTTATATTTCTTAATAGAGAAATCCATAAATTAAATTTCGATGGTGTACAATTCATTTGCAGAATATATAAATAATTCCAGAAGCAAAATGAAGATAAAGACAATCCCAATTAAATTCATATTTTGAAGTGCAAAACCATAAAAAGACATAAAGAATGAGAATAATAAATGTGTCGATAGGAATAGTTTTACTAAAGAAAACTTTTTTAGAGTGCTGTTAAATATTATTTGCCCAAAGAAGGCCCAGAAAAAACTAAGTATAGCAATCCCAAAAACACCAAAGTCCTCATAGAAATTTCGAAGAAATGTATAAGTATTTAGTTCACTTTGTCCAACACTTACAAATTCCTGTTTAACATTTATAAAATTATTTTCATCCCAAAGTCCTGCACGAATCAACCATTTGAATAAATCCCTAAAAGTAGAGAAACCATTGTACGGGGATATCTCATTTGAAATGTAATATTTATCGAAAGCAATAATATTTCCGGCGAGGTAAGTATAGTTACTCTCGATAATCAATTCGGCAATTTTATTGGTATTCAAATCACCTTCATCTGAAGACTGCCTAAGTCCAAATATGATAGAAAAAAAAATAACTAATATGAGACTCAGGAAAATAACTGCTTTCACAAAGCCCCGCCTCAGAACTTTTTTATCAATACCAGATATCATGTAGCCAGTAATTATTAATGAAAAGAACCAAAGCATGAATACATGAATAATAAAATATCGCTGAAAAGTGATAATACTAGTTAGTATTCCAAGGAAAATTGAGGCATACGTAAAGATTCGATTTGAATTATAATGAAATAAAATTCCGCCAAGTATTGATGCAATGTAGTTGAAATCCAGAAAGTAACTGCTGATTGATAAAAAAAAACTCCAGTCTGTTTTCACAGCAGTTGAAAGCTGAACCACTTTGTATCTGGCTGCAATTGGATTCTGCAGAAATTCCACCAAGCCATTCGACTCACTGCTATAATGGAGTGTTAAAAAAACAAATCCAATAAAAGACAATATTATAGTGATAAGATGAAGATGCCATAAATTTTTATAATTGAATCGGACTGCAGAAACACTCTGGTCTGAATTAAGTCTGTTTAGTCCGACTTTCAAATATAAGGCAGAAAGGATGAAGCCTAATAATACAGATATTAAACCAGTTATAATTACGACTAATCCATCCTTGCTCAGGTTTTCAAAATTATACGGATTAACAAAAAATAATCCAAAAACGATAATCCATATCGCAGTAAACGTTACTAATGGAAGATTACGAATAGTAAAGTTATACATTTATTGTTTGAAAATTAAACTAATGTTTTCTTTATTACTCTTATAGCTTTTATTTAGATAAATAATAATAAGAGATATAACTAAGCTAAAAAATGTACTCAATACCACAATTGCAGTTCTTTTAGGCTTAGCCTTTAATTGCGGTACTTTTACAGGATCAATGATGATTAAATTTGTAACATTTTTTGCCTCATCAATTTTTGCTTTTTCTAATTGGGGTACAATAATTTCGAGTATCTTTTCATGGATGAATACTTCACGGTAGTGACGCATATAACTCATGTAATTATCAGGAAAAGTGTTTAGAGCAATATTTGAATAATTCTTGTTTCGTTTTAAATCTTCAATTTTATTTTGAAGCAGGGATATCTGAGTTTGGATGGCAGTTATATTTGGGTGGTTATCTTCATAATTTTGTTGTAGAAAATTAAGTTGTAATTCTAACTCAATCTTTTTGACTTCAAGATTGGCTATCATTTTTATGCTTTCTTTCGCTTGCTCATCCACTTGAATCACATCGTTTTCCTTTTGGAAACTAACTAATTGATTCTCGACAGATTCCAACTCAGATGAAACTCTCTTATAAGTTTCTTCCATAAAATTCCTATACGCTCTGGCACTTGATTGACTAATTTGAATATTTTTTTCAGTGAGCCGCCCAGTGACAAATTCTACAAGTTCAGCAGCTAGTTTGGCATCATTTTTATAATAGCCAATTACGGAAAATGTACCATCTTTATTATCTATTAAAAACAAATCTTGTCGCAATGCCGGGTAGATTTGTTCTCTGTACTTAACTTTGTAATTGTTTTCTAATTGGAATTGATCAATCACTTTATCTAAAAAATCCTTACTGTTTAATATTGCTTTATTTCTATCAATGATTACATCATTCTTTGTAGCTCCCAAACTGATCGGCAATCCTTGTAACATACTTGAAATTGCATAGTCGGTTTTATTCTCCTCGTGTATTAATATCCTAACATCAGCTTTATACCATTTAGGCAATAGTAAAGAAACAATGATTGATGAAAATATAATGGTAATATTGAATAGAAATAAAAATTTACGGTTCTGCCAAAACAATTTAATCAAATTTAGAAAAGGTGGCATCTGATCTACCATTACGGAATATCCTTTATTATTTTATTAAAGCAAGTGTTGCTATAACTATTGAGATGATGGGAGCTAATATCTGCATATACTCTTTGGTCACCTCACGTGGTCGTTTATTCAGGATAATAGTATCACCTTTGTACACTATTATATCACCGCCTTCCAGAATCTCACCTGTAGTCTGGCGGATGGTTTTGATTTTCCCGCTCTTCCCGGCAGTTTCAAGTGCACCGGCTATGCCGATATAATCTGAGGCTTTATAGTTGGCGATATAACCATACGAACCCGGGCTGGCTACCTCACCCCGCACATACACCCGGTCGTAATTGGTCGGAATAATGATTCGGTCGCGATTTTGGAGCAAAAAAACATTTTGTTCATCAACCTCATCATAAAAATTGATCTGAGTCGATTTATTATCCCGCATGACCATTATTTTTTCAAGATTTGACGATTGTTTGAGCGCCGACACCCGTTGTAAAAAACCGATGATACTTTCATTCTTCCGTAACGGGTATAAACCCTGCAGACCAATATTCCCTTCTAAAATCACGAAATCATTGTCAAGATTTATCGATGGCACAATAATCATATCCCCGCTCATCAGGAACGGATTCTGACTGATGTCGCCATCCTTATAAAACCGGGAAAGATCATACTCATCGCTCCAGCCATCGTGGTGCCGAACCTGGATGCGGGTGTTATCAGCCCAGTCATTCAAACCACTTGAACTTACAATCAGCCCTTCCCTGGTGGTCTGATTCTGGCCGGCAGAAATTTCAATAATATCGGACAAGCGGTCCGAACCCTGGGCAAAATAGGTACCGGGGTTTCTTACCTCACCGGTCAGGTAGATCCGAAACTTTCGCAAACCAATCAGGGCGACCTTAATTTCGCCACGGTTGTACATCTTTTTGATGGCCGTAACAATTTCTTCCTCTGCTGCACCGAGTTTTTTTCCATCCACGCTCACGGTACCAACCGTTGGAATAACCACACTGCCATCGGGAAGCACTTCGGCGCTATAAGTAAATTCTATTTCACCAAGCACACTGATTAGAAAAAGATCACCCGGTCCCAACAGATAATTTTCTTTATCCAGAACACCTTCCAAAACCTGGGGCGAAATTGTCCGGATTACAGAACGGCTCTGATAAAACCGCTCCATTGATGTTTCATATTTTGAATTCTGCCGGTCAAAAAGATTTTGATTTGATTCCTGGGTTTTCAGTTCCTGGCTGATCGCCTGAAAATAGGTCAGGAAAATTAATCCTGTTAAGTACAGAAACAGTTTCACGGTTATGCCCTTGTTAAAATATCAACAATTCTTTCAGCGGCTTTTCCATCCCATAAATCCGGTATCCGGCCTTTACGGCCATTTCCGGCCAGAATTTTCCTGGCTTCGGAAACAATCCTGTTTGTGTCGGTTCCAACCAGGATATTGGTACCCTGTTCAACAGTTACCGGACGTTCCGTGTTTTCCCGGATGGTCAAACAGGGAATCTGCAAATAGGTTGTTTCTTCCTGAATGCCGCCGGAATCGGTCATGACCAGGCGGGCCTGCTGCATCATATTCATAAAATCCAGATAACCTTGCGGTTCCATCAACCTCAGATTTTTCATTTTTTCAACCCGGGAGCTGAGTCCGAACTGTTCAATCATCTTCCTGCTGCGCGGATGGATCGGAAACACAATCGGCAGATCGGATTCAATTTGCTCAAAGGCCGATAGTATTTTTTCAAAATTTTCTTTGACATCCACATTTGAAGGGCGGTGTAAAGTAATAAGAGCATATTCATGCGGTTGAAGACCATTTTTCTGCAGAATATCTGATTCTTTCGCTTTTTCCAAAAAATAGACCAGAGAGTCAATCATCACATGGCCGACAAAGAAAATTTTGTCCGGAGAGATGCCTTCCTTTTTCAAATTATCGATACCGCTTTGTTCGGTTACAAAAAGGTAATCGGAAATGGAATCGGTCAGGATACGGTTTATTTCTTCCGGCATTTCGCGGTCAAATGAGCGTAACCCGGCTTCGACATGGGC
This sequence comes from Caldithrix sp., assembly GCA_020720405.1. Taxonomy (GTDB): domain Bacteria; phylum Calditrichota; class Calditrichia; order Calditrichales; family Calditrichaceae; genus DYOS01. Next base: position 26,441 of record DYOS01000009.1, on the reverse strand, counting down.
AACTTTAATGCTCATTTTTGAGGCAACCAGACTACAGGCAATCGTTGAATTTACATCGCCGACGACCAACACCAGGTCAGGCTGCTCAGCTTCCAGTACTTTTTCAAATTCAACCATAACTTTGGCCGTCTGAACAGCATGGCTGCCCGAACCAACATTAAGATAAACATCCGGTTGGGGCATCTGCAGGTCAATAAAAAATAATTTTGACATACGTTCATCATAATGCTGCCCGGTATGAACCAGCTTCACATCAAGGTGACGATGCTCCATCACCCGCTGGATGGGTGCTACTTTCATAAAATTCGGTCGGGCACCAACCACATTTATAATCTTCATACCAGATATCCTTTTGCTATAGCAGGTTTTTAATTTTTGATGGCAACTCAATTCTATCCCGCAGTTCTTCAATAAGTTTATGGGCAGCTTCCTGCTCGGCCCTTTTTTTCGAAGAACCTGTTCCTGCGGCCTGCCATTCTTTATTCACAATCACCTTAACTTCAAACATTTTTTGATGATCAGGCCCTTCTTCGGACGCAACTATATATTCCGGTGTACTCCAATCCCTGGCCTGACTTAACTCAAGCAGCACGGACTTGTAATTCGAAAAACTGCTTTCATTCAGGAACTGCTGGCTATTCGGTAAAAGTGTCCGTTCAAAAAAACGGACCGCCTGTTTGTAACCGCCATCAAGATAAACGGCAGCAATAACTGCTTCATAAAGATTAGCCAGGTTGGAATTCCTCTGTCGGCCGCCGGTTTTTTCCTCTCCATAATTTAAGAACAGAAAATCACCGTACTCCAGAACCTGGCTCAATTCGCCAAGCGCTTTTCTGGAAACCAGGATTGAACGTTTCTGTGAAAGTGCTCCCTCATCATCGCCTGGATATTTGGCATACAAATATTCTGTCACAATCAGATCAAGAATAGCATCACCCAAAAATTCCAGCCGTTCATTCGACTCAAGATAAGATTCCTTTGAAAGAACAAGATAAGATTTGTGTTTGAGAGCCTGAAACAGAATTTGCCGGTCCGAGAACCGATACCCGATTCTTTTCTCAACCATTTTTAAATGGTTTTCAATGTCCGGCGTGAATTGTACCGGAAGTAGTTTTTCGACAATCTTTCTAAACACTGCATACCAACAGGTGATCAAGACTCAAATTTCTTAACACAAAGACAGGTATTATGTCCGCCAAAGCCAAAGGAATTGGAGATGGCGACATGTACCTTTTTCTCAACCATTTTATTTGGTGTATAATTCAAATCGCATTCGGGATCGGGAAATTCATAATTTATGGTTGGCGGTATCTTATTATGGTGAACAGCGAGGGTACAGACCAGCATTTCAATAGCGCCGGCTGCGCCGAGATTATGCCCGGTCATGGATTTGGTCGAGCTTATGGCCAGATTATTGGCATGATCGCCGAACAGGGTCCGGATAGCAGCGCTTTCGTTCTTATCGTTAAACGGAGTGGAGGTACCATGGGCATTGATGTAGTCCACATCGGTTAAGGCAAAACCGGCATCTTTAACTGCCAGTTCCATGGCTTTGATTGCGCCTCTTCCGCCCGGCGCCGGTTGCGTAATATGGTAGGCATCGGCGGTAAATCCGATTCCGGCCATTTCAGCATAGATTTTTGCCCCGCGGGCTTTGGCATGTTCATACTCTTCGAGTACCAAAACTGCCCCGCCTTCGCCCATCACAAAACCATCCCGCTCAAGATCGAAAGGCCGGCTGGCTTTTTGGGGATTTTCATTCCGCGTTGATAACGCTTTCAGAGCATTAAAACCGGCAACACCCATCGGCGTAACCGAAGCTTCAGAACCGCCAACAACCATAACATCAGCATCGCCATACTGAATAGTTCTGAATCCACTGCCAATACTATGACCGGAAGTAGCACAGGCTGAAGTAGTACCAAAGTTCGGCCCACGGAAATTAAATTCCATGGAGATATAGCCTGCCGCAATATCACTTATCATTGCCGGTATAAAATATGGACTGATTCTTTTCGGTCCCTTCTCAACCAGCTTACGATGTTCATCCTCAAAGGTGGTCATACCGCCAATGCCGGAACCAAAGATAACACCGATCCGGTCCCGGTCTTCATTTTCCAGATCCAGGCCCGAATGAAGCACGGCTTCACGGGCCGCAATAAGAGCAAACTGAGTAAAACGATCCAGTTTCCGGATCTCTTTTGTATCAAAATGTATTTCCGGCTGATAGTTTTTTACTTCAGCAGCAAACCGGGTTGTAAAGCCTTCGGTATCAAAAATGGTAATGAAATCAACACCATTCTGGCCGGATAGCAACCCATTCCAAAATTTTTCGGCAGTATTCCCAACCGGGGTAATTGCACCAAAGCCGGTGATAACAACCCGACGTCTTTGCATAAACTTGTCTCCTGAATGACCGGATAAACGGGGTAAAAAAGAAAAAGGGACTCGGCTATGCCTATCCCTTCAGGTCATGCAACAGCTTTATCAGCTTAACTTTTCTTTGAGATAGGCAATGGATTCACCGACGGTACGCATTTTTTCAGCATCTTCGTCGGGAATTTCAATGTCGAATTTTTCTTCGAAGGCCATAACCAGTTCAACGGTATCCAAACTGTCAGCTCCCAAATCGTCAATAAAAGATGCTTCCATCTTTACTGATTCGGCATCAACACCGAGTTGTTCAATGATTATCTCTTTTACCTTTGCTTCAATATCCATAATTCCTCCTAAAGTATTACATTAATGAAGTTACAATAATTATTGCATAACCATGCCACCGTCGACATTAAAAGTCTGCCCGGTGATATAGGTTGCTTTATCCGAGGCAAGAAAAACGGTCAGTGCAGCAATGTCTTCGCCTTGACCGAGCCGCCCCAGCGGAATCGATTTTTTTAGTTCTTCTTTGACATTTTCAGCCAGAATCCCGGTCATATCTGTTTCAATAAAACCCGGAGCTATGGCGTTGACCCGGATATTCCGTGAGGCCAGTTCTTTTGCCACACTTTTAGTCAGTCCGATAATGCCCGCTTTTGATGCTGCATAATTAACCTGCCCGGCATTTCCGGTCTGCCCGACAACGGAAGTAATGTTGATAATGACGCCATCCCGCTTTTTCATCATCGGTTTTACAGCAGAACGGATACAGTTGTATACACCTTTGAGATTTGTTTCGATAACCGCATCCCATTCTTCTTCTTTCATCCGCATCAGCAGATTATCACGGGTAATGCCGGCATTATTAACCAGGACATCAACCTGACCAAAGGCGGCAACAGTTTCATCAATCAATTTCTGGGCCTCTGCGCTTTTGGCCACATCGGCCGCCACACCCTTAACATTGCCAAAGTTGGATAAAGCAGCGACTGTTTCATCAACTTTTTCCTGACCCCGCCCGCTGACAACAACCGTTGCGCCGGCTTCCAGCAAGGCTCTGGCAATAGCCAGGCCGATGCCGCGGGTTGAACCGGTAACAATGGCGATTTTCCCATGCATCATGCAACTTCCTGTTCAATTTGTAAGATAGCGTCAATCGTCCCGATTTCCTGACAGCTCACCGATTTATCTATTCGTTTAAGCAGACCGGTCAGGACTTTGCCCGGGCCGACCTCGTAAAAACGGGATATTCCGGATTGAATCATATTTTGAACCAGCTCTTCCCACAAAACCGGCAGGGTCAGCTGATCATAAAGTAGTTGCCGGATATCATCCTTATGCTGAACCGGCTGAGCGTGAACATTCATGAAAACCGGAATTTCCGCATCCTGGAATTCCGTAATCTCCAGCGCCTCCCGTAATCCGTCCTGGGCATAACCCATCAACGGGCTGTGAAAGGCGCCAGAAACTTCCAGTTCAACCGCTTTACGGGCACCCATTGTCCGGGCTATTTCAATCGCTTTGAGTACTGCCGGCCTTTCACCGGAAATAGCAACCTGACCCGGTGAATTAAAGTTGGCCGGCTGGCAGATGCCGTATTCTTTTACCTGCTCACACAATTCATATATTTGCGCTTTCTCCAAACCGATGATGGCGGCCATGGTACCGGGAAATTTTTCCCCGGCTTCCTGCATAAGTTCCCCGCGTCTTTTTACCAGGCGCAGTCCGTCATCATAACTCAGGGAGCCGGCAGCAACGAGAGCGCTGTATTCACCCAGACTGTGTCCGGCTACCGCATCAGGATAAATACCTTTTTCCTTTAAAATTCCGCGCACCGCGATACTGTGGACAAAGATCGCCGGCTGGGTAATATTTGTTTGCTTCAGATCGTTTTCCGACCCATAAAAACAATAAGTTTTCAAATCCAAACCGATGATTTCTGTGGTTCGGTTCACAAAATCGCTGGCATTACTTATGTTTTCGTAGAGGTCCTTGCCCATTCCGATATACTGAGAGGCCTGACCAGGAAATATAAAGGCATTTTTCATCGGCACGATCCGGATTAAATTTAAGGAAGCGACCAGCGCAAAAGTGAGCTGCCCCAGGTAAAACCACCGCCAAAAGCGGCAAATACTACCAGATCACCCTTTTCCAGTTTTTTCATCTGGTAGGCTTCAGAAAGAGCCAGGGGAATGGTCGCTGCCGTTGTATTACCATAACGGGAAATATTGATCATAACCTGGTCATAGTCAATCTTTAACCGTCTCACCGCAGCATCGATTATTCTTAGATTAGCCTGGTGCGGGATAAACATCTTCAGATCTTTACCGGAGAAACCGTTTCTGGTTAAAATTTCTTCCGCCACATCTGCCATCTTCTGCACAGCAAATTTAAAAACTGATTTGCCATCCTGATAAACAAAATGCCAGTCATTAGCCAGGGTTTCCATGGTCGGCGGATGCTTTGAACCACCGGCTTTCATATATAAATATTCTGCTCCGCTGCCGTCTGCAAACAGCATTGAATCCAGAATTCCACCATCGGCTTCATCAATCGGCTCAAGTAATACGGCTCCTGCGGCATCACCAAAAAGGACACAGGTATTACGGTCTTTATAGTTGACGATAGAACTCATCTTATCAGCACCGATGACAATGACCTTTTTATGACGGCCACTTTCAATCAAAATCATACCCATGTGCAGGGCATACAAAAATCCGGAACAAGCTGCCGCCAGATCGTAAGAAAACGCCTTGTGTGCACCCAATTTTTCCTGAACAATATTACCGGTGCTCGGGAAAAAATGATCCGGGGTTACTGTAGCAACGATGATCGCATCAATTGTCTGCACGTCAAGCCCACTCTGTTGGATTACCGAACGGGCTGCTTCTACCGCCAGATCAGATGTGGCCTGATCAGCAGCACAGATCCGTCGTTCAATAATCCCGGTTCTGGAGCGGATCCATTCATCATTGGTATCGACCATCTTTTCAAGATCAAAATTGGTCAGTATGCGTTCGGGTACATAATGTCCGACAGCAGTAATTCCGGCTCTGATTTTCATTCTGCTGATTCTTTCCGGTTCAATTTTTCTGAGATTAAACGATTCACATTCCGTCTTTGAATACTTTTGGCAACTTTCAGGGCATTTTTTATTGCTTTCGGGCCTGAACTGCCATGGCAAATTATAGAAATTCCATTAACGCCAAGCAGAGGTACACCGCCGTATTCTTCATAATCATATAAACGTTTTAATTCGCTGAAAGCCGGTTTGACCAGGTAGGCGCCAATATTTGTGATAACATTTCGTCCAATTGATTTTTTTATTCCCCTGACCAGAACACCTAAAACGCTTTCAGCCATCTTCAGCACCACATTTCCAACAAATCCGTCGCACACTACAATATCGGCTTTGCCTTTAAGAAGATCACGGCCTTCAATATTACCGTTAAAATTAGGGAGATTTTCTTTAAGCAGCTGATAGGATTGAAGCGTCAGTTCGTTACCTTTTTTCTCTTCTTCGCCGATATTCAATAAACTCGTCTTCAGATTCGTCCGACCGAAAACTTCGGTGACGAATATATTGCCCATCATTGCGAACTGCAAGAGGTCTGCCGGACGGGAGTCGACGTTGGCACCGACATCGATCAGGAAGACAATTCCCTGCTCAGTTGGTAAAAACGCACCTATACCCGGGCGGCGTACACCATGGATCCGTTTCAGGCTGATCAGACTGCCGGCCATCTGGGCACCAGTATTTCCGGCGCTGACAAACGCATCGCTTTCACCGCGACCATGCATTTCCAGTCCAACCACCATTGAGCTGTTTTTCTTCTTTTTTAAAGCATCGGTAGGAGATTCGTTCATGCTGATATTTTCGGGTGCATGAACAATCGGGCAGCGTTTAATAAGCTCGAGCGGCTGTTTCTGAAGATGGTGTTTGATCAGATCCCGGTCCCCGATCAGTACTACCTGATCCGAGCCTGGCGATTCCCGAAGAAAGGACATGGCCCCCTCTATCGTAACCAGAGGACCATGATCGCCTCCCATTACATCCAGTGCGATACGCATTCCGTTACCGGATTAAGCCTTCTTCGGTACGAAAATACTTTTGCCCCGGTATTGCCCGCAGCTTGGACAAGCCCGGTGCGGTAATTTTGCCTCACCGCAATAGCTACAGCTAATGGTGCCGACACTGGTCAGACTTCTGAACCAATGAGCGCGGCGCATATCTCTTTTGGACCGTGAAATTTTTCGTTTTGGATTGGCCATAACCTTATCTACTCCTATCTGATCAACTTTTTTAATTCATCCCAGCGCGGATCAACTTTAGCTTCTCCGCAGCGGCAGGCTTCTATATTTAAATCTGCGCCGCAATCCGGACAGATTCCTTTACAATCTTCTTTACATAACATTTTTAACGGATGATTGAGGACAACGATTTCATTCTGCATTTGGCGCAGATCAAGCTCAATCAGATCACCCGGCAGGGCAATCACCTCTTCGCTGTCGGCTAATCCACCGCTTCCAAAATGGAACATCTGTTCCAGCTTGTTTTCCAGTACCGCCTTGTAGGTAACAAGGCATCGGTCACATTGATATTCGCCTTCCGTGTTTAAAAAAAGCGAAACCTTTAAGTCTTTGCCGATCCGTTCAACGTCGGCCACCAGCCGGGCTGAACCCGGATAATACGGACGCAGTGCATCGACCAGAAAAAACGAGCAAACTTCTTCCTCACGGAAAAATACATGCTCATTTTGAACGGCTTGAATGTTGATTTTCATAACAAGTCGGGAAATATAAAACAGGACGTTTCTGATTACAAACTTAAATAGCGAGGGGTTCGCCTTTTACGATACGCATGGTATCGAGGGCAATAACCAGTTCCTCATTGGTCGGAATAACTAATACCTGGACTGCAGAGTTTTCGTGATGAATCGCCCGTTCTTCTTTAGAACGCAGCTTGTTTTTCTCCTGATCCAGCCTGACACCCATGTATTCCATTCCACTCAGTGTATTAGCCCGGACCAGGTCGGAATTTTCACCGATACCTCCGGTAAACGCTATACAATCCACACCACCCAGCGCCGCGGCATAAGAACCGATATATTTTTTCAGCCGGTAGGTAAAAACATCATGGGCAAGTTTGGCCCGGCTGTTTTCATGGTAATCGTTTTCAATCTCCCTCATATCACTGGACAGACCGCTGATGCCCTGCAAACCACTGTGTTTATTGAGCATGGTATTGGCGTCGTTCATGCCCAGTTCTTCTTTACTCATGATGTGCAGAATGATGGCCGGATCCATATCCCCGGAACGGGTGCCCATCAACAAACCTTCGAGCGGTGTAAAGCCCATGGATGTGTCGATCGATTTGCCATTTTCTATGGCTGCGATACTGCAGCCATTTCCAAGATGACAGGTAATTATTTTCAGGCTTTCAATCGGTTTCCCGATAAACCAGGCGGCGTGTTTCGAAACATAGCGGTGCGAGGTGCCATGAAATCCGTAACGCCGGATGCCATGTCTTTTATACAGAACATAAGGCAGCCCGTAAAGATAGGCATGAGGCGGCATGGATTGATGGAAAGCGGTATCGAAGACTCCGACATGCGGAATATTGGGCAGCAATTGTTTGGCTGCATCGATACCACGCAGGTTGGACGGATTATGCAGCGGAGCAAAATCAATACAGCGCCTCACTTCTTTTATCACTTCATCGGTAATCAGCACGGATCCGCTGAATGCTTCGCCGCCATGGACGACCCGGTGGCCAACCGCATCAATTTCGTTTTTATTCTGAATGACCCCGTGGTTTTTACTCAACAGGATGCTGAGTACATATTCAATGGCCATTTTATGATCTATAATTTCACCGGATAATTTTACTTCATCCCGGTCAAACGGCTTGTGGGTAAGAACCGCACCGGCCATTCCGATCCGTTCGACAACACCCTTAGCCAGGGCTTTTTTTTCTTCCGGATTGATGACCTGATATTTAACCGAGGAACTACCTGTATTCAGGACAAGCACTAACATGATTACCTCTAATTATATTTAAAAAAGCCGCGCCCGGATTTCCGCCCCAGATGTCCCGCCCGTACCAGTTTCCGCAGCAAAGGACAGGGCCGGTATTTCTGATCACCCAATTCACGGAAAAGGGTTTCCATCCAGGCCATCAGTTCATCAAGACCAATACTATCGGCCAGTGCCAGCGGGCCTTTGGAAAAATTGTAGCCCAGCTTCATTGCTGTATCAATGTCTTCGGCGCTGGCCACACCTTCCATCAGGATGTAAATCGCTTCATTGATCAGGGGTACAATGACTCTGGTTGTGATATAACCGGGGTATTCGAAAACTTCAACCGCTGTTTTATCCAGTGTTTCAGCAAAGGATTTAATAAAGTGGAAAGTCTCGTCGGAGGTTTTCAGACCACGGACGATTTCGACCAGTGGAATTTTTGGAACAGGATTCAGGAAATGCATGCCGATCACTTTTTCCTGCCGCTCGGTTCCGGCCGCGATTTCGGTAATACTCAGGGCCGAGGTATTGGTAATGAATATGGTATTCGGATCAATAATAGAATCAACCAACACCAACAGACTGCGTTTGGCTTCCATATTTTCTGAGATGGCTTCGATGACCAGATCGCCGTGAATAGCATCTTTGGGTTTACTCGAAACCGTAACGCGGCTTAGAATGGCCCTTTTTTCGCTCTCGGTCATAGTCCAGCGGGCAATTTCCTCATCGATATTCTTTTCCAGGGCTTTCAAACCTTCCTTCGCCGCCCGCTCATCCCTTTCGATCAGGATAACTTCCATACCCTTGGAGGCGATCAGTTCGGATATACCGCGGCCCATAATCCCGGCCCCAAAAACAGCAACTTTTTTGACGACATCCGGATTTTCCAATGTCTCCATTTCAGTCTGCCGCAACATCTCCAGGTCCATGATATTTTGTTTTTGATCTGCCATAAGGCCTCCGGAAAGAAACTAAATAAGCCTCCGCCCAGAAATTGGACGGAGGCCGGGACAAACTATAAATTTGAAATAAGTTCACTTTCAGTAAAGAAAAAGCTAAGCTCAGTGCGGGCATTTTCCACGGAATCGGAGGCATGGATAATATTACGTCCCTTGCTCTCGGCGTAGAGTTTGCGCACCGTACCTTCGGCCGCTTCAGCCGGATCAGTGGCGCCGATTACCCGGCGCAGTTCGGCAACGGCATCAGCCCGCTCAAGAACAATGGGCACAACCCGGTTCTCAGTCATAAAGGCGACTAGTTCAGCGTAAAAGGGCCGGGCCGCATGAACAGCGTAAAACGCACCGGCCGTTTCTTTGGTCAGGCGGATCATCTTCATCCCGACAATTTTAAATCCGGCGGCCAGCAAATGATCTATCACTTTCCCGATCTGATTGTTCTTAACGCAGTCGGGTTTCAGAATAGCTAAAGTTCTTTCGGTCACTTCATCTCCTGTAATTTCAAATTATCAATTATTTAAACCGGTATAATCCGGCTGCTACTTTTCAAGTACTTTCTTCATGGTTGAGCCGATTTCAGCCGGGCTTTTGCAGACATGGATGCCAGCTTCCTGCAGGGCTTTCATTTTATCAGCCGCGGTACCTTTCCCGCCGCTGATAATGGCTCCGGCATGACCCATCCGGCGCCCGGGAGGCGCGGTTTGGCCGGCAATAAAACTGACCACCGGCTTTTTGAAATATTGTTTAATCCAGGCCGCTGCTTCTTCTTCGGCTGTACCGCCAATCTCACCAATCATCACAACGGCATCGGTGTCGGGGTCTTCGTTAAACACTTTCAATGCATCGATAAAACGGGTCCCGATAACCGGATCACCGCCGATACCGATGCAGGTTGACTGCCCGATTCCGAGTGCGGTCAATTGACCGACGGCTTCATAGGTTAGCGTGCCCGAACGGCTGATCACCCCAACCCGGCCGGGCAAATGAATAAACCCGGGCATAATGCCCATCTTGCCAATGCCCGGCGAAATTACACCCGGACAGTTCGGGCCAACCAGGTGAATACCCTTTCCGGCAATATATTCATAGACCATAATCATATCCGTAACAGGAATATTTTCAGTGATGGCCACGATCAGTTTAATTCCGGCATCGGCCGCTTCCATAATCGCATCGGCAGCAAATGATGGTGGCACAAAAATAACCGAGGCATTGGCACCGGTCGCTTTAACTGCTTCCTGAACGGTATTGAAAATCGGGATGATTTCATAAAAGGTCTGCCCGCCCTTGCCCGGTGTAACTCCGGCCACCACTTTTGTATTGTAATCAATCATCTGCTGGGCATGAAACGAGCCTTCGGTACCGGTAATACCCTGCACCACAACTTTTGTATTTTGAGTTAATAGAACGCTCATGAATTTCTCCTACTTTTTGGCTCTGGCTGATTTGGCAGCAGCGACAACTTTTTGAGCGGCATCGCCAATCGTGTCGCCAACGATAAAATCCAGACCGGAATTTTTTAGCATTACTGCGGCTTCTTCAGCATTTGTTCCAGCCAGGCGGACAACGACCGGTACATTTACATCAATGGTTTTGACCGCTTCGATCACACCCTGGGCAACACGGTCACAACGGACAATCCCGCCAAAAATATTGATCAGGATAGCCTTCACATTGGGATCGGCCAGGATGATTTTAAAACCGTTGCGGACGGTTTCAACATTGGCCCCGCCGCCGACATCAAGGAAATTTGCCGGTTCACCGCCGGCCAGTTTGATGATGTCCATGGTGGCCATGGCCAGACCGGCGCCATTAACCATACAACCGACATTGCCGTCGAGTTTAATATAGTTGAGATTATATTTGGATGCTTCCACTTCGAGTGGTTCTTCTTCATCAATATCGCGTAATTCGGGCAGGTGCGGCTGGCGGTACAGCGCGCTGTCATCAAAATTGATCTTGGCATCCAGTGCTAAAACATCGCCCGATTTGGTGACTACCAGCGGATTGATTTCGGCCAATGAACAATCGTTGGCCATAAATGCCTTGTACAGACTAAGCATAAATTTCACGGCGTTATTGACCTGTTTGCCGGACAAACCAAGGCTGAAGGCTAGCTTTCTGGCCTGGAAAGGCTGAAGACCGATTTTCGGATCAATCCATTCTTTCAGGATTTTTTCCGGTGTTTCTTCGGCGACTTTCTCAATTTCCATTCCGCCTGCTGTACTGGCCATCATGACAAACCGTGAAACAGAACGGTCGAGTACCATACCCAGGTATAGTTCACGCTCTATATCAACACCCTGCTCAATAAGCAGTTTTTTTACTTCCCTGCCTTCCGGACCGGTTTGATGGGTAACCAGGTTCATGCCCAGAATTTGCCCGGCCAGGTCTTTTACCTCATGCAGCCCGCGGGCCACCTTTACACCGCCGCCCTTACCGCGGCCGCCGGCGTGAATCTGAGCTTTGACCACAACCACGGGTGTGCCCAGTTTTTTAGCATTCTCCACTGCCTCACCGACACTGAAGGCAACATAACCTTCCGGTACCGGAACATTGAATTTTCTCAGGATATCTTTACCCTGATACTCATGAATTTTCATGCCCTGTATTCTCCTTCCTATAATAAACACTAATTCACGGACAGCCTTAGCATAAGATTAAAAATATAAGAATTTTCACTGGATTAGAGAAATAAAAACCCTGCTATTTTCAGCCGGAGTGAAAGTTTTTAAACCTGACCATTTTAAATCCCGGATTTGCCAATCTTCGTCTCCGGAAAAACCATCGGAATAAGCCCCCGGCTCCATCCGGACTGCTTTCCAGCCGGTTTCAATTTCTAAAGGACAATGGCTGTGCCTGCTTTTCCCAGCAGGGCATCGGGTGCTTTTTCAATAGAGGTGATAATAACCCGTTCTCCGCCGCCTTTCAGAAAATTAACAGCGGCTTTTATTTTCGGACCCATGCTGCCCTTCGGGAATTGTCCTGCGTCGAGATAGTTCAGAGCTTCAGCAGCGGTCAGGCGGGGTAGATTAACCTGCTGCGCAGTGCCGAAATTCAGGGCAACCTGATCAACACCGGTAACTATCAGCAGTTCCTGGGCGCCAATCTCATTACCAAGTACGGCCGAAGCCAGATCCTTATCGATGACCCCGTCAACACCTTCCAGCCAGCCATTGGCCTCATAATAAACCGGAATTCCGCCGCCGCCGCCGGCAATAACAATAATACCCTGTTCCACTAACAAGCGGATTATATCTTTTTCCACAATGCCGCGCGGTACCGGTGAGGAGACAACCCGCCGCCAGCCCCGGCCCTTGTCTTCTTTCATCACCCAGCCCCGTTCGGATGTCAGTTTTTCCACCTGGTCTGCTTTGAAAAACGGCCCGACAAACTTACTTGGCTCTAAAATCGATGGATCATTTTTATCTACCAGAATCTGGGTCAGAATTGTGGTGACCGGCAGGTTCAGACCGGCATCGTGCATTTTATTTTGCAGACATTGCTCAATCATATAACCCATACCCCCTTCCAGGTCGGCCACAATAACCCCGAGCGGCAGAGGCGGAACCAGATGGCGGCTTTCTTCGACCCGGATCAGAGCATTGCCGACCTGCGGTCCGTTGCCGTGGGTGATAACAACCTGGTAACCTTGTCTGAGCAACTCGACCACGCTGCTCAAACTCTGTCTTGTATTTTCAAACTGCTGGGTGATATTGCCCTCTTCGAACTCCCTGCTGATGGCATTCCCGCCCAGGGCTACGACAATTCTCCTCTTCATTCTTTTCTCCTTATCATCTTCATGATTTAGTCTGAGATTTACCCGGTGCCGGAAATGAAAACAGGAGCCGGCCTGGAAACATAGAATAACCAGTCCATCTGATTTTCTACTACTCCCGGAGCAGCTCCTGTTTATTAATCATAATCTGATTAGAGCACTTTTTTCAGAGCATCCTTCAGATCGGGTTTGCCAATTTCCTGCAGTTCATAGGTTACCCGCAAAGCCGGTTTATTGATGTGAACCAGCTTACGCAGATCGATCGGCGTTCCAATAATAACCAGATCGCACTCGGTATTGTTAATGGTTTCTTCCAGATCTTTGATTTGCTGATCACCATAACCCATGGCCGGTAATAATTCACCAATGCCGGGATATTTTTCAAAAGTGTCGGTAATGGTGCCAACCGTGTAGGGTCGGGGATCAACCATTTCGGCGGCGCCAAATTTTTCTGCCGCTACTACGCCGGCACCATAGGTCATTTCACCATGGGTCAGAGTCGGACCGTCTTCCACAACAAGGACAGTTTTACCCTTAATTTGCTCATAACCTTCAACAAAAATTGGAGAGGCGGCGTCGATAACCATGGCCGATGGATTAACCATCTGAATATTTTCACGGACTTCGAGAATGTCTTCCGCATCCGCTGAGTCCATTTTATTTATAATCACCACATCGGCGGCGCGCAAATTGGCCTCACCGGGATAGTAAAACAATTCATCCCCCGGACGATGCGGGTCAACAATGGTGATGTGCAGATCGGATTTATAAAAGGGCAGATCATTGTTACCACCATCCCACAAAATAATGTCGGCTTCCTTTTCCGCCTCACGCAGAATGGCCTCATAATCCACACCGGCATAAATCACGTTACCGGCCACAACATGCGGTTCATATTCTTCCCGTTCTTCGATGGTGCATTTATGCAAATCCAAATCCTGCAGGGTGGCAAAACGCTGTACTTTTTGGGCAGCCAGATCACCATAGGGCATCGGGTGGCGGATAGCGACTACCTTTTTCCCCGCTTCACGGAGCAACTCCATCACCCGACGCGTGGTCTGGCTTTTACCGCAGCCGGTACGAACAGCACAAACGGCAACGACCGGCTTGGTACTTTTAATCTGGGTATGCTTTGGTCCCATCAGTTTAAAGTCGGCTCCCGCTGCATTAACCGTGGCCGAGCGGCTCATCAGATAATCGTAAGGCACATCCGAGTAGGAGAAAATGACCTCATCAACATCATGTTTTTTGATCAGGTACAGCAGCTCATCCTCCGGAAAGATCTGAATTCCCTGCGGATATAAACGCCCGGCCAGTTCAGCCGGATATTTCCGGTCGTCGATATCAGGAATCTGGGTGGCAGTAAAAGCAACAACTTCGTACTGCTCATTATCCCTGAAAAATGTATTGAAATTATGGAAGTCCCGTCCTGCGGCTCCCATGATGATTACCTTGATTCGTGACATTTGTCCTCCTTAGTTTTTTTATCTGCTCACCAACTGAGGTGATCTGGTTTTTGGCTCAGAATTTATCAAGGCGTTTATGCAAAAGCAACCGGGAAAGCCGTTTTTAAATGACTGTTAAATAACTGTTTATTATTTATTTAGATGCTTAGTTTTATATATGCAAAAGGCTTGATATTTATGCAAACCCGAAAACAAAAAAACGCCGGAGTTTCCGTCCGGCGTTTGATAATTTTACAGATCAGGCCATAAACGGGTAAACCCAGTCTTCCGCCGGAACCATTGTTTCTTTGATCGAGCGGGCGGTCATCCAACGCATCAGATTCATGGCGCTGCCGGCTTTATCGTTGGTTCCCGAAGCCCGGCCTCCGCCAAACGGCTGCTGTCCGACTACCGCCCCGGTTGGTTTGTCGTTGATGTAGAAATTTCCGGCACTGTTGCGCAGTGCATCCATAATCTTTGAAATGGCCTGGCGGTCACTGGCAAAAACCGCACCGGTCAGGGCGTAACTGGCTGTGGTATCACATAGGGTCAGGGTTTCATCCAGTTTCTCGTCCTCATAAACATACATGGTCAGAACCGGGCCAAATATTTCTTCGCGCATACTGCGGTAATGGGGATTGCTGGTAACAATGGTTGTCGGCTCAATAAACCAGCCTTTGCTCAGATCGTAGTTTCCACCAGTGATAATTTCGCAATCTGCTGATTTTTTAGCTTCATCGATATAGGCCGTAATGGTTTCAAAAGCCCCGCGGTCAATAACCGCACCCATAAAATTATGAAAATCCTCGGGATTACCCATTTTAATTTTTGAGACTTCCTGCACATAAAGGCTTTTGAATTCCGGCCAGATTGATTTTGGTATGTACATGCGGGAAACCGCGGAACATTTTTGCCCCTGATACTCAAAAGAGCCGCGCAGTGCAGCCGTAACCAGGGCCTTGACATTGGCCGAAGCATGGGCAAAAATAAAATCCTTGCCGCCGGTCTCACCAACAATTCTCGGGTAATATTTCATATTAAAGATATTGTTGCCGACCGTTTTCCACATATTCTGAAAAACCTCGGTTGAACCGGTAAAATGTATACCGGCCAGATACTCACTGGCCATAACCGGATTGCCAACCTGTCCGCCGGAACCGGGCACAAAATTAATAACGCCATCGGGCAGTCCGGCTTCCTGCAACAGTTTCATAATGAAGTAGGCCGGATAAACACCGCTCGAGGCCGGTTTCCACAGGGAAACATTACCAACCATGACCGGTGCCGTTGGCAGATTGCCGGCAATGGAGGTGAAATTGAATGGTGTTACCGCAAAGACAAAACCTTCCAGTGGACGATATTCCATCCGGTTCCAGACACCCTGAACGGACAGAGGTTGATCGCCCATAATCTGAGCCATGAAAAAACCGTTGAAACGGTAAAAATCGGCCAGCTCGGCCACAGCATCAATCTCACTTTGGAAAACCGTTTTGGACTGACCAAGCATGGTCGCTGCATTCATTTTATAGCGCCAGGGACCGGCAATCAGTTCGGCTGCTTTCAGAAATACCGAAAGGCGGTGTTCCCAGGACAGGTCGGCCCAGGCTGTGCGGGCTTCGAGCGCTGCTTTGATAGCCAGTTCAACCTCATCCTTCCCGGCTTTGTGATAAAAACCGAGTACCTGCGAATGATCATGCGGTGCAGTAATCTGTTCGGTTTTGCCGGTTCGGATTTCCTTCCCGCCGATAATCAGGGGGATTTCCACGGGGTTGTTTTTCAGCTCGTTCAGGGCTTGCTGGAGATGGGCCCGTTCCGGGCTGCCCGGGGCATATGAAAGAACCGGTTCATTGACCGGTGTGGGTACTTTAAAAAAGGCATTCGACATTTGAACCTCCTATTTAGACCGGACAACCGGTACAGGATTTGATTTATTTCAGGAGATAAAATTAAACTTGTCTACAGCTAAAAGCAAAGGGAAAAGGCTTGTTTTGGGCTTGCTTATGTATTGTTTATATTGAAGTTAAGTATGTTGTATAGATGCACTATTGCTCATATCTATTCATCTAATTTACGGTTCGGACAACAACGACTGTATTTTTATACTCAGCAAGCACTCCGGAACGGTCATCCAGAACCTGCAGCCAGACAATATAAATTCCGGTCGGCACCAGCCTGTCCCGGTCATCCCGGCCGTTCCAGATCAGTTCCAGTGAAGAACCCGTGTAGGTATTGTCGGATAGCGAGCGGATTTTATGGCCAGCCAAATTAAAAATATGCATCCGGTAGCGGGCAGAATGAACCGGCAGTTCAACCCGGATAACGGTATGATCTTCATAGCCGTCTCCGTCCGGTGAAAATGGATTTGGTTCTATTCTTAATTTAGCGGAGACTTTTTTATTGCTGACTGACCGAATGGAATTCGGGGCAGCGGGTGTTGCACCTTCGGCTGCGGTAGATGGTCCCCAATTGTCCTGACGTGAGGCATCTGCCGTAAACAAAATTCTTTCCAAAGAAGGCATTCGCCAGTCTTCCCCTTCCAGCCACTCCGTGCTGTACGCCACCCGCTCCTGCCATCCGCCACCTGGCGGCAGCAGGTAAATTTCATCCTCAGTATTGTTGAGTGAAGGCAACGAAACCACCAGCACCAGGCTATCCGGCACAGTAAAAGCTGATCCAATATTTTTTACCCGGGATAAAATTTTATACTGGTTGGGAAAGATATAGACCAGTGAGTCGATGCGAATGGTGTCCTGTTTATCAGCCAGCCCCCAGCCGGTCAGCAGGGCCGGTTTTTCTCCGCCATTATAAATCTCAATCCACTCCGCTTCCTCTTCCCGGGTCAGAAACCGTATCTCACTGAGAAACAGGCTTGATCCGGAATCATGAATCTGCAATTGCGAACGAATGCTGTTGTTTCCCGGGCGTTGATCTTTTTCTAAGCTGATGGCTGCCTCAAATTCGAAAGAACCGGACTGCACCGGGCTCCAACCGGCGCTGTATTGGCGGAGGCTGCCAGGTAGGATTTCAATCTTTTCGTGCCAACTCTCAACCTCCTGAAAATCATCGGGCAAAGGGAAAATTTGCCGTACCCGCAGGCTGACCTGAAGACTATCATCAAAATTTTGACTACCTGTATTTTGCACAGAAAAATTCAGGGTCAGCAGAGTTCCGGGCAGAAGCCCGGAAACAGGCGTCCAGAACAGGCTGCCCGGGACAAGCCCGAGGTCGAAGTCGGCCGGACTGAGCGAATTGAGCGCCCCCGGCGTACCCCCGGAAATTGTACTGTTACTCCAGTTCGAGGCATTATTCCCGGCCAGCCGGTCAATTTTCTCATCAGAGTGACCGGGCGGATTATCTGTGGTGTAACGGTAAATATCGATGGGCTGACCCTGATCATCGAAGAGTTGAAGGCGCTCTGCTTTGCTGTTACTTAATCCGCCCGAACCCAGCGAATTATCAGAGATGGTGACGATTAATGCAGAAGCGGGAATAATGTTTTCGTAAGCCGTGGAGTTGCCAAAATAACTGCCATCAAGAATAACAATATACTGACCGGGTTGGGCCTGCAAACCACCGCCGGCATCGGTCAGCTCATCACTGCCGCTGCTGTCTGAGAATTGCCAGCCGCTTAGATCCACCACCTGGGCGGAAATATTAACCAGTTCCACAAATTCATCATGGCTTTCATTTCTGGCCGGATCAAACAGCACTTCGTTAAAGACAACCTGCGTCCAGAGGAATCGGGTCAAGACAAAGATAAAGATGGTAAAAGTACGCATTATCCGAAAAGTAACCTCAGGTAAAACAAAGGATTCCGGAATTGCTTCCGGGAATCCACATTGCTGAACATACCGGTGATGGTCTGCTGCAGGAAGCGGCTGCGGCTGACTTTGCGCAGGACAAAGTTAAACAACCAGGGGCGGGCTGCCAAACGTTGTAATGAATAACTTATCCGGAGTTCATCCCTAAGCCGGGCGTTTAATTCAGAATCATACCCGGCCAGAAAGGAGGCGGAAAAATTATTGGCCTGAAGTGCTTTGGCCGCTTGTGTAGCAGCCAGCCGTCCGCTGAGCAGAGCATTGCCAATACCCTCGCCGGTAAACGGATCTATCAGCGCTCCGGCATCACCGCACAGCAGAAAATGGTCTCCGCTGCGCGGACCTTTTTCCGACCCCAGCGGCAAGCCCCACCCGGTTGGATCCGTCAATGGACGGGCAGCGGCAAAACGGGTCTTCAGCTCCGGATGATGCGCAATCAGATCAAAAAACAAGCGGCGCAGATTGATTTTTTTTCTGGCGACGGTGGAAGACAAAATACCCAGGCCGACATTGGCCCGGCCTTCTGCCTGCGGAAAAATCCAGAAATAACCAGGCTGCGCCTCGCTTAGGAAAAACAATTCGATAAAGCCCTGTTTATGCAGACCACGGATGCCGTCATAATACGAGCGCAGACCGGCAGAGAAATGCTGCCTGCTGAACGGCTGCCTGAGCAGTTTTTTGCGAACCACGGCCCGTTCACCGCTGGCATCAATCAGCAGGCGGGTTGTTATCCGCCGGGTGGAAGCTCCATTCCCAATTTCGAGCTGAATTTCACCTAGCTCCGTTTTGGTCAGACCGGTCACCCGGCTGTTCCATAAAGCAGTTGTGTAATCGCTGTCCAGTTTTTGGGCCAGAAAATGATCAAATTCGAGGCGCGGCACCACATAGCCAGCCGGATTTTCAGGGTTCTCCTTAAACGGGATTTGAACTTCGGTGCCATCGGGGGCGACAAAACGAACCCCGAAACTGGGATGAAAGGCGGGATTTTTACCAAGCCCGGCTGACGAACCCGGCCATAGTGCCTCCAGTTCGAGCAATACTTTTTCACTGATGGCATCACCACAAATTTTATCACGGGGAAAACTGCTTTGGTCGATGAGGAGATGGGGTATGTGCTGCCGGCTCAGCCAGTGGGCGGCACTCAGTCCGGCCGGACCGGCTCCGGTAATCAGAATATCCGACATCGAACTGGTAGCCACGTTACCGGATCAGAATAAGTTTTTGAACGGCCTGCTGACCACCGTTAATCGCCCGCACAAAATACACACCGGACGGCTGACCAGCCGCATCCCAGCGGAATTGCCAGGGCTGACCAGGTAAAACTGAGGGTTGAAGTGTAAAGACAGATTGACCGGAAATATTAAAAACACCCAATTGTAAATTCTTCCCAGGATTTTCAATCTGCACCAAAACCTGTTGATTAAACGGATTCGGCCAGGCCCTGATCAGCAGAAACTGCCCCGGATGCTGATCATCCGCAGGATCGGGCAGAGCAAGCGGTGCCGCACGGATGCTGAATTCATCCATCCGCCACAGGGCGGCCGTTCCGCTGCTGGTGCCATTGGAAATATAGTGACCGGCAATATGTACCTCATTTTGCCCGGTAAAGGCGGACAGATCAATGGAGTTTAGTGTCCAGCTTTGTTCAGACGGCACGGAAAAATTCAGAGTCTGCCACGAAGCCGTGCCCGGATCGTTTCCGGAGGTGTAGTTTGTCGAAATCATCAGCTGCAAATCGGGCCCGCTATATCGCCGGTACAGGTAAAGGTCGAGATGCGGGGCGCTCACAGAACTGAGACTGAAGGCGGGTGAAATAAGCCAGTCGTTGCTGGCTGAATCACCGTTGTAACCGTTAATTTCTGTATAGTACGCTGTGCCGCCGGCTCCGCTGCTCAAGTTCAGGATTTCCCAGTTTTTATTGCTGGCCAGGGAGTAAAAAGTCCAGTTCTGGGCCAGAGCATCCTCAAAATTTTCCTGAATAATGATCTCCTCTTCCGGCTGGCTTTCCGACCAGATTTGCGAAGCATATTCCGGATGATCGATAAATGGATTGCGGTTTTCCTGAATCAGGTAAATCGCTTCGTTCCGATCTATTTCTTTTTGTGAAACCGGGTCCTGCACATCCCAGGCCTGAAGAAGTTCCAAAGTCCAGTTTTCAAAAGCCGGGAAAGTTGTGCCATTCAGAACGGCATCGGCATTGGCTTCATTCTGTTCCCAGCCTGCAACCAGATTTTCATAGCAGGTGGCCATATAAAAATAGGTCCGGGCCAGGTCGCCCTTGTACTCATCAACCGGTTCAAAGACCGTTCCGCTATAACCTTCCGTGGTATTGGGGCCGAGTTTGCTGCCATTGCCGGAAGTATAGGTTGGCGTTTCCACTTCCCCGAAGGGATAATTACTGCGCTTGCCATTGACATATCCATCCGTTGGATAAATATGAAACAGATCCGATTTCATCGGTTTGCTTTCATTAAACCAGGATTGGGGAAAGGAATGCTCGCGGTTGTAGCAGTCACCTTCACTATTGTAGTTACCACACTGGCTGGAAGTGCTGGCCCAGTGGATATTGGAATAAATATCCCAGATCGTATGATCGGAGCGGACATCCGTTTCCCAGAAGTCATTCCACAAACCATCGTAGGAATCGACCTGCGGGTTTTTAATAATCTGATACAGGGCAGTTTTCAGAACAGCTCCGCTTTTTCCGGCAGCGGAATCGTAATAACCGGGCGGAATGGTTTGGGCACTAAGCAGCAACGGCAGAAGGGATAACAATAAATAAGTTCGCATTTATAACTTTCTCAAGGTCAGAAATCCGGACCGGACCGTCTGTGTTGAGCCGACAAAATTTGAAGGCTGTCCGGCAAAGCTGCTCAAACTAATTCCGGGTTTCCTGTATTTCAAGCCAGCCCATTGATTATTCGAGACAAATAACCAGGTAGGCTTTCTGCTTTTTCCAGCGCAGTGGTATAACGAAGGTGGGGATATCCGATGGCAATTTAATATCACGGGCAGAACCTTCAACTACCACCGGAACGGAAATCATGAACTCCGCTCCGAGTTCCTTGCGGGCATTTCCGGAAATGGTATTGGCAACCTCACCGACCAGGTCTTTCAGCTCATCGCTGCCCAGTTCATCGCTGCCGAGAATTATTTCACCTAATTTTTTTAACATTTCGACGCTTGTGGTCAGGTAAACACTGCCTTTTCTTCTACCGGATATGCCGATGATGCCGGAGAATTCGAGGACTACCGGTTTCTCATCTTTTAAATAGGGTATTCCCGCTTCAGCCGGTTCCTGGGTTACCTCGCGGAAGTAATTGAGGGCCGAGTCTATAAAAATGTGCAGATCGCTTTCTTTCATCACTTCACCTATTCGCTTAATTGTTTTTCAAACGTTGCTTTGAGAAGAGCGGCTGTAAAGGGTTTGCCGACAAAACTTTTAGCGCCCATTTTAATCGCCCTGATGCCTGTGCTTTTATCAGTCAAAGCGGTGATGACTATGATTTTTGTATCCGGTTTTATGATCAGCATTTTTTCCAGAACGGTCAGTCCGTCCATTTCCGGCATGGTGATATCAAGGGTGACGATATCCGGTTTGTATTTACTGAACATTTCCAGGGCGGTTAACCCGTCCCCCGCGCCACCAACAATTTCAATCTCATATTCGGAAAGGTTTTTCTCGATCACTTTCCGGATAATGGATGAATCATCAACGATCAGTATTTTTTTCATCTATGAGCCTCCAGTGCTTCTTCCTGCGGATTAAAAACAATATTGAACTGGCAAAAACTGCCTTCTTTTGAAGTGACAACAATATCTGCATTATTTTTATTCAGTTTGGCTTTTACTACATCCAGACCAATGCCCCGGCCGGCATATTCATCAATTTTCGGCGCGGTTGACAGGCCGGGCAGGAAGATCAATCCCGAGATTTCTGCCGCTGAAGCATTATTTACGGTTTGTTCATCGACCAATGCCAGACGTAACGCTTTTTTGCGGATCAAATCCAGTTGCAGACCACGCCCGTCGTCACTATAGATAAGTTCAATCCCTGAAGTGTTTGCCATGGTTTCGATTTTTATCTTACCCGACCTTGGTTTTTCCAGAAGAATCCGTTCATCGGTTGATTCGATACCATGAACCAGAGAATTCCGGATAAATTGGGCAATCACTTCTTTTATCAGATAGCGCTGCTTAAAGGGTACGAGAGTCGGATCAAAATTTTCCAGATCCATTTCAACATGTTTGTTTAGTCTTTCACTGATATTCTTAACCATAGTGTGCAGGGTATCAAAAAACATTTTCGTTTCCCGTTCACGGCGCGGCCTGAGTTGTTTCATAATCTCGCTCATGCGCAGGATAAGGCTGTTAATTTCTTTAATCATATCCTTAATTTCATGCAGACGCATGATCAAAGGCACAAAATCGGAACCCTGCAGACCGGGCTTATTCTGTAGTTTCTGGATCAGATTTTCGAAATCATGGGATTTGCGGACAAAAAAGCCAAGATCGAGGAGGGCAGCATTACCCTTGAGCAGGTGCATGGTACGAAAGGCATTCTGCAATACAGCTTTGAAATCATCCGGGTTGAAAATTTCCCGGAAACCCTCTTCCAATTCGAGCAGTTCTGATTCGGCGCTGTCTAAAAATTCCTGAAGCAAACCGGCATCGACATGCAGAATATTAAACAGCCATTCCATGTGTCGTTTGTTTTGTTCTTCTTTTTCCTCCAGCTGCCGGGCCAAAAGCACTTCTTCTGTAATCTCAACAACGGTGCAAAGCAGGTGTTCGATCTGACCGGCAGCCGAGCGGATGCGTGAAAACTCGAGACGTAAAAACCGGCTGTCGGCAAAATTGGCCTGTTTAGTCAACGGTTTTATTTCCAGCATCATGAGCGGGTTTAACTGTCTGATGGTATCCTCATCGACACTGGTAATAAACATTAGTTCGAAAAATTCACGGACACTCTGCAATTGGCCGGGGTTGAGCTGATTTTGCAGAACATCAAATACCGATTTCCCGGCCGGCTCCGCCAAACCAAGCAATTCGGTGAGGGAAGCAGAATATTTATCACCGATCTGCAAATCGGAACTGAGAATAAACAAGCCTTCGGAGATATTGTTAAAGATAATGTCCGATTCTTTCTGAGCAGCCAGCAGCCGGTCATTCTTTTCCCGTATTTCACTGGTCTGCCGGTCAACTTCTTCACGCAGCGCCCTCTGATTTTTTTTAAGTACATAAACCCGGCGCAGGTAAAATCCGACAGCCAGAAGGATTGTCATAAGTAGAACAAAGACACGGAAAACCGTTGTCATCCAGAAGGGCGGAACGATACTTATTCTGACTGAACGCCCGGTCTCATTCCAGACCCCTTCACTATTCGCAGCCCGGACAATGAACTCATATTCTCCCGGCGGCATGTTTGTATAATAGGCGCGATGTTCATTCGTCGGCGAATGCCACTGCTCCTCAAGTCCGGACATTTTCCAGCTATAGGTATTTTTTGCCGGATTGGAATAGTCAAGCGCCGCAAATTCGAGACTGAAATAATTCTGATCATAGGACAGGACAATATATGGCTTCCGGTTTAATTCATGTTCAGTTCCTGTACTCTGATTAAAAATACGGAAATCTGTGAATACCACCGACGGTTTGACAGAGTTAGCGGACGCATCATGGAGTTTTATCAGAACCAGCCCGGTAATGCCCCCGAACAGCAGATCGCCGGTCTTTGTTTTATAAAAAGCCCCTTTATTGAACTCATTGTTGGGCAATCCGTCATCCATGTTAAAATTTCGGATCGATTTGTTTCGCAGCGGATCAAAATGGGCAATGCCATTGTTCTGGCTAATCCAGATATGACCGGCGCTGTCTGCTAAAAGCGAATAAACCACATCATCCCCGCCCATTTCCAGCGCCCGGCAGCGACTGAACTTTTGGGTTAGCGGATCAAACCGGTTCAGACCAATAAAAGTCCCTACCCAAACCTGGCCATCGGGCATGGTCAGAACCGAAAGAATACTGTTATCACTCAGGCTGGAAGAGTCCCCCGGCTGATGTTTAAACTGCTGAACCTGACCACTGCGCGGATCGAAATTTAGCAATCCATTGCCATAAGTACCCAGCCAGATTTGTCCCTCTCCCGCTTGATCAATTAGACTGATCCGGGTTTCATTCCAAACCGGATTCTGAAAATGATACCTGGTGAAGCCTTTCCGATCTCTATCCCATGTGTACAACCCGGTCAGCGAACCGACCCAAAGTATTCCATTTTGATCCTCATAAAATGATCGGATTGCCTGCGGTTCAGGATAGTGCTCAATATGTCCGCTTGGCGGATGGAAACGGTAGATGCCGGCTCCGTCCGTACCGATATACAACCAGCCGTCAGAGATGAACAGATTCCTGACCACCTGTTTTTCCAGTACCTGGCGCAGTCCGGCTGATTGCGGTAAAGAAAGATGCATTTTGTCAAGTGACAATTCGAGAAGACCAGCATCGGTACCGAGCCAGAAATTATTATCATCCAGGCTGGCCATGGTCCAGATATTGATGTCGGGCAGGGTTTGTGCTTCTTCGCGGCTGGATGGGAAACTGAGCAACCGGTCGGAATTCGGGATCAACCGGGCCAGACCATCGGTCAAAAAACCGATCCACAGAATATTATTATGATCATGAAAGAGGAACTGGGGAAACCGTCCGGCAATACCATTCCGGTAAAATTCATCGTTGCTTATTTGGGTTATTCCGGTCGAAGTGTTAAAGTGGATCAAGGCCTCATCCGCTGCCAGCCAGATTTCACCGTCATCGGCAACGGAAGCATCTCTGAACCGATAACCCTGTAGAATTAACTCTGGCCGGTCGGGAGAATTCAGACTATCCTTGCGGAAGAGCCGGCCGTCCCGGGTGGTAAACCAGAACCGGCCAAGTGAATCGGAAAAAGCCAGGCTGGTTGGGCCAAATTGTCCGGTTCCGGAAATTGGTGCTCTGTTTTCGCCATTTTGATGCAGAACCCCACCCGTGACAGTGCTGATCAGAAGTTTCTTTTCAGCACACAAACCAAGCCGGGTTATCCCGATTTCCTGAACAGGGATTATCATTTTGGTCTGTCCGGTTTGCTCCGGATCGGGTATTAAAAGCAGTCCCTCATTGGTCAGCAACCAAATCTGGTCATTCTGCCCAATAACGATTTGGATGATCTGGTTTACGCCGGGGAAAATTTTCTGAACCGGAATATTCCGGAACAGATTATCATCCGGGTTGAAATATTGTACAAAGCCACTGTTGGTACCTAGAAAAATTCTGCCCCGGGAATCGGTGGCCATAGCCGTAATCCAGTTCTCCTGAAGACTGGTCGTATCATCCAACTGATGGCGGTAAACCTTAAAACTATAACCGTCAAACCTGTTCAGACCGTCCTGAGTCCCAAACCACAGAAAGCCGTACCTATCCTGAACAATTCCCGTAACAGTCGCCTGAGACAAACCATCCCGGATGGTTTTGGATGAAAATTTGTAATTTTGCCCGTAAACCAGACTTCCGGCGGCAAGACAGATTAAAATAGAAATAAGGTTGAGTAGTTTCATCCGGTACCGAATTTTAATTATTAGATTTTAAATCGGTTTAAAATAATGAAATCTTAGAAGAAACTTTTGAGGGTTGAAACGAAAAATATTTTGGTTGGAGGGGCAATTACTAAACGGAACATGGAATTGGGAATTGAAGAATCCAAAAATTTTTGTCCACGAATTTCTCAAATTTTCACGAATTAACACGAAATCGGAATTCGGACCCGGGAATTGAAGAATGCCCTCAGTTCGTCATCCCGCCGGAGCGGGACAAGTCTTCGAACGATCCCGCCCGGGCGGGAGAGGAGAAATCTCAAAAAGAAAAAGTAGCCACCGATCGACACCGAAAAGACCGAAATGTCACCTTGAACTTGAATCAGGGTCTATTTCAGGGTGATATTCTTTGGATGCCGAAACAAGTCGGCATGTCCCGCATGGGCGGGATCGGCATGACAATAATGTAAGGAAGTGATACT
>DYOS01000097.1 GCA_020720405.1 Caldithrix sp. | reverse complement strand
GTGGGTTCTTCAATTCCCGGTTCCGGGTTACCAATTCCAAATTTATTTTTCAATACGTTTTAGAATATCGTCAATAATCATTCCGATAGTCATACCTTCGGCCTCAGCAGCATAGGTGGTAATGATGCGGTGCCGCAGTACCGGCAGGGCCATCGCCTGAACATCATCCTGATCTGGTGTGTACCGGCCATTGAGCAGGGCCCGCGCTTTTGCTCCGAGAACGATGTACTGGGCGGCCCGGGGTCCGGCACCCCAGCGGATCCATTTTTTTCCATTCCGGTTTTGAATATCCGGGCGGGTTTCTTTGACTAAACGGACTGCATATTCAGTCAGAGGCCGGGCCACAGGTACCCGGCGGACCAGGTTTTGAAAGCGCAGCATCTGCTCCTGATTGATCAACGGTTGTAATTCAAGCTGTCTTTCCTGTGTTGTTTGCTCAACAATAGCCACTTCCTCCTCAAAAGCCGGGTAATCCAGCCAGAGACTGAACATGAATCGGTCAAGCTGGGCTTCGGGTAAGGGGTAGGTTCCTTCCTGCTCAATCGGGTTTTGGGTAGCAAGTACGAAAAACGGCGGTTGAAGCTGATATTTTTTACCGGCTGCGGTTATCTGGTATTCCTGCATGGCTTCAAGCAATGCGGCCTGGGTTTTGGGCGGTGTGCGGTTGATTTCGTCTGCCAAAATCAGGTTGGCAAACAGCGGCCCGGGTAGAAAACGAAAAGATTTTTCACCGGTCGTGCGGTTCTCTTCCAGAACATCAGTCCCGGTGATATCAGTTGGCATAATATCCGGGGTGAACTGAATGCGCGAAAAAGACAGATTTAGAATTTCGCCAAGGGAACGGACGATCAGGGTTTTGGCCAGCCCCGGAACACCGATCAGCAAGGCATGACCCCGGCTGAGCATGGCGATTATAATCAGCTCTATTATTTCGTTCTGACCGATAATGACCCTGGCCAGTTCCTGACGTAACCGGCCAAATAGGGTAACCATTTCTTCCGCTAATCTGATATCCTGATCATTCCCCGACATAGAACCTGCCAATCCTCTTGAGATAACTGTTCAATTTGACTAAATTTTGATTTTGTTAGGAGTTCAAATTAATACACATGCCCGATATTAAGCAACTTCGCTGATGAAGCCATCCATTCTGAACTACACCCGGGAAGAACTTAGCCGATTCCTGGAAGAACAGCAGCAGCCGGCCTACCGCTTACAACAAATTTTGCAGGGCCTTTACCAGAATCAATGGCCGCAGTTTGAACAATTTTCAACCCTGCCAAAAGAATTCCGCCAGTTATTAGACGATAACTTTGTGCTGCGCAGTTTTACCCTGACCGATACCCATATCTCGGAGATAGACAAAACAACCAAATTTCTGTGGGAATTACCCGATGGTTTGCGCATTGAAAGTGTGATTATTTATGAGGGCAAGCGGGTTACCTATTGTATTTCTTCGCAGGTTGGCTGTCCTTTGGACTGTAAATTCTGTGCTACCGGTAAAATGGGTATTTTAAGAAATCTGACCGCCGGTGAAATTATTGAACAGGTTTTGCAAATGAACAGCCGCAGCGAGGCACCGCTAACCAATATAGTTTTTATGGGCATGGGTGAACCGCTGCTCAATCTTGATGAAGTTCTGCCGGCGGCACACAAATTTATTGCGGCAGACGGTTTTGGGCTGGGGAAAAACAGGATCACCATTTCTACCGCCGGGATTATTCCGGGAATAAAACAACTGGCCGATCAGGCCGAACCCTTCAAATTGGCTCTTTCGCTGAATGCGGTTTCCCAGGAAAGCCGCGAGAAAATTATGCCGGTAACCCGCAAATACCCGCTTAGTGATTTGCTCGATAGTGTCCGTGAGTACACGGCTAAAACAAAAAAAACAGTGACCTTTGAATATGTTTTAATGGATGGACTGAATTCTTCCGAGGCTGATGCACGGGCTTTGGTTCGGCTGGCCCATCCGTTTAAGGCAAAGATAAATATTATCCCCTGCAATACAGATGATCCGTTATACCATCCGCCATCGGAGCAGGATATTCAGAAATTTGAATGGATTGTCAACGGCAAGCGGACCATCACACGCCGACGCAGGAAAGGCTGGGAAATTCAGGCCGCCTGCGGTCAGCTCTACGCTGAAAATCTCACAAAGACAGCGCGGGCAGCAAAGCCGCACAATAATAAACCGATCATGGATCGAAAAAAACCTTAAGGAGATTGAATGTACTTGATTTTGTTCGGAGCACCTGGTGTGGGAAAAGGTACGCAGTCAAAGAGATTAAGCCGTGAATTTGGTATTCCGCAGGTCTCGACGGGCGATATGCTGCGCCAGGCAATTAAAACAGAATCGGAACTCGGCAGCCAGGTAAAATCCAGGATGGAGCGCGGTGAGCTGGTGCCGGATGAAGTTATTCTGAGTCTTATTGAGCAAAGAATTCAGGAACCGGACTGCAGCAAAGGTTTTATCCTGGATGGATTTCCCCGGACCATTCCACAGGCTGAAGGGCTGGGTCAGTTGATGCAAAAACTTAGTCTACCGGCTTTCCGCTGCATCGAAATCTATGTTCCCGATGAAATTATCATCCGCCGGTTGAGCGAGAGAAAAATCTGCAGCTCCTGCGGCACGGACTATAACCCGATACTGAACCCCGAACCAGCCGACCATATCTGTATAAAATGCGGCGGCAGTATCATTTCACGGAATGATGACACCGATCAGACCGTCCGCAAACGGCTCGATATCTACTACAGTCAGACCGCCAATGTGAAAAGTTATTTCCAGCAGCGCGGCATGTGGGAACGGATTGACGGAAACAGAAATGTGAATGAAGTGTATAATGACCTTCTGAAACTAATCTGACGGACGGTATATGCAAAAAACAAATAATCACCCGGCCTTTCGAATGGCGGGATTGGCGGCCGGATTATTTGTTTTTTGTTTTTTTTTATGTTCGGCCTGTGTTGAGCGGGAACGCTCCAATATTCTGGATCCGCTGAATCAACAGAATGAAATCGACCTGAACCTGTCTTTGTCCTCCACCGGTAATATCATCCGTCTCAACTGGACCCGGCCAGCCAAGCTGGAATTCAACCACTTTATCATCTATCGCCGGACGGGCAGCCAACAGACTTTTGAAGCCCTCGATTCGGTAGCCGCAGATATAACAGATTATAGTGACATCGTACCGCTCACTGATATTCTTTATGAATACAGCCTGACGGTACTCGGCCCGGAAACCGAGTCGGCACCAACCAAACCACTTAGTATCACCCCCGGTCCCGGAAACTTCTGGATTCTTGATTATTCTGGTTTTCAAATTTTCCGTCTGACTTATGATCTTCAATATACAACCATAAACCGCGGCACCTTGTGGCGGCCCTGGCGCATGGCTTTGGCGGCCAATGAAAATCTGGCTTTAATCACCTATCCGGGCCTGCATTATATTGAGATTCTTAGTACTGCCACGGGCAGAACTATTCTCGAGTCGGGAGATATACCCGGCCCTTACGATGTTATTTATCTGGAATCGGAAAACCGGTTTTGGGTCACCGACAGCAGCGGTTCTCTGGTCCGGGTCAATGCGCAGGATGGCCAAACCAGCCTGATCAACAACCAGTTTATCCGGCCAACCCAGCTTTGTAAAGGCCCGGACGGTCAGGTTGGTTTGCTCGATTCCGGCGCCGGGTCGATTGTCCTGCTTTCAGCCAGCGCTGAAATAAGCCGGGAAATAAACTCCGCCGGAGGTATAAAACTGGTCGAACCGGAATATTTCAGTTTTGGGATTGAACCAAATACCTTGTTTATCATCCATCATCCGGACAGCATGGAGGCCCTGCTTTCTTTTAATCTTGATCAGGACTCGGTCAGGGTAGTTGCCCGGGCTGATAATTTTGGACCGGTTCTGCCGGATTTACAGGAGCAGGATAAAATATGGATCGTGGAATACCTGTCCGACGGCTCATCGCTGGTGCAACTTTCCGCTACCGGGCAACGTCTGAGTGCCCTGACCGGATTTGACTACATCACTGATTTCCTGATCAACCCGGTAAATTATAATTTTGTGATTACCGATGCCGGTGCTTCACAGGTCGTTCACCTGCGCCGTGATCAAAGTTTGATCGGCAGATCTGAAAAGGCTTATCAGCCAGTCAAGGTTTATTTGGAATGAAACCCGGAAAATTATCAGCAAATCTGCTTCTGATATTTATCGTTCTGCTCAGCATCATCACCCTGTTGTATGATCTGCTGGAATACTACAGTGCTACCCGCATCGATTCCTGGTCTTATATAAATGAATTTTTCTCGGTCAGTGCTTTGCTGCTGTTCTTTGTTTACCTTAAAAGCCGCAAATTGTTTAGCCACGACCTGGTTCAAAAAAATCTTATCAATATAGTCAAACTTCTGGCCGGACTGTACCTGGTTGTATTTATTGCCCAACAATTGCTCGACCCAAGTTTTTCGCCGGCCGTATTTCCCAATCCGCCGGAAACCCTGCCCAGCCTGATTTATGCCAATCTGATTGCGCTTTCGGCAATCATCATGTTCATGCCGCTGCTGCTCTCGATCCGCAACCTGATGTATTTCAAGCACCGCCGGCGGACGACACTGTATATCACTTTGGTTTTGGCCGGAACAGCCCTGAATTCACTGTTTACCATTATCACCAATGCCCCTCCGGCAATTTCTGTTTCGCTGGATTATAATTACAGAAGCCTGAGTGGAGATAACAGTCTGTTCTTTTTCCTGAACAACGCAGTTTACCTGATCAATCTGGTACTGCTTTTTATTCTGGCCACCCGCAACAGTTGGGTAACTTTCCTTTCCCGCCGGGATAAGTACATTTATTTCCTGCTCTCCCTGGCCATTATCAGCGCCATTATTTTCCTGTACGATTTTGTTTTTGGAAAAGGTTTGGCCTATCACAGTCTGACATTGGCTGTATTTGCCAACCTGGCCTATTTCTTCCTGATTTTTTATACGATTCTGGCTTCCTTTAATCTGCTGCTGCAGTTACCGACAGCCCGGGTTTTTGAACGGAAAATGCGCGAAGTCAGCTCCCTGCACCGTCTGAGCCAGGCCATTGCCGCAGAATTTGACTATAACAAAGTCATTCAGATGATTACCGAGATGGCTACGGAAGTGACCGAGTCAAAATTTACCTGGTTCGAAATAAAGGATGAACACAACGGCCGGCTGAGCATTGTCGCTTCCAAAAATCTTACAGCAGCGGAAATTTCCCATTTTAACAGGAATAATAACAATCCGGTCAGTCACCAGATTCTGTCCGGTAAAAAATCTGTTTTAGTCAACCACCTCAGTAAAAGCCCGGAGTATGTACACCTGAATAACTGGAAAAAATCCATCGGTTCGTTTCTTGGTGTACCGGTCATGAACTCCAAGGATCAGGTGCTTGGCATATTGTTCGCCGCAAAATCGGAAAATTTCGGCTACGACCCGGACGATGTGAATATGCTGGAAGCTTATGCCAATCAGGCCGGTATTGCCATTGAGAATTCAAAGCTGATTCAGAACTCGCTGGAACGGGAGCGGATGGAAAAAGAGCTGCAAATTGCCCGGGAAGTGCAGATGCGGCTTTTGCCGCAGACTATTCCGTCCGTCGGCAGACTGGAGATTGAAACGCTGACCATCACCGCTTATGAAGTTGGTGGTGATTATTACGACTTCTATAACCATACCGGGGATGAAATCGGCCTGATTATCGGAGATGTCAGCGGAAAAGGCACTTCGGCCGCTTTTTATATGGCTGAAACCAAAGGGATTATTCAATCGCTGGCTTCGATCCATGCCTCGCCCCGGGAAATCCTGATCAACACCAATAAAATTCTCTATCGCTCCCTGGACCGCAAGATATTTATCAGTTTACTGACCGCCCGCATCAATACCCGGACGATGGAACTGACTTATGCCAGGGCCGGCCATTGCCCGGTCATCCATTATTCCGGTTCGGCCGGGCGATCCGAAATTCTGCAGCCGCCCGGGATAGCGGTTGGCCTGAATCAGGGTGAAATATTTGACCAGATTCTGACGGAAGAAGTTTTAACCTTGCAGAACGGGGATATACTGGCATTTTTTACAGACGGTTTGTCCGAGGCCCGAAACGAGCTGGGCGAAGAGTTTGGCGAAGAACGGCTGAGCAGTTTTCTCTCTGCCCATGCTGCACTTTCCATTGTGGAATTAAAAGACCGGCTGATTGATGAAATTCTCAGGTTTCTGAACGGACAGAACCTGCACGACGACCTGACATTGATACTCATTAAAATTTAAACGGAGGCTGAATGAGTAATTTTGAGGTACAAAGGCACGACTTTCGGGAGGGCGCGGTGGTTTATCTGCATGGCTTTCTGGATGCCCACACGGCACCGCGCTTTGAAGAAGCACTGGTCAATCTGATTCATGAAAATCGCTATAAAATAATTGTTAACATGCGTTCACTCGATTATATCAGCAGTGCCGGATTAGGCGTTTTTATGGGCTTTATCGAGGAAATCCGGGACAAAGGCGGCGATATAAAGCTGAGCAATCTCTCGACCAAAGTTTACAAGGTTTTCGACCTGCTCGGCTTCCCGGCGCTGTATGATATCTGCGAAGAAGAAGGCCAGGCCCGGGAGAAATTTAACCTATAGATTCAGAAACTTTCGAAACTGATTTTCGAAATGAAACGCAGGATGCCAATGGTGATAAATAAAAAACAGAAATTTCAGCTCAAGGTTTCGAGTAAAACCGAAAACCTGGAAATTATCCGCGATTTCATCCGGGCTATTACCGGAAATATCGGTTTTAATGAGGATTCCCGCGAGCAAATTGCCCTGGCGGTGGACGAGGCCTGCACCAATGTAATCAAGCATGCCCACGGTTATGACGCCCGGCGCATGGTTGAAATCCGGGTGGAACTGGATAAGGAAAAGATCGCCATCACCATCGCTGATAAAGGTAAGGGTTTTGATCCGGAAAATCTGCCCCGTCCCGATGTTTCCCGCTATATCCACGAAGCGCGGATGGGCGGGTTGGGCATTCACCTGATGCGTTCCCTGATGGATCAGGTCAGCTACGAAATCAATCCCGGTATTAGAAACAAAGTTTCCATGATTAAATACCTGAATAAAAGCGCCTGATATGACCGATTACCTGAATAATTTCCGCGACCGCCACCGGGATGAACTGAACACGACCCAGCTTGACCAACGGCTGATCGAACTTAGTGCCCTGTTCGAAATAAGCCAGACCCTTAATGCCTCCTTAAACTTACCATCCATCTTAAATACAATTTTGCTGGTCCCGATGGGCAGAATGATGTTAAGCCGGGGCATTATTCTGGTCAGCCAGCCGAACCAGCCTTTTATCATTGAAAGCCTGAGAGGCCTGCCGTCCGATCTGGCCGGTTCACCGGTTGAACTTTCAGGGCTGCCCGACTCACCTTTTCTGATTTCGGAATATGGTGCAACTGACAACCGGCCCAAATTCTTCTCCGAAAAACGTCTTGAACTGGTTCTTCCGGTCCGTTCCGGACGGGGCATCAGGGTTATTGTTGCCTTTGGTCCAAAACTAACCGGCGGTAAATTCAGCCCAGATGAAATCGAATTCCTGCACTCCCTGGTTAATATCGCCCTGCAGGCTATCGAAAATGCGCTGACACTTGGCGAGCTGAGCCAGGTTAACGAACAGCTTGATCACAAGGTACAGGAGCTGAACACCTTATTTGAAATCGGTAAAGAACTGAACCGGCTTTTTGAACCGGCGGCTATTCTCCGTCAATTTTCCTTCGCCCTGATGGGCCAGCTGATGGTCAATCAATTTGTCGTTTTGCTGCGTGAAGCGGATCAATGGCAGGTTGCTTTCCGCAAGGGACAGATTTTCGCAGCTTTTTCTCCGGATCAATGCGATCGTTTTTGCCGGTTGCTCAGTCAGGAAAAACACCCGTTCCGGCTTACGCCCGGTGATGAGTCCTGGCAGGAAATTTATAATTCCGGTGTGCGCCTGATTGTACCGATGGAAATTCAGAATGCCAATGGCGGCTATATTCTGATGGCCTCTAAACTAAATAACAATAATTTTAGCGAGGCCAATCTGAGCTTTATTTCGACACTGGCCAATATGGTGATGGCGGCACTGGAAAATGCCCGGCTGATCAAAGAAGAGCTGGAAAAACAACGTTTGGAAGAAGAAATCACCCTGGCCGCCGGCATACAATCACGCCTGTTGCCACGGGAAATGCCCTCCATTCCCGGCTGTTTAATCCACGGGGTGAATATTCCCAGCCACCAGGTTGGCGGAGATTATTACGATATTCTGAAAATTTCAGAGGAGCGCTACCTGCTGGCGATTGCCGATGTTTCCGGCAAAGGAATGCCGGCCGCGCTGCTTATGTCGAACCTGCAGGCCGGTCTGCATGCCCTTTCCACGCTTAACCTTGAATTAGCAGAAATTGTTTTCCGGCTGAATAACCTGATTTATAAGAATACGAGCACAGAAAAATACATCACGGCATTTTTTATGCTTTTCGAGGCCAGCTCCGGGCGGATTGAGTACGTCAATGCCGGACATAATCCGCCCTATATTTTTTCATCCGGCACCTTAAAAGAGACGCTTGAAACCGGCGGTATTATACTGGGCATGATGCCGGATTACCGTTTTGAAACCGGATACTGCACACTGCATCAACATGAAATTCTGGTCATGTTTACCGATGGCATCACCGAAGCAATGGATGCTGATGACCATGAATTCGAAGAGAGAAGAGTGCTTTCCATCCTGCAAAATAATGTCTCTGCCACTCCGGTTGAACTGAATCAGCAACTGCTGGGTGAATTACGGGCTTTCACCGGGGATGTAGCGCAGTCCGATGATATTACCCTGGTCTCCATGATCAAAATCTGACCTCACCCTGAATTGGCTTCTTGATTAAAAATTACCCGTCGTCTAAATTAAAATCAGAACAAGGATATTTATAAATTTCCGCTAAACAGCGAACCAGAATTTCATCTATGCAAAAACGACATTTAATGCGGCTGATTAACGTGATTATCGCCGCCCTGCTTTTTCTGTTTTTTTCCCTGACCGGCACTTACATGGAATTACGCATCCTGCTCATGCTGCTGGTCATGCTGCTTATACCGCAGGCCTTTCTGGAAAAACTGACCGATATTTTTCTGTTTGGCAAACTAAAACAGGCCAGTCTGGCCCTGCTGGAACTGGAACAGCTTAATACCGACCTGAACAAAGCGATCCGTTTTCATGACATCGACCAATTACTGAAAAACCGTTTTAATGTCTTGTTCGAAGCGGTGCCCTTTGCTTTTTATATTCTGGAAAATGATTCCTTCTACCTGGCGCATCAGCAAAGAATAAATGATCCTGACATATTAAAGCTGGATATTAAAGCGACCATCCTGGAAAACCTGCCAGCCCAAAGTGTCCGCTCGCTGCATATCAGCCAGATGGGTCTTGATGAAAACATTACTCAAAAATTGATTGCCGCCGGTTTGACCCATTTGTACCCTTTTCTCGGTCACACCCATATTTTTGCCTTTCTTCTGACCAGTAAACACCGCCTGCCGATGTTGAAACAAACAGATAACCGCAACCTGTTTGAACGGATTCAGAGAAAAGCCGGTCTGATTCTGGAGAATACCGGGCTGATCATCGATCTGGAAAAAAAGAATTTCGAGACCCGAAAGCTGGTCGAAATCAGCCATCAAATTCTTTCCTCACTGCAGGTAAAGCCTATTCTGGATTTTATCCTTGAGACTGTTCAGACTCTGATTCCCTACGATGCCGCTGCTATTTTCCTGCTCGATGAATCCGGTCAGCACCTGCTGAACACCAGCAGCCGTGGTTACCCCGAACAAATGCTGCGCAATCTGCATCTGAAGGTCGGCCAGGGTGCCTGCGGTCTGGTTGTCCAAAGCCGGCAAATCGATATTCTGGACGATGTCCGTTCTGCCGGACATTACATACAGATCCGACCCGAAACACGTTCTCAGATTGCTGTGCCTCTGATTTTCGAAGCAATGGTGATCGGAGTAATTGTTCTGGAAAGCGATCGACTGGCTTTTTACACTATACAGCGCCGCGAGAGCCTGGAATTATTTGCCTCACTGGCCTCGATTGCTATCCGCAATGCCCAGCAGGTGGAAGAAATTATCGCTAAAAAAGCAATGGAAACCGATCTTATCAATGCCGGAATGGTTCAGCGCGGTTTGCTGACCCAGCATTTTCCATCTTCTGAGACCTTGAAAATTACCGCTTTGAATGTACCCAGTAAAATTGTTTCCGGCGACCTTTATGATATTTTTGGCATTCGTGATAAACAGATTGTTATCACCATTGGTGATGTTTCCGGGAAAGGCGTTCCGGCCTCGCTGATGATGACCCTGATTCTAGCCAGCCTGCGCAGCCAGCAACGCAATTACCTGACCTCCTGCGACCCGGTTTTCCGGCTGAATAACCTGCTGCATGACAGCACACAGCAGGGCAGCTACACAACTTTTTTCTATGGCATTATTAATCTGGAATCCAATGAAATTATTTACACCAATGCCGGACATAATCCACCGTTTATTTTTCACGGCGACGGCCGGATTACCCGGCTGAAAACGGGCGGTATTGTGCTGGGCTTTTTAGCCAATCAGAATTATGTACAGGAAACCGTGCCCTTTATGCAGGGTGATTTGTTGGTTGCTTTTACGGACGGCCTGACCGAGACGATGAACAGCAGAGAAGAAGAATTTGGAGAAGAGCGGCTGATTGAATTGGTTCAAAAATACCGGGGCGAAGGTATTTTTATGTTAAAAGAAAAAATTGTGGGTGAGCTTCAGGCTTTTTCCCGGCAGGACAGCCCCGAAGACGATATTACACTTATCCTGGCCGAACATTTTTA
>DYOS01000234.1 GCA_020720405.1 Caldithrix sp. | reverse complement strand
CAGAAGAAGATGCTGCTGGTCAGGTAGTTTAGTTTAATAAAGCGAAAATTAAAAAAAGCCTGTCGGAGCTCCGCCAGGCTTTTTTATTTAGATTAAACCGGTGATTCTTCAGGTACTGTTCTATTCTGTCTTTTCCGGCGTTGTTTCATCTGCGGATAATTTGAACTGGTACGGCACATTCATCCTGGTTTTTACTTTATTCCCATCAAGCTCTGCCGGTTTGAAAGTCAGCTCGTGGGCAGCAGATAAGGCAGATTCTTCCATTGCCTGATAAATAACCTGATCCTGCTGATCACTTGCTTTAGCCGAGTGAAATACTTCCGCCCTCTCCACAGTACCCTGCTCATTAATTACTACTGATACAATTACAGTTGTTTGGATACCTTTTTCCTTGGCGGCTGCAGGATATTTCGGGGTGGTTAAATGCAAAATCTCCGGTTTTTTGGTTAAACTCATAAAATCAATAATGAGGCCCGACTGAATATTATTCTCCATTTTCTCCTTGCCCTGAAATGAGCATGAAAAAGCCAAAATCAGTCCGATGAACATCATCGCAATCACATTACGCATCAAAGCAGTTAAAAACATACTATCCTCCTGTTTGGTAATCTGAAATTTAACACGCTTACTCAAATCGCTTTCTTTTTCAGCCAAAGCCAGACCTGTCTGTAACCAGGAAAGCGGCTGAACATTACGTTTTACAACCGAAAGCAAATACTGCAAATATTGTTTTGGGCCTAAACCCAGAAATCGGATAGCCCGGCTATCACAGCGAATTTCCCGGATCAGATCCATCTGTCGGTTGAGCAGCCAAACCAGCGGATGAAAAAAATAAATGACCTGGACAATCCGTTGAAGCAGCATCTGCCAGATATGACCGGATAAAATATGCCCGGTCTCATGAGCCAGCACCGTACGCATCTCCATTTCAGCCCATTCCTTTGATTCGACAGGCAAAATAACGGCAGGCCTGATAAAACCGTGAACAAAAGGCGGATGACTGGCCTGGCTGGTGTATATCCGGATTCGGCTGTTCGGCAGAAAACGCCGGTATTGAGCAGTAACATCCAGCCAATACGACATCGATCGCCAGAGATAAATTTGACGGTAGAGTAACTGCGCAAACAGAACCAGCACAGCCGTAATCCATAAAATAAACAGAAGTACAGACCAGCTTAACAGTTTACCCTGTCCGGCTTCACCGGCCGTGATAACAACCGTGGTCAATAAGTCAAAATCCGGATAGCCGGCCGGAAGCATTTTACCAGGAAAAGGCAAAACAAACAGGGGCAGAAGCATTTTTAGCTGCGCCAGAATCAGTACATAGTAGCGGAAGGTATAATTGGTTCGGCGAAGCCCGGCCAACAAGCTTAAAGTCAAAATCAAAAAAATGGTATTCCTGCCCATTAACGGCAACCACCACTCCGACCAGTTCAGGGCAACTTCTTCCAGCCCCTGAAGAGTAGAATTCATTTCTCCCCCTCTGATTTCTCAATAAGTTCACGCAAGCTCTCAATTTCTTCCTGGGTAATGGTTTCGTTGGAAAACAGAAAGCTGACCATGGCTTTAAAGGACCCGGCAAAAGCTTTATTCAGAAAGGACTGAATTTCACTTTGCAGCAGTTCCTGCTGTTCCCGTACCGGCTGATAAAAATTAACCAAACCTGTTTTTTCTTTCTTCAACAGTTTTTTCTCAACCAGTTTATTCATAACTGTTTGTACGGTAGTATATGCTTTGCTGTTATCCGGATAGGCTGTATTGAGAACTTCACGAACTGTTACCGGCCGGCCGCCAAAGCGGGAAAAAATGATTTCCAGAATTTCCCATTCCAGTCGGGACGGTCTGTTTGTCGAGTCACGCATCCATCCTCCGATTCATTTAGTATTATTACTATTAATATAGTAGCT
>DYOS01000096.1:3756-10982 GCA_020720405.1 Caldithrix sp. | reverse complement strand
AATTGAGCCAATACTGTGGGGTTTGCTCAAAAGCTTTTGCAAACAGCAATGCTAGCTCATCCGTATCAAGATGCAGAATCCAATCGGCGCCGGCTTTATCCAGAACGGCATTGCGGGCGGCGGAAAAATCGTTTTGCCACGGATAGGAAAAGACTTTGGCGCCAAAGCTTTCGGCGATCTTCACGGTATCGTCCGTTGAGCCGGTGTCAGCAATGATGATCTCATCCACCAGGTCGCGGGCGCTTTCCAAAATTTATTAAAGGCCGGGATCACCATATTTACAACAGGCAATCACGGTTTATTACGCTAAGTTTTATATCGGATCAATTTCAGACCGGCTGTCCGGTCATATCTAAAAACTCATGGGCCATGGGATTCTGGGCATCAAGCGCCAGCACTTTTTCAAAATAGCCGCGGGCGATTTCCTTCTTCCCGGCTTCCCAGTGGATTTTGCCAACCCGCAGCAGAGTATTGACATCATCGGGGTGGTCGGAGAGTGATCGTAAAATAATATCAAGACCCTCCTGAAAACGGCCCAGTTCCAGAAAAACATCACTCAGATATTGCCGGGCGATATTTGAATCCGGATTAAGTTCAACCACCCGGGTAAAATACTTCAGAGCTTCTTCCAGCCGGCCTTCCTCCAGCATCAGTAACCCCATATCCTGAAGAGCCGGAACAAATTCCGCAGCCGAGGCCAGCACCGCATTCAGATATTTACCCGATTCTTCCTTTTGCCCGGTCAACCGGCAAACCAGCGACAAACCATACAAAAAGGCCGGATGTCCGGGTTCAACCTGCAGCAGGTTTTTATAGGCGTCACCAGCTTCTTCGATTTTCCCGCTCATCAGCAATTGATTGGCAGCCAGCAAATCGGGATGATATTCTTTGGCCAGGGCAAAGGGATCGCTTTCTTCAAGCGAATTGAGATATGCTAGAAGCTGCAGGGCCGGGGCGTTGGTCAGATCGACCGTCAGTACCTGCCGGGCCAGGCGTCTGACTTCCGGCAGACGATCGGCTTCCAGGTTCAGATTGGCCATAATCAGCAGGGTTTGAATGTCCTGCGGCTGGCGCTGCAGAATTTGCTGAAAAACCTGTACACCTTTTTCATATTCACCCGATTCAATCAAGACCTGACCATAGTTTCGCTGGGCATCGGTAAAATCCGGAGCATGAGTAATGGCTGCGGCAAACCATTGTTGGGCTTGCCCGGTCTGCCCTTCTTCAAAGGCCAGAAGTCCGGCCTGGTTTAATCCGGCGGCATGTTTGGGATGGGCTTTCAGCAATTTCAGGATATGGCGCCAGGCTTCATCCCGAAGGCCCCGGCTGCGGGCGATCATGGTCAGACCAAACAGCGCTTCTGCCGACAAAGGAAATTCCCGCAGGGAGCGGTTGAAGATTTCTTCGGCCGCTTCGTTCTGACCCTGGCCGAGCAGTTTAAGACCCTCGTTATTCCAGCCATCGATTTGTTCAAACAGCGGATTTTTCATCTCCAACAATTCTTCATAATCCACCTGTGGCCATTTTTCCTTAAACAGCGAACCTTTTTCATTCAGCGAATGCAGGATATCCATGCGATTGGCTTTAAAGGTCTGGCTGCCGTAATGATGGATAAATGTCCCCTCGTGAACGACCAGGGAATACCCTGCTGCCCGGACCCGCAGGCAAAGATCATCATCCTCATAATTGCCGGTGCCAAAACGGGTATCAAGACCGCCGACCTGCTCATAAACCGATTTTTTCAGCAGCACGGCAAATCCGGCCAGACGGCGGCGCGGCGATATTCTTCCACCATAGCGCTGCTGCATCGAGGCAGCAAATTGATGAAAACCAGTTTCATCCGTGTACGGCACTTCGGCCACCCTCTGAAACCCGGAAATACTGTTTGTTAACGGCCCGGCCATGCCGATCTGTTCATCCATCCGGACAGCATTCAGCATATTTTCCAGCCAGCCAGCGGAGACGAGCACATCATTATTGAGCAGAAAAACGTACTCGCCACGGGCTGCGGCCACCCCCTGATTATTCCCGGCAGCGAAACCCGTATTCTGGCTGTTAAAAAAAGGCCGGATCTGGCTATGGCTACCGGCCAGGTTTTTCAGATAGTCAACCGTTCCGTCACTTGAACCGTTGTCAATAATTACTATTTCATAAGGGGTATCTGTGTATTTCAGGATGGTCGTGATTGCTTTTTGGGTGTATTCCAGGGCGTTCAGAGTCAGCATAATCAGTGAAACCAGCGGCTGATCTGAAACCGGGACCGGGCGGGCATCCTGCGACCAGATGGCATTAAACTCATCCAGAATTTCCTGGACATTGGGAATCTGCTTCAGCTCTTTCTGATAACGTTTGTAAATAGTTTCCCGGTTTTTTGAAAATTCCTGCTGCCGCGATGAAGTCATGGTCGTGCCGTCGGTGCGCCAGTTGACCTGAACCGTGGCCTGCGGAATGTGGCGGAAGGCGGCTAATCCGGAAAGACGAATCCAGAATTCCCAGTCCTCGAGCGTGGAAAGACTTTCATCAAACAGCCCGGCTTTGATGGCCAGCAGCCGGTCGAAGACAAAACAGTTGACCGGAGAAATATTGCCCAACAGCAATTTGTTGCGCTCAAAATCCATAGAATAGGGGACGCGTTTATCAATTTCGACATAAGTCTCATTTAGCTTCTGCCAGGTCACCCGCCAGGCATCGGTATAAACCACCGGATGCTGCACCGAAAGCACACCCAGCGCGGTTTGCAAATGTTCCGGCAGAAACAGATCGTCATCATCGAGCAGGGCGATGTATTTTCCGGAGGCCACGGCGATTCCGCTGTTGCGGGAGGCAGCTAAACCTTTATTGACCGGGTGTGTGACCAGCCGCAGGCGCGGTTCCTTAAACGATTTCAGCACCTCTTCCACCGGCTGACCGGCATCGTTGACCACAATAACCTCAATATTATTTTCGGTCTGATTCAAAACCGAACGGACGGCTTCAGCCAGCATCTGCGGACGGTTGTAAGTGGGAATAACCACTGAAACCAGTACCGGATTTTTTGATCCGCTTGCGGCCGGTTTGGTTAATAACCGGTTCTGCGCCCAGCGGATATTTTTCTCCGGGTAAACCGAAGCATTGTTCAGAATAACCGCGGCAAATTTTTCCTCATAATTGGCCAGCACTTCCTGATAGACACCGGTATCGTGGCGGCGGTACCAGAAAAGCGGCTCGGGTATGCGCTGACCAAAATATCCCAGCGCCCCGGCAGCCACCCAGAAATCCCAGTCTTCCACACCTTTTACATTGCTGCGGTAACCGCCGACCTTTTCCCAGACTTCCTTTTTGTAAAGCGCACAATGGGAAATCTGATTGGCTTCGCGCAGTTTTTCAAAATTATAATCCCCGGCTTTGACAATTTGATCGACACCGCCAAAATCACGGCGGTCGGTGTAGGCAATGGCCAGGCCCGGATTCTTCAGCAGCAGGGTCATGCATTTATCCAGCATGGCTGGCGCCAGCTTGTCATCCCCGTCCAGCGGCAGAATATACGGACCGGCTGCCTGCTTAATTCCACTATTGCGGGAGATGGCCGGCTGACCAGAATTTTCCTGGTTAATCAGGCGGATGCGGTGCTGCGGATGATCAGCGATGAGCTTCTCACCCACTTCTTTCGTGTTGTCGGTGCTACCGTCGTTGACGATAATGACTTCGAAATTGGGATAAGTCTGATTGAGCACGCTTTCCACCGTTTCCGTCAGAAAACGTCCATAATTATAACAGGGAATGATCACCGAAATAAGCGGCAGGGCAGCCCGGGCAGCTTTTTGCCGGGCCAGAATTTTCGGCAGCAGCGGGCTGGAAAGAATACCTTTTTTAGAATAATACTCCTGCAGAACATTGGCATAATTGTGCATTTTTACAACGAACTCATCAAAATAGCGGCGGTCGGCGGTTTCCTGCCAGGTTGCTTCCAGCGCTTCCAGCGCCCGGACGGCGGCATCGGCTTCCTCCTGCAGGCTGGTATCAAGGCGGCGCCAGATTTCCACCATTTTCTCATCGATATTATTATCGATATTATTGTAGAAGGGCAGTGCCGGATGCTTCCATTTCAGGGTAACCGCACCGTAACCGCGAACCTGATGCACCTTGCAGAAACTGCGCGGTGTTATTTCATGATGATGCCAGGCGATGATTTCCGGTCGGTATAAAACTTTATAACCAGCCTTTTCCAGACGCAGACCCAATTCAATATCCTCGGCAGCCGGACCATTAAAATCTTCATCGAACATACCAACCTCAACTACGGCCTGGCGCGGTACGCTGATATTGCAGGTATAGAAATGGTTGTAATCATACAACTGGCCGGGTTTCATCCGGTTGTACCAGAACAGCACACCGGAATTCTGGGCCATATAACCAAAGGGTTTGGCCTGGTACTCCGGAAGAAGGGCAAACAGTCCGAGTACGGAAATTTTCTCACCTGGTCTGGCCGCATGGCTTTCATCATGCAGTTTGAGGGCATTCGGTTCAAGCAGGGCATCATCGTTTAAAATAAGCAGATATTGCCCGGTCGCCCGGCGGATGCCTTTATTCCGGGCCGTTGCCGGTCCGGCATTTTTCTGGGTGATAAATTCGAGGGCGAAAGGCGCCTTAAAGGCGTTAACCACCTGCGCCGTATTATCCGTTGATCCGTCATCGCAGACAAAAACTTCAAACTGATCCTTCGGGAAATCCTGGGCTGCCAGCCGCTCCAGACAGAGTTTCAGTATATCGGAGCGGTTATAAGTGGGAATAATGACGCTGAATTTAAGCTGTTTTTGCCGCTGGCGGCGGATCAGCCGGCCGGGTGCAAAATCGCCCTGCGGGTCGCTGAATTCAGGTGATCCTGTTTTCCATGAAGAATTATAAAAACGATCGGCCTGTAGATTTTTGAGCAGATGATCGAGGGCGGCAAAAAACCAGCCGTCGGGAACCTGGTCACCCAAGGCCGGACAAAGCAGGGCATAGCCACGGGAAGTGTTCTGCACGGTTTTGTAAAATTCCGCTGCGGACAGCATTTTTACCGCTTCAAAGCGGATTTTTTCAGAGCGCAGATCTTTGGGCAAAGCGTTTACCGCATTGCTTTGATCGGTGATGATCAGTATTTCCAGATCGCCGAGGCGCTGACCGGCAAAATAGGCCACCGTTTCCCGGAAACGGGTCTGAAAAGCCTTGTCGTTACTCTTTGCTTTGGGCAGAGGCAGGGCCACGGTGACCAGCGGAATCTGCGGCAGGCGCTGCGAATCGGCCTTGTATTTCAGATAAACCTGATGCCACTCGGGATAAAAAATCGCCCATTGATTCCCGGTGCCGCTTTTTGACGCCTCATGAAAACGATAAGCGGCAACTTCCAGCGGGATATGGCGAAAGGGGTATTTGCGGCTGATGCGCAGCCAAAATTCATAATCCATGGCATAATGCAGGGTTTCATCCCACAGACCGAATTCAGTTAGCACTTCGCGGCGGAAGAAAATGGCCGGCTGGGTTGGCGGAATCCAATTATGCCAGTACTGGATAATAT
This sequence comes from Caldithrix sp., assembly GCA_020720405.1. Classification (GTDB taxonomy): domain Bacteria; phylum Calditrichota; class Calditrichia; order Calditrichales; family Calditrichaceae; genus DYOS01. The sequence goes on along the minus strand of DYOS01000096.1, from coordinate 5,446 downwards.
CCTCAAAGGTCAGGTCACGGTTGACCACCTTTAGCGTGCGCTCGGAATTGGTGTAAATAAAGCGGCAGTCACCGATAATAACCCGGCATTCCGGATTTTCACGAAAGGCCCGCCCAACGGCTTCAAAGGCCCCCGGCAAATAATAATCGTCGCTGTTCAGAATGGCGATAATATCGCCTTCGGCCATCTTCAGCCCCTTGTTCAGGGCGTTGGTTTGTCCCGAATCCTTCTCCGAAATCCAGCGCAGGTGGCTGTAGCTTTTGAGAATTTCCACTGTGTTGTCGGTAGACAGGCCATCGATGACAATATGTTCAAAATGGGCATAGTTTTGATCGAGTACGCTTTGTATGGTCTGACCGATGTACTGGCCCTGGTTAAAGGAAGGTGTGATCACCGAAAATTTCAGACTGGACGGGAGCGGCTGGTTAAGCTGACTGTTGATATAATCGAGATTGGCCAGGGCATTTTCATTTTGGGCATCCTGTTCCAGAACCCGCTGCAGGGATTCGCCGGCAGCGGCCCACTCACCGCGCATGGCCTGGATCACGGCCAGGTTATTGTAACCACTGACCAGCGCTGAACCGCTGGCAATTAAGCCGCGGAAAATCTGTTCAGCAGCTTCAGATTGTCCATCTTCCAACAGGATTTCGCCCTTCAAATTGAGAAGTTCCGGCTGACCGGGATAGGATTTTTCCAGTTCCAAAAGGCGGCGGAATGCTTCACCGGCCTGATTCTGCTCACGCAGCCAGGAAATTTCGTCAAGCTGATCGGTCAGGGATAAAGCAGATTTGGCCTGTTTGGGCGCCGGCTGTAATCCGGCCAGAAGCTGCTCAAAATTATAACCCATCTGTTCCAAAAGCGGGGCGCCCAGTTGGTTCAGATATTCCACGGCAAACTGGCGCATGGCCGGAGTGCTGTTCAGGTGCGTCTGCCATTTACCGGCTGAAGCCGGGTCGGGCCGGTCCTTCTGATTAATATTTTTCTGATCTCCGTAGCGGCCTTTCAGATTTTCAACCCGGCCGTATTCAACCATTTGCGGATCATATTTCAAAGTAAGGAATTGACAAAGTTTCTGAAGTTCGGCTTCGGGCTGCGTGACCAATTGTTCGTAATGCAGTGTTAGGGCCTGATCGGACATCAGCCGCATACCATCGAGCAGTTTTTGAGGCGCCTCGGTTAGATCCATATAATTATATCCGCTGCGCAGATTTTGCGGATTGTTACCATACCAGTTTTCCAGCATGGACGAAAGTACGGCCAGCGGATTGCGCCACATAAATACAAATTTTGCTTTGGGGAAAGTGCGTTTGAGTTCGGGTAAAACCAGATAGTAACGCGGAGTTTTGTCCAGAAACAGGGGTTTGCCCGATACTTCGAGCAGGCGGTTGTAAACCACGCCGGACATGGCCCGGACCGCTTCAAAATAGAGTTCATCACCTTCCGGCACAGTGGCCAGCAGATCATCGAGAGCGTTACGGCCAAGCTGCCATTCATATTTTGCCTCCATGCCCTCCGGTTTTATGCCGAACAGCGGTTGCAGCATCAGCCACGGTTCGCTGACCGTATGTATGGCCGGATGCGTACCCATCATGCGCTGCAGCAGAGTGGATCCAGCCCGTGGCTGGGAGACCAGAAAGATAAGATTTTCACCCTGAAACTGAGCACTCATGTTTTCTCCTGTTTTTTGTCC
>DYOS01000096.1:0-3656 GCA_020720405.1 Caldithrix sp. | reverse complement strand
TTTTTGTCCAGCTATTTCCCCGGCCCGGTTTTTATTTGGCTCATAACTCATGAGCAGATCGCGATCATTAAAACTCAGACCGGCCTCTCGGGCATGATAGTGCAGAATATCTTTTACTCCATTCAATACAATTTCCTGCTCGGCCTTACTGCGGGAGAGAAGTAAATGTTTGTTCTTTTCGAAAACAGCCCGGCTGGATCGATACAGTTCCGGACTGTTCCGTTTGGAAATTCCGCCGCCGTGCTGCCGGTACTCAATTAACGCTTCGCCGCTGTAAACCACCGGGTAGCGGGCGGCCAAACGCAGTTTCCAGTCCCAGTCGGCATGGAAAATCGTGTCGTCACTGGCATCATAAGGTGTCTCTTTTATTATTTCACTATACATCAGCGGATTCCGGTAAACACTATTTGAGCCGGGGAAAAATTTCTTGGCAAAGGTCTGGATAAAAACATCGCCGGAAGGCGGTGGCGTTCCCTGCCCGTTGTACCAACGTTTGATTTCCCGGCCGGATTCGTCAATTTCAATGACATTGGAGTAAGCGATTCTAGCCTGCGGATTTTTGAGCAGCGTCTGCCATTCCACTTCAAATTTGGTGGGCCGGAAACGGTCGTCGCCATCCATCGGGGTAAATAAATTGCCGCGTACCTGATCGATGGCCAGCTTTCCATTGATGATATGCCCCATATTTTGCGGCCGTCGGAACGCCCGGATGATCGTTGGGTTTTGCTGCGCATAGGCGGAAATGATTTGCCACGAACGGTCGGTGGAGCAGTCATCAGCAATAATCAGTTCGAAAACCGGTAGTGTCTGACTAAGAATGCTTTCGATCGCTTCGGCGATAAAGGCTTCAAAATTATAAGAGAGCATAACCACGCTGATTTGCGGGGTGAGATCATTTGCTAATTTGGAATGTTCAGGGCGCATGGTTCTTCCGGTTTATCTTTCATCTACAAAATTGTCATCCCGCACCTGCGGGATTTGGTTTTTCATCGTTGGGAGACGCACGGCGGTGCGTCTCTACATTTCTTTTCTACAGGTTTCACCTGCACCACAGGTTTCACCTGCACCACAGGTTTCACCTGCACCACAGGTTTCACCTGCGGTTATTCATATTTAACCCCTGCGGGGTTTGCCTTCTTTAATCTTTAATCTTTTCTTCGGGTTCAGCCCATTGCAGGCGGCGGGCTCCGGTTCTCAGGCTGCCATAGTAATAGCCGCTGAATCCGGCTTTATCCATCAACCGTCCGACCTCATCGATATCGTAGGCTACACGGTGCAATGAAAAAGTATGGCCGTCGAAGGTGGCGAAAGCTGCCCGCGGATCGTTATCCCGGGGCTGACCGACTGAGCCGGGGTTGCAGTAAACCTGATCACCAAAATCGGCCAGAGTCTGTACATGGTTATGCCCGGAAGCAAACCAGCGGCCGGGCAGCCGCTCAAAATAGCTTTTCTCCGGACTTAAATATTCATCAATCGGGTCAGACCAGCCGCCGTGAACCATAAAAATGTTGTGCGCCTTGCGGTAGACCGGCTGAGCAGCCAGCCACTCCCTGTTCTCTGCAGTGATAATTTCCGTTTGGTAACGCAGACAATCATTAACACTTTTTGAGCGCGGGCAAAAACTTCCGGCGGCCATATACCAGTCGTGATTACCCAGCAGGCTGGGAATTTTCCGGTGCCGCAACTCCTCACAGCATTCATTGATCTGGGTGAAATACCCAACTACATCGCCCAGGCAATAGATATCACTGACCTTCATTTGGTCGAGCGCAGCCAGCACTTCCTGCAGGGCCGGGTAATTCCCGTGGATATCAGAAATCAAACCGATCATAAAATATCTTTTCTTCCGCATAGCGGATAGCCAGACCGGGGCGGATTTCCGGCTGCAGCGGCACTTCACCGGCCAGGGCAAAGCGGACGCTCATCTCTGCCTCGTTGTAACCGAAGGCGGTGCGGACGGAGGTGGCCGATGAAATTCTCGGGTTAACCTCGAGTAATTTTAACTGGCCATTTTCCCGGCGGAACTGAAAATTGGTCGGACCAACCGGATGGAGTTTTGCGGCCAGAAAGCTCAGCGCTTCGGAAAGACCAGGCAGCTCTGCCGGGTGGGCTTTTTCCGTAAAACCTTCGGCTGAGAGGGTCCGGCGCAGGGTGATAGTAGCCGTCAAATGATTCGCTTCATCAAAAAACCCGGCTACCGTATATTCCTGATCCGGGCTGCCGGTCACCGGCTGGGCCATCAGGTTCGCTCCGAACTCAGCACTGTAAAGGTTGAAATCCTGAGCCGAGTGGATATACTCCAGCCCTTTAGAGGCCGATCCGCGGCGCGGTTTCAAAATAAAGGGCCGGCCAAAATGATCGGCCAACTCCTCAAAACTGCCGCTGATCCGGGTCGGAATGGCCAGCGGACTTTCCTGAATCACCTGAAAAAATTCCCATTTATCCCGGCACAGGTTGATCAACCCGGAAGTATTCAGCAAAACCTTCAGCCCGGCTCCGGCCAGGCGGTCGCGCTGCTCATTAAATGCAAAAACATCGATTTCAATGCCGGGAATAATCAGATCAACCCGGTGCCGGCGGCAGACTGTTTCCAGCCAGTCGAAATAGACCGGATCAGTGGTCGGCGGAGCCGGTTCAAAGACATCACAAAAAGCCGGAGCAACCGAGTCGCGGTGGATACTGGTGCCGATCAGAAAATAATTGCAGCCGGCAGCACGCAGCGATTTGAGAATACCATAGCCAATCACCCCGCTGGCCCCGGTGACCAGAACACGGGCCCCATCTGTTTCAGGCGTGGTCTGTTTTTTTAAATGATTCATACCGGTTCCGCCTCGGCTAAAAGGCTGCACGAAAGTTCGGGATATTGCACCCCAAGCTGGCACAGACCATCGATAATTTTGGGGTCAAGCTGCAGCGACATGATCTGGGCCGTGGTCAGCGGTTTGAGATAGATGCCTTCCATGCGGCGCAGACGGTAACCAGCCTGTTCCAGATCGGAGCGCAAACTATCCACGGTGTAATAGCGCAGATGCCCCAGTTGCCGGTCGTTTTCGGAGAGTGTCTGTAGATTGTCGAGCAGACCAGCCTGAACACCCAGCCGGCGGTTCATGGCTTCGGCGTTGGGCACGGCAACAAACAACCGGCCCTGGGCGGATAAAAACCGGCGGTAATAATTCAACAGTCCAACCGGATCGGCCACATGTTCCAGGACAAACCCCATAACGATCAGATCAAACCGACGGGGGCTGTCAAAGGTCTCAAAAAAGCCTTCCACAATCTGCGCCGGGTTGTCCGGATATTTTCTACGGAATTGCTTGATCACCAGCGGTGAGCCTTCAATAATGGTGTAGTCTTTAAATCGGGCTGAAAATACCCGGGCCGAAAAGCCATGACCCAGACCGAGTTCGAGGACAGCGGCAGCAGGATCAGCCAGGTCGGTAATACGCCGGGCATACCAGTGCAGCATGATATTATTATCGAAATCATAGACCGACTGACCGCTGTAGGCTGCGGCATGGTTGTCGAGGTTGTGGATGATTTGTTCCGTTGTATCGGGCACTGCTTCTCCACGTTTTTTAATTCCCAAGGGCTGTACGGGCAAAGCATTGTTTAACATTTTCGACCAGGTTTAATCTTTAACAAACAATGCTTCGCCC
>DYOS01000233.1 GCA_020720405.1 Caldithrix sp. | reverse complement strand
ATATTCTTTCCCTTTGCCGAAGGGAAATACAGCGGTTTCAGGCTGAGAGCGCCCATGCTCTGTTCTCTGTCCGACAAGCTCAGCGCCTGCGTTATGTCACTTGATATCTGAAGCGCTGATCTGCCGGTAGAGGCCGATAGTTTTTTGAACTACATTTCTGAAATCAAAAGCTCCGGCAATGGAAGCTTCCGGTTTCGGCAGCCGACCGCCGATCAGGTCCGAAATGCAGGCAGAAAGACGTCTGGCCAAGGCTTCGGGATTCTGTGGAGGAACCAGGTATCCGGCCGGTTCGGGAGGCATCAGCTCGGGAATCCCTCCGGCGGCAGTAGCCACAACATTCAATCCCGCCCCCATCGCATCCAGCAATGAGGTGCCCAGACCTTCCATTCTGGATGATAACACAAAAAGATCCACCGTTTTGAGTAGAGCCGGCACATCCCGGCGATAGCCGAGCAGACGGATTTTGTGGCTTAGTTTTAATTCACCAATCATGGTTTCAATTTTTTCCCGCTGCTGCCCTTCCCCGATAAACAAGAAACCCAGCGGCCTCTCAAAATCCGGCAGCAGGGCAATAGCCCGGATCAGCGTCGGGTAATCCTTGTGATCGGTCAGTGCGGCTACCGTTGCCACCAAAAGCGCATTTTCCGGCAGGCTAAGTTCGGTCCGCAGACCCGTCACCGGAACAGCTTGTCTGATTCGTTGTACATCGATGCCACTGCGGATGGTCACTATTTTCCGCGGCTCCAGACCATCTTCTATCAATACCCGACGGATGGCCTCGGAAACAGCGATAATGGCCGAAATCCAGCGGTTGTTATATTTGAAAGCTCCGCTAATCCGGCGGCGGATGGAAAAATCTACCCGGCGGTGGGCAATAATTTTTAACGGGCGGTACCAGAATTTGATCAGCAGAGCCAGATTAAGGGCGTGTGAGGAATGGGCGTGCAGAAGTGTGCAACCATTGTCCCGGCAGTAGGCAGCCAGACTGCGGGCAATGAATGGATGAATGCCATTATGAATCGCTAAGGCGAGGTAATCGAACTGGTTTTCGCGGGCAAAATGCTCCAGCGGACTGCCCTTCCGGCAAACCAGGGTCTGCCTGTAGCCGGCCGTCCGGAGTCCCTGCATCAGGTAGGCGATCTGCTGCTGACCGCCACGCCATTCGTTTACCGGGTCGATGTGCAGGATGCGCTGTTCTGTCGGAGCCATATTTTCATGTATTTGAGATAAACCCCGAAGGCTGAGTTTTTGGCCAGTATAAAACCGGCCCGGCCATCGAGAAAACCAAGTTGAAGAATAAACATGCGCATAAATTTAAACCAGCCGCTGAAAACTGCCTGTACTACAGATATTCGCCGGCCGTTGTACGTCTGCGCCGCGATGGTGCTATATTTGTCCATTTTCAACAGATGTGATTCCAGAGTTGGATAAGAATAATGGTATAGTATTTCATCGGCAAACTGCTTTGAACCGCCAAATTGCACGGATTCATGAACCGGTTTATCGTTGAAATTGCCGAAACGGCGGTTGAACAGGCGCAGCGGGAAATCTTTCTGCCACCCGGAATAGCGGATAAAACGGTTCAGGTACCAGGTCCGGCGGCGGAAGCGCCAGGCCACCTGCGGATCGGGCTGCTGCAGTATACTCAGAATGCGGTCAGCCAGCCCGGGGCTGACTTCCTCATCGGCATCGATCGAGAAAATCCAGTCGTGACTGGCCATGGCGACCGCTTTTTGTTTGGTCAACCCAAATCCCTGCCAGTCGCTGTATATAAATTTTCCGCCAAAATTCCGGACAATTTCCTCACTGTTGTCGGTTGAACCGGTATCGAGAACGACGATTTCATCCGCCCAGCGGCAGGAGGCCAGACAGCGCGGCAGGTTTTCTGCTTCGTTGCGGATAATTAATACAATAGAAC
>DYOS01000232.1 GCA_020720405.1 Caldithrix sp. | reverse complement strand
GTTTTATTTTTATCCTGTCAAAATTCATTTTTTTACTGATAGGGAAGGGAGAAATAATATTGAGGCTGTCAGGCGGCGTGCATCCAGTCGCCGGGGTAGGCAATCTGCAAAGCCAGCCAGTCGCGGAAGGTTTCCTTGTAGGCAACCCGCCCGGCTCTGAAATCGCGGATCAGTGCTTCGTAACGGTGCAGCAAGCGGGTATTTATCGCCGACCAGGTCCGCTCCTGAATCAGGTTAAGGGCATTTTCACTTATTTGGCGGCGCAGGTTTTGATTCTTTAATAATAATTCAATATTGGCAGCGAAAGCAGCCGGATTCTTTGGTTCACAGATCAAACCGTTCAAACCATGCTGAATCAGATCCTGACTGCCTCCGGCCCGCACACCAATAACCGGTAAGCCGGAAGCATAGGCTTCCTGTAAAACATTACCAAAGGTTTCTGTAGTTGATGGAAAAACGAATAAGTCGGATGAGGCATATACCGCAGCCAGTTCATGGCCATGCAAATAGCCTGGCAGGTAAGCTCCGGGCTCACGTTGTTTGATTTCTTCCTTCATTGGTCCGTCGCCGATAAAGGCCAGATCGAATTCATGGCCTCTGCTGCGCAGCAGTTTCGCCGCATCCAACAGATCATCAATATTTTTTTCTTTGACCAGCCGACCCACAAACAAAAGTTTAGGTTTATCCGGATCACCCATCACCCGGCGGGTATCACGATTATAAAAATGCGGCGAAAACAATCGTAAATCCACACCCCGTTCCCACAATTCAACATTCTTTATGCCCTGGGCCTGAATTTCCTGGCAGGCGCTGGCCGATGGCGCCAGATTGATCAGAAAACTGTTGTGGAAATGGCGCAGGAGACTCCAGCCCATCGGCTCCATAGCCTGCATACCATAATAGGGAAAGTAGGAAACAAAATGGGTGTGATAGGCAGCCACAGCCGGAATAAAATTGCGCCGGGCATAGCGCAGAGCAAAATAGCCCAGTGGAGTGGGACTTGAAACATGGATCAAATCCGGTTTGAAACGGTCAATCTCCAGTTCCGGGTTATCAAAAAGCGGTACGCTGATTTTATACTTTTTATACAGTGGAAAGGGGAATGACCAGATTTTCCGGACACGGTGCTTCCATTTCGAGCCGGATTCCGGTTTAAAAGGAGAATAAAAGCGGAAGGCAATACCCTGTTCACGCAAGGTCTCGGCCAGGTAACTATAGGTCCGGCTGACGCCATCGGTATTGGGAGGAAGACTTTCAGTAAAAACTGCAATCTTCATAGGTTTACTCAAACGATTATCAGGGCAAGATAAACGGAGAATGATCCTAAAACAGCTCCGGCCAGAACGTCGGTCGGGTAATGCACACCGAGATAAACCCTTGAAATTCCAACCGAAAAAGCCCATATAGTAACCGGAATAAGCAAAACCGGATAAAAATGAATCAGCAGTAAACCAAAGATTATGGCACCGGCGGTATGCCCGGAAGGAAAACTAAACCGATCCGGGGGAACGATTTTAAAATGAATCCCGGAAAGTGCTTCAAATGGTCTTGGCCGTTTGACATTTTTCTTAATCAGCAGGTACATGGGAATTTTAATAGCAAAGGCGATTAGTGCGGTTTCAAAAAACAACAGGCTGTTTGGCATATTGGTCAGAACCAGAAAAACAGCAATGAAAAAATAGTGAATGCCATCACCGGATTTTGACAGGGTCAGGAAATACTGATCGCGCAGATATTTTCCATTCAGGGCAAAAATGCGTTTGAACAGGATAATGTCAAAGGCTGTGATCCGCTGGGCGATGGCTTGAAACATAAAAATCCCCTTGAATAATGACTAAATATAAGCGGATGAATATTTACCGGCAGTTAAGAAATGGTGAATTACCTGTTGGACAAATATTTTGAATGTTTTGAATAAGTTAGAATAATGTTAGTGAA
>DYOS01000231.1 GCA_020720405.1 Caldithrix sp. | reverse complement strand
AGCGGTGCGGTTTCGCGGGCCTATGGCGTTTGGGATCCGGTCAGCGGCCTGAACCAGCGGGGACGGTTTATCATCAATCCCGATGGCATCATCATGGGGGTTGAAGTTCTAACCGGACCGGTAGGCCGAAATGTGGACGAGTTGATCCGGCAAATCAAAGCCATGCAGGAGGTGGCCAAAAATCCAGGAAAAGCCGCGCCTGCCGGTTGGATGCCCGGCGATAAACTTATTGGTACCGGAAAGGAATTTATCGGCAAGTACTGATTCTTTTATGTCCCTGACTCCCGGCAGGGACATATATTTCTCATACAAGCTAGCGCCTGAAAGTGTAAATGAGGATGAAACAGAGACCAGGTATCATAATAATTTTGATGTTATGGATTATTAAAAGATAAATGCAGGAGTAAAATCTGTATGAAAATAGCTATTGCCTCAGACGATCAGCAAACCATTGCCTCCCATTTTGGACGTACGCGCGGGTTTCTGATTTATGATATTGAACAAAATAAAATTTCAAACAAAGAATACCGCATCAATGATTTTACCGGTCACGCCCGGGGTATGGAAGGGGCTGACCACAGTATGGACCGCCACAGTCCTATCCTGGCGGCATTAAAGGGTTGCCAGGCCGTAATTGCCCGGGGAATGGGACAGCAGATTTATATTGACCTGCAAAAAGCCGGCATTGAGGCGTTTATCGTGAATGAAGAAAATGCCGAACAGGCCTTGCAGCTATATCTGCAAAATGCCCTGGAAGACAATCCTGATCAAGGCTGCGTTCATTAATGGAATGTAGGACTTTGCAATCTGGCGCTGTGAAATTCCTGCGGCTGAAAGGATGCTCTGCCATGGGCTTTTATTGCGGCCGTAAAACATCTCGTTACTGTTTTAAACATCATAGAGTAGGGTGGCATAATGAAAGAAACCGTTAAAATCGGCATCATTATTTGTGATCGCTATCGCACATGTGCCGGGGGCAAGTGTTTCCGTTCCATGCGAAATCGTGAAGGGGCTTTCAGCATTTACAAAGATAAGGAAGTGGAATTGGTTGGTTATACGACCTGTGACGGCTGTCCGGGCGGCAACGTGGAGTATGCTCCGGCGGAAATGAAAAAGAACGGCGCCGAGGTGGTACATTTTGCCACAGGACTCGTTGTCGGTTATCCGCCGTGTCCGCACCTATTTCATTTTCGCGATTTTATTCCTGAGAAATACGGCTTGAAAGTGGTGATGGGAACGCACCCCATCCCTCAAACTTATCTGGATACGCATACCCGGTTGAATACATGGGGAGACGTAAAATGGCAGGACATTCTCGAACCAATCCTCTGTGATGAAAAAACGCGTTATGACTATAGCTGAGCCATTTTCACAAATCATGCTCATCCAGAAAAATAGCCTGGTAAAAAACATAAAGCTACCTATCCAATTTCAGCTCTATATTTAAGCCATATTGCCTGAGTAATGGTCAAGTGAAATTTAGCCCGGGGAACTTCGATAAAACAGTTGTCCTGTTCATAGGGTGTATAAAATGGAGATGAATTAAATATTTTAAACGCCTATCAATCTGTTACATTTTGGATAAAATCAAATGTATCATTTGGGTTTGTTGATAATTCTGAACGGAGAAAATTTATGAAGACTGATAAACGACACAATATGGGCAGCGGCGGAAAGTGCATTTGCCCAAAATGCGGTACTGAAATATCTCATCAGAGCGGGAAACCCTGCCAGGAGGAAGCCTGTCCGAAATGCGGTGCAAAAATGTTACGAGAGGATTCATACCATCATCAATTGCTGAAAAATAAGCAGAATAACAATTGAAATTAGCAAAGAATCTCAGATTGGTGATGTAGTCTTGTTCCTGAGACATTAGTTTTAAATGGAGCAATAAAAACAGACCTTTTGCCATGTGCAAATTGGGCGGCAGTTTGAGGCCGGGCAG
>DYOS01000095.1:1883-11280 GCA_020720405.1 Caldithrix sp. | reverse complement strand
TGTGGTTAATTTTATCCCGGCCTGTCTCAGCGGACGTGAATCAATTTGCGCATGGTGCGCTGGCGGTCACCGCTATCTTCCGCTTTTGCGGAAACAACTAACAGATAGACTCCGCTGGCGGTTGCCGCCGGCAGGCTGATATTTATTTGATGCGTACCTGATATGACCTGGTTATCGTGTAATTCCAACACTTTCTCGCCGCGGATGGTATAGACCGTTGTACTGATAACAGCTTTTTGGTTTACCTCATAAAAAAGACTGGTCTTCCCGTTAAAGGGGTTTGGGAAATTCTGACTCAGGTTGAAAAAGCTTTGTGGACTATCCGGAGTTCCCGGTTCATAGCCAAAAACATCAATAACATATTGATAGGCGGCGCTAATATTAACAATACCATAGCCTAAAAGATTATCCGGTGCAGTATGTTGAGAAGCTGTGTTTTTCATTGCTTCCATGGTTTGGGCCGCAGTGAGTTGTGGAAAGGCATCAAGCAAAAGGGCGGCGGCGCTGCTGACCAAAGGAGCCGAAAAACTGGTGCCATTGGCGAAGCGAACCCCATTCGGATTGGTATTTGAAGCGGTGGCAGCACTTACACCCATTGCGGCCAGGTCCGGTTTTATCCGGCCATCGGCGCTTGGACCAACCGAGGAAAATGAAGCCCGGCTGCCATCACTTGAGACGGCACCGATGGCCAATACTTCAGCGGCATCAGACGGGGCAATCAATGTATTGTGATCATTATTAAAACCTTCATTCCCGGCGGAAACAATAATCAGAACACCTTTTTGAAAGGCGATCTTACAGGCCAGGCTGGTAACTGCAGTTTGGCCATCCATGTCTGATGGCGAATACCAGTCGACATAACCGAGCGAACTGCTGACAATATCGGCTCCGTTCTGCTCAGCCCAGTTCAGTCCTTCAACCCAGTAATCTTCCTCGACCGGTGTTTCCGTGCTGTCCACTTCGGTTTTGGCCAGCAGGTAATCTGCTTCCGGTGCGCCGCCGGCCAGGGTATCCGGCCAATCCGCGGCCAGAACGGAAAGCACCATAGTCCCGTGAAAACCTTCGTAAAAATAGGCGTCGGTATCGGTGACATCGTTATCATCTGTGGTAAAGTCCCAGGCTTTAAGCACATTTATGGAGCGGAAGGCGGTGTGATCATGAAGACGGTTGAACCCATCGTCGAGCACAGCAATAACCACATTCTGACCGCGGTAGCCCAGATTATGCATAAACGGAATGCCGATTTGTGCAAGCTGTGTGTAACTATCGCCGTAGTCACCCGGATTGCCGGGCAGGACGGTTGTTTTCTCAAAGGAAATTGGCTGCGGCGGGTGACTATGGCGCTGTACCGGACGCACTTCGCGGACAAAGCTAAGTTGGCGCACGGCTTCGGCCTGCTCTGCACTAAGTTCACAACTGACGGCATTCAGGTAATTAGAAATTGTACGCAGTTTTTTTGTATGTAATTTTACAGCTTCGATGTAAGCTGCATTGGGCGGGTAGTCGTATTGATCGGGCACGGCTCCGGTTTTACTGCGTCTTTCCCGGGCCAGTGAATTCAGAACCGGCAACTCGCGATCGGTGATATTTTTATCGCTAAAAAAAACCCAGTACGGTGTTCCATCCGTGTTTTCAGTTTGACCGGAAAATACCGGGATGACCATAAAGCAAAGCATAAGATATTTTAACATTATCTTCTCCGGTTGAGCGCGGTTGAATTTAAAACAGGGCGGATTATTTGCCAAAACTTGTTGTCAGCGGATTGGTTCCGGACCGAGGCCTGCAATTACTACGGTTTATAATCCTTGCCCTGCCAGATATTTTCCTGCCGGCATAACTCACGGAAATCCTTGATAAACGAACCCATCTGTACATTCCATTTCGGGGCGATCAGGATATTCGGCGGGGCTTCGCCGGCCAGACGCTGAAGCACAATCTCCGGGCTGAGGCGGGCTATAAATTTGAGCAGAAATTGCCGGTATTCCTCATATCCGAACACATGAAAGGGCATACGCTGATACTCTTTGGCCATAGCCGTATTTTTTACCACATGGAGCTGGTGAACTTTTAAAAATGTGGTTTTTTGTTCCGAGAGATAAGCGGCCGTTTCCAGCCATTGCGTCTCTTCCTCCCAGGGAAAACCGATAATAATATGGGTGCAGGTTTTTAGTCCGCGCTCGGCGCTCATGCGCATGGCGGTTTCATAAGCTTTAACATCGTGGCCGCGGTTGATGCGCTGCAGGGTCGTATCGGAAATGGATTCGAGACCATACTCAATGGTCACATCAAACTGGCGGCCCAGTTCGGCCAGGTAATCTAATTTCGCTTCGTCCACGCAGTCGGGCCGGGTGCCGATGGTCAGACCGATAACATCGGGCACCTGCAGAGCTTCTTCGTACAGTTGACGCAACTCTTCGAGCGGGGCGTGGGTATTGCTGTACGGCTGGAAATAAACCATATACTTTTCGCTGCCATACCGCCGGCTCAGGAAATCAATGCCCTGATCAATCTGCCAGCGCAAACTTTTTCGCCGGTCGTTGTAAGAGGGATTAAAGCTGTCGTTGTTGCAGTAAGTGCAGCCGCCGGTAGTCACCGTTCCGTCACGGTTGGGACAGGTGAACCCGGCATCAACGGTAACTTTGCGCACCGGGTGATTGTAGTTCTGTTTTAAGTACCAGTTGAAGGAATAATAGGGAGTCTGATCACCCCAGGGATAATTTATCATAAATTTTCTAATTCGTTTTTTTCAATGATCCGGTACGCCCGGCCGTTTAGCAGCTCAATGACGGCCTGTTCCAGTCCCCGGCGAACGACAAAAATCAGGTTTTTATTCGCCTCAGCCTGTGACAGTAAATAATCCATGGCCGGGCGCAGCCCCTGACCGTTTAATTCCAATGGGCCGATTTCATCGATAACCAGCCATTCCGGATTACATAACCAGGCCTCTTCAATCTGCTGGTTGGCCCAGGCAAAGGCGGCCGGATCAAAGCAAAACCGGCCGATATGAATACCCGGTCCGGTGGTTTCCATTGCTCTTGTCTCTCCGTTCCGGATGCGCCGGAAGAAGCGCCGGCCCTCAATTAACGGGGAAAGCAAACCATCACAACCGGCCCGGCGGCAGAACTGGCCAAGTGCTGTAGTTTTACCACTTTGAATGGCACCATTTAATAGAAAAATCATGATTCGGGCTTTCTGCAACGGGTGTGAACGGGAGCTGAATTTACCGGGAGTGGTAAAGAATTACAAAATGAAGGCGATTAAAGGCTGAAAATTCCGGGTACCGTTTATGGAAAACAAGACACGAAAAGCCAAAATTATCCCGGTCGCCGGCGGCAAAGGCGGCACCGGTAAAAGCATCATCACCGCCAACCTGGCCATCGCCCTGAGTCAGGCTGATCTGCGTGTAATTGTGGTTGATCTCGATCTCGGCGGATCAAACCTGTATTCCTATCTCGGGCTGCCCAACAAATTTCCCGGATTGGGCGACTTTCTGAAAGCCAAAGCGCTGACGGTTGATCAGCTTCCCGTACCGACCCGTTTTCCCAACCTGTCCTTTATTCCCGGTGACGGGCAGACGCCATTTATGGCCAATATCAATTACGGCCAGAAAATGAAACTCCTGCGCATGCTGCAGCAGCTCGATGCCGATTATGTGCTGCTCGATCTGGGTGCCGGCAGCGGTTTTAATACGCTCGACTTTTTCGGGCTTGACCACCGCGGTCTGATTATCACCACCACCGAATACCCGGCCATTATGAACCTGATGGTATTTCTCAAGAATTTTACATTCCGGCTGATTGAGCAGAACACAAAAAAAGGTTCGCTGCTGCGCCGCGAAGTAGACCGTGTTTACCGCCAGCCCATGGAAGAGGGAAGCCTGACCGTGGAAGCACTGCTCAGCCGCCTCGATCAGCTCGATGCTGAAACGGGCGCCAAAATCCGGGCTGGTCTGGCTGCGTACCGGCCATGGATGATTTATAATATGGTTGAAGATCAATCCGAACTTGGCGTGATTAATAAAATAGAAAAAAACCTGCAGCAGCGTCTTTCACTCGAAGTGGAACATCTCGGTCTTTTGCCCCGCCACGGAACGCTGCCTTTATCGGTAAAACAGCACGAGGTTTATCTCGATCAGTTTGCCACGGAACTTCCGGCCAGATTATTGCGGCTGATTGCCCGGCGCATCGTTAAAATCGGTGAGGCCCGGCTGGAGCATTCCTCAGAAATTATTCTCCACGACTCAGCGAAAATCTTTGGCCAATAACCCGGACAAAGGCTTGTTGCATAGCTTGGGAGGCGCCTTTAAATTGTTATGCTGATCAATCCGGGTCTTACTTATTGCGGAGAATTCTGTGCCTCAGAAAATATTAGTCACCAGCGCCCTGCCCTACGCCAACGGCCCCATCCACCTCGGTCACCTGGCCGGAGCTTACCTGCCGGCCGATATTTTTGTACGCTATCACCGTCTCAAAAAAAATGATGTGGTTTATATCTGCGGTTCGGATGAACATGGTGTGCCCATTCTGCTCCGGGCCCGGGCGGAAGGCGTTTCGCCGCAGGAAGTAGTGGACCGCTACCATGCGGTGATAAAAAAAAGTTTTGCCGATTTCGGCATGAGCTTCGATTATTACGGCCGGACCTCCTCGCCGGTTCACCATCAGCTCAGCCAGGATTTTTTCCGGGAACTGGCCGCAAAAAATACATTCCGGCTGAAAACCGACAAACAATTATACGACCCCGAAGCGGGAATATTTTTAGCCGACCGTTTTATCCGCGGCACCTGCCCGGTCTGTAAATACGAAGATGCATACGGCGATCAGTGCGAAAAATGCGGTACCTCGCTCAGCCCGCGCGACCTGCTCAATCCGCGCAGCGCCATTACCTCCGCCGTTCCGGTGGATAAGGAAACCACCCACTGGTACCTGCCGCTGGATAAATTTCAGCCGGAGCTGGAAAAATGGATTGCCGGTCACCCGGAATGGAAAACCAATGTTCTGGGACAGATACAGAGCTGGTTTAAGGACGGTTTGAAAGACCGCGCCGTAACCCGCGATCTGACCTGGGGCGTACCCGTGCCCGACGGCAGCGGACAGGATACGGCCGGTAAAGTGCTGTATGTCTGGTTTGATGCGCCGATCGGTTATATCTCGGCGACAAAGGAATGGGCGCAGGAAAAAGGCGAACCTGGTTTGTGGGAAAATTACTGGAAAGACCCGGAAACCCGGCTGATCCATTTTATCGGCAAGGATAACATTGTTTTTCACTGTCTTATTTTCCCGGCTATGCTGATGGCTCACGGCGATTATGTTTTACCGCAGAATGTCCCGGCCAACGAATTTCTCAATCTTGAAGGGAACAAGCTTTCGACCAGCCGCAATTACGCCGTCTGGCTGGATGAATACCTGCAGAAATTTGAACCGGATGCCCTGCGCTATGTGCTTGCCGCCAATCTGCCGGAAACCCGCGATGCCGATTTTTCCTGGAAGGAATTTCAGGCCCGGCATAATAACGAGCTGGCCGATATCCTTGGCAATTTTATCAACCGCACCATGACCTTTGCCCACAGTTATTTTGAGGGCAAAGTGCCGGCAGCTCAGGCTGCGGATGCGGCTGACCGCGATCTTCTGCAACGCCTGGCCGAAGCGCCGGCCCGGCTGGAAAAACTGATTGATAATTTCCAGTTTAAACATTACGTCCGTGAATTCATGGATCTGGCCCGTTCGGCCAATAAATATTTTAATGATAAAGAACCGTGGAAAACCAGAAAATCTGACCCGCCAACCTGTGCCGCTACGATCCATTACAGCCTGCAACTGGCCCGCAGTTTAGCCGTTCTTGGCGCTCCGTTGCTGCCTTTTACCAGCCGTAAAATTCTGGATATGCTCGGAGTGGATCAAATGCCGGAATGGGATCAGTCCGGGCAGCCCGGATTAAGTGCCGGGCAGGTTTTGGGTGAAACAAAAATTCTCTTTGGTAAAATTGAGGATGATCTGATGGAACAGGAAATAAAGAAGCTGCAAACGACAGCCCCGGCCGCCCCGGTTGCGGAAGCGGAGCCGGAGAACCTGATTTCCCTTGATGACGTGCGCCGGCTTGAATTGCAGGTGGCCGAAGTTATTGCCGCCGAGGCGGTGGAAAAATCAAATAAACTGCTCCGCCTCCAGTTAAAAATCGGCGTCGAACAGCGTCAGATTGTGGCCGGGATTGCCCAGCATTATCCGCCCGCAGAATTGATCGGCAAAAAAGTTATTGTGGTGGTCAACCTGCAGCCGGCCACCATCCGCGGCGTGCAGTCACAGGGCATGCTGCTGGCCGCTTCGGACGGTGAAAAACTGGCCGTGCTGACCGTTGACCGGGATATAAACAGCGGCAGCCGGATAAGCTGAAACAGATGACCATATTCATCGATACACACACACATCTTGATTTTGAAAATTATAATGAGGACCGGGAAAAGGTCATTCAGCGGGCGCTGGGGAAAAATGTGGTGGCCCTGATTACGATTGGTACCAATCTGGAAACCTCGCGCCGGGCCGTTGAACTGGCCGAAAAATACACCCCGGTTTATGCCGCTGTCGGCATTCATCCCAATGACAGCGCCGCCTGCAGCGATGAGGACCTGGTGCAGATCGAAAAGCTGGCCGCCAATCCCAAAGTGGTCGCCATTGGTGAGGTCGGCCTGGATTACTACCGCGATCATGCTTCACCAATCCGCCAGCAGGAAGTTTTTAGCGAGCAGATAGCCATCGCCCATAAATTAAAAAAGCCGCTGATCATCCATAACCGCGATGCCCACGAGGACACTCTGGAGCTGGTCTGTGAATACAATGCCGGGCAGGTCGGTGGGGTTTTTCATTCTTTCAGCGGGGATGAAGCTTATCTTGAAAAAATTCTGCTGGAGAATTTTCATATTTCCTTCACCGGCAATCTGACCTATAAAAACAGTGTTTCCGCAGCCTTAATTGGTCAGGTGCCGCTGGACAGGCTGCTTCTGGAAACCGATAGTCCGTTTCTGGCGCCGGTGCCGATGCGCGGCAAACGGAATGAACCAGCCTTTATCGTTTATACTGCGGCAAAAATTGCCGGGCTGATCGGCATCGATGTGGAAACCCTGGGCCGTGTGACTACCGAAAACGCAGCCCGACTGTTCAAAATTGAAATTTAACCGGGCCTGTTCTCATGCCGGAATCAACCCGTCTCCTGAAAAATCTGGGTCAGAATTTCCTGACCAATCCCTTCTATGCGGAGAAAATTGCCGGTTTTATTCAGCCCGGCGCCGCAGACGTTTTAATTGAAATTGGCCCGGGGCGGGGCGCACTGACCCGTTTTCTGGCCGGGAAAAAGGCCGCTCAACGGATAGGAATCGAATTCGATCGGCGCTGGGCGGCTGAATTACAGCAGCAGTTTGCCGGACAGGTGGAGATTATTGAAGCGGATTTTTTACAGGCCGATCTTACCACCTTTGGCACCGATCTTTTTATCATTGGAAATATTCCCTACAACATTACCAGCCCGATCCTGTTTAAAGTGCTCGACGCCTGGCCAATCGTGAAACAGGCTGTATTTATGACCCAGAAAGAAGTGGCCGAGCGGATATATGCTGAACCGGGCAGCAAAATTTACGGTATTCTTTCGGTGCTCATGCAAACCTACGCCCGGGCTGAAAAAATGCTCGAAGTCGGTGCCGGTAATTTCTTCCCGAAACCAAAGGTGGATTCGGCAGTCTTCCGGCTTGATTTTTATAGTGAAGTTCAGGGTTTAACCGATCACCGGCTGTACCGGAAAATTGTCCGCACCGCCTTTAACTACCGCCGCAAAACCCTGCGCAACAGCCTGCGAACGCTATTTGAAAACGCTATCCTCGATTTAGTAGATTCAACGGACCTGAGCCGGCGTCCCGAAACGCTGAGTATCGACGAGTTTAAACAGTTAACCGCCAATCTTTTAAAGCTGAAAATATGATCAACTTCGAACAAGTTATACCGGATATTGAAAAATTTATAGAGTCCGATAATAAAGGCGCTCTGCTTAATATTTTGGTCGATTTGCATCCGGCGGACATCGAGGAGCTGATCACTTATCTGGAAAGAGAAGAGCGCAAATACCTGTTCAGTATTCTTCCGGCCGATCTGGCCAGCCAGGTTTTATCCGAGCTGGACGATCCGATTGTCGAGCAGGTACTGGAAGAGGCCTCGCACCACCGTATTTCCGATCTGATTGACCGTATGGATTCGGATGATGCCGCCGACATCGTGGCCGATCTGCCCAGTGATGTCGCCGAAAAGGTGATGGAGCACGTCAGTGAGGAGGTTTCCAACGAGCTGCAGGCCCTGCTCAATTATGAGGATGACACGGCCGGCGGCATCATGGCCCTGGAATTTATCGCCATGCTGGAAACCAACACGGTCAATGAGACCATTGAAAAAATCCGTGAAGTGCGCGACGATTTTGATGAGATTTTTAATATCTGGGTGGTCGACGAACAGCAGCGGCTGGTCGGCTCGGTTTCATTGACTGAACTGGTGCTGGCCAAAGGTTACCACACCCTGCGTGAAATTATGGATGTCGATGTTATTTCGGTGGAAGTCGGTCTCGACCAGGAAAAAGTAGCCAATAAATTCAGTAAATACGACCTGGTCAGTATGCCCGTGGTGGATGCTGAAAACCGGCTGGTCGGGCGCATTACCGTCGATGATATCGTTGATGTTCTGGAAGAGGAAGGCGCCGAAGACATTGCCTTCCTGACCGGCGCCCCGGATGAAGAAGTGATGGAAGAGTCAACCTTTATTCTGTCAAGGGCCCGCCTGCCCTGGCTGCTGGTTGCTTTCTTCGGGGAAATCATCGCCGCCTTTATTCTAAACAGTTTTGAGGCCACCCTGAAGCAGAAAGTGATGGCCGCATTTTTTATCCCGATTGTTATGGCCATGGGCGGTTCCACCGGCTCGCAGGCCAGTGTTATTGTCGTCCGTGGTATGGCCACCGGGGATATAGACCTGAGCGATACCCGCAGCCGTCTGCTCAAGGAATTCAAAATTGCCATGGTCAATGCGTTTTTCTTTTCCAGCCTGATGTTCGGGCTGATTTACTTCTGGGATGGCCCCCAGTTCGCAGTAATTCTCTCGGTTTCGATGTTTGTGGTCATCAATAATGCCACCATTGTCGGAGCTATGGTGCCGATGCTGTTTAAACGATTTAATATCGATCCGGCGCTGGCTGCGACACCCTTTGTCACCACATCCAATGATATTATCGGTTTGATGATTTACCTGAGTATCACCACCCTTTCTCTGCGCTACTTCGGTTAAGGTCGGTTAAATGAGAGCCGGGTATTCCGGCAGGAATTTAACAGCGCTATCTTTAATCTTTTGTTTTGAATCCGGGATATGACCTGAATTAT
>DYOS01000095.1:0-1783 GCA_020720405.1 Caldithrix sp. | reverse complement strand
TAAAGCCCGGGCTTATTTTGAAAAGGATTATGCGATCAGAAAATGGTCATCGAGGCATGGCGGTGTTTATGTTCCGGTTGACGAGCGGACGCCGCCCAACCCCTATCTTTCCCATATTCCGGAAAGAGATATTGTCACGCCATCGGGTAAAAAATTAACACTGATGAATCCGGCCTACATGATGCGCCAATTAAATGAGGAATATCCTGACGCTATGGTTTCCGGGCATATTACCAGTCTGAAACTGATGCGCCCGGAAAATGAAGCCGACGCCTGGGAAAAGAAAGCGCTCAAATCCTTTGAACAGGGTGTGCCGGAGGTCTTCGAGGTTGATTTGTTCAAAGGTGAACCTTATATGCGCCTGATGCAGCCTCTTTTTATAACCGAAGATTGTTTAAAATGTCACGCTGTAATGGGTTATAAAGTTGGTGATATCCGCGGTGGAACAAGTGTTTCCATTTCAATGAGCAATTATTATAAAACCAGAGATAATACATACTTCGCCATCGTAGTTAGTCATCTTATGTTCTGGCTAATGGCACTTCTTGTTTGTTTTTTGATTTACCGCCAGCAGAAGGAACAAATTTATAGAGAGGCTAAAACGATGCGGGAGAAGGAAGCGCTGCAGGCCAGGCTTATGCAATCGCAAAAAATGGAGGCTATAGGTACTTTAGCCGGTGGTGTAGCCCACGATTTTAACAATCTGCTGACTGTGATCAACGGATTCACGGAGCTGTCCCTTTCGGCCATTGATAAAAACAATAAGATATATAAGAACCTGAGTTCCGTTTTAGAAGCAGGTCAGCGGGCTAAAGGCATTGCGGCTCAACTTTTGGCCTTCAGCCGCAAACAGATTTACAATCCCGAAATTTTAAATCTGAACAGTGTGATTTCATCTCTTGATGAAATGCTGCGCCGGCTGATTGGTGAGGATATTAAAGTCGAAACCATTATTACAGATCATCTTCCATTGATTAAAGCAGACCGGTCGCAATTAGAGCAAATCTTTGTCAATCTGGTAGTTAATGCCCGGGATGCCCTGCACGGGATGCCAGACAAAAATCATCCGAAAAGAATAACCATTGAAACCGGTCAATCCATTCTGGACCAGGCCTATGTTTCAAAACACGAAGGAAGTCATGAGGGGCCGCATGTCTTTTTTGCCGTGTCCGATAACGGAATCGGTATGGATGAAGAGACCAGACAAAAAGTCTTCGAGCCTTTCTTCACCACCAAGGAAAAACACAAGGGTACCGGATTGGGACTTTCCATGGTTTATGGTATAGTGAAGCAAAATCAGGGCTCGATATATCTGTACTCGGAACCTGGCCAGGGAACCACTATAAAAATTTATTGGCCCGTCTCAGCGGAGGAAAATGAAACAATCAGGGTTAAGGACAGCGATGAAATCCGCTATGGCCGTGAATCCATTCTGATTGTGGAAGACGAAAAGGAAGTCTGCCGCTTTGCTGCCGATTCTTTAAGTTCGCTGGGTTATAAGATTTTTACCGCCGGCAACGGGCAGATTGCTTTGGATTTGATAAAAGCAGAAATGCCCCGGCTGGATTTAATAATAACCGATCTGGTTATGCCGGAATTAAACGGGAAAGAATTTGTCAAAAAGGTCCATCAGATTTTACCTGATATTAAGGTGATTTATGTATCCGGTTATACGGACAATCATATCGTGCATAATGGTTTGCTGGAGGAAGGGGTGAATTTTATACAGAAACCCTATTC
Source organism: Caldithrix sp. (assembly GCA_020720405.1). Lineage (GTDB taxonomy): Bacteria > Calditrichota > Calditrichia > Calditrichales > Calditrichaceae > DYOS01. The sequence continues at coordinate 43 of DYOS01000095.1, read as the reverse complement.
GCTGCACATGCTTTCCTCAGCCATCTGTAAAATATTGGATAAG
>DYOS01000094.1 GCA_020720405.1 Caldithrix sp. | reverse complement strand
AAACCCAGAATAAGATGCTGAAAGAGAGGCCGATCCCGCTGGGGCGGGATGGCATGTCCCGCCCGCCGGTGAAAAGACGAAGCAATCACCGCTCGCTTTGATAAATATTTTGCTTGTAGTCTCCTTTATTTCAGAAATTCAATTCAATTATTTGGGCGTGATCTACCGGTTTTCAATATACTGTTTTATTACCAACAAACAGGGAAAGAGTATCATGAAAAGAATTTTATTTTTAGACCGTGATGGGACCATTTTAAAAGAAACTGACGATGAACTAGTTGACCATCTTAGCAAATTTGAATTTATGCCCGGGGTGATCACCAATTTATCACGCGTCGTCCGGGATTTCGATTTTGAACTGGTTATGATTACCAATCAGGATGGTTTGGGCACACCCGTTTTCCCCGAAGAAAAATTCTGGCCGCTGCATAATCTCATGCTTTCGGTACTGGCCGGCGAAGGTATTACTTTTTCAGATATTCAGATCGACCGCACCTACCCGCAGGACCTGGCTCTAACCCGCAAACCGGGTACTGCCCTGCTCCATAAATATCTGGGGGATGGGTATAATCTGAAAGAAAGCTATGTCATCGGCGACCGCCTGAGTGATGTCCAGTTGGCCGAAAATCTGGGCACAAAAAGCATTCTGATCAGTGAGAAAAAAAATAGTCCGGCTACTTTCACGGTCAGCAGCTGGGCTGAAATATATTCTATTCTGGCCCGCAGTTAGGCCGGCTGATCTGCTTATTTTAATTTAACCGCCGTTCCATAAACCAGAATCTCGGCCGCATTGGCCATTACATAGGCGGTGGTAAACTGTATTCCAATAACAGCATCGGCCTTAAAATTTTCTGCCTCAGCCATCATCCGGTCAAACGCCTGGTCACGGGATTCAGCCATCAGCTTGGTATATTCTTCAATCTCCCCGCCAACCAAATTTTTTAAGGCCGCAACAATATCCCTGCCCAAATGTGCGCCGCGGATCGTGTTTCCCCTTACTATTCCGAGTAGTTCTTTTATTTCCCGTCCCGGGATTTCATTGGTCGTAGAGCAAATCATCGCTGGACACTCCTGTATTTATCAACACGTTGCAACATCCATTTTTCACGGGCCACGGATACAAACAGAACAATACCACCAAACATGGCCAAACCAATGCCAACCTTCACCATCGGGCTTACCCCCGGATTCATAAAGAAATCATGAAACAGATGATACGCACCAAACGACAACAATAAAACCGCACCCAGGCTGATGAAGACCCAGCCAATGCCCCGTTCAACCCGGTTGTAGATTTTATCCCAGTGGTTTTGCCAGTAAATTTCCGGTAGTTCTTTGTAACTCATAGCTCCGGTCTCCTTTTTCAAAGATTCAAACATCTCTAATTCGGCGCGGCAGGCCGGGCAATTTGCCAGATGATTCTGCAGTCTCTGTGCCTCATCCTGACCTAATTCTCCATCCAGATAGCCCATCATTAAATAACGGGATTCCTGACAACGAAGCGGTTTATCCGGCATAAATTGCCTCCAGTCCGAGCGCAAGTTTCTTCCTGGCATAATAGAGCCGGGACATTACGCTGCCTTCGGGAATTTTTAAAATATCCGCAATATCCCGGTAAGCTAAATCCTGAAAATCCCTGAGCAGGATGATCTCTTTGTCTTTGGGAGGTAACTCATCCAAAGCCTTCCAGATTTTGGCTTTCCGTTCATCTTTTAGAACCGCCTGCAGGGGTGAATCATCTTCCGCGATCAATTCCCCTCCGGTAAGGTCATCCAGCCGTGAATGGGCCTGAACTTTTCTTTGCTGGATAAAATTAAGACTCAGGTTATGAATGATCCGGTAAAACCAGGTATAAAAATTCTTCGAAGTATCGAAACTGCTTAGTGAGCGGAAAGCCCGGTAAAAAGCATCCTGAGTAATATCCATGGCATCCTCGGAGCGGTGGACAAAGGTTAATGCTGCATAGTAGGCCCGTTTTTGATAGCGCTCTACCAGAAACCTGAAGGCGTTGGTGTCGCCATTCAGACAAGTTTCAATCACTTCTCTGTCCGTCATATTTAACTACCCGGCTGATACAAGGCCTATTTTAATTTATTCGATCGTTCGTCAGATTTTCTTTTACGGATGCCATCTGTGAATTCGTCGATCAGCAATTCCAGATCATAGAGCACGTCCGGATTGCCGGCATAATCCTTTGTTTTCATATTGATGTGCCGGGTCAGTTCACCCAGGCTCTGAATAACAGCGGCAATCCGGTTGGTCTGAATCCGGGTCACGCGCAAAAATTCATCGGAAAATTTTGTATCCAGATCAACCAGCTGAATCAGACCCTGAATGGACATCAGTGAATTGTTGATGTAATGGGACAGGGTAGCCAGCAGGCGGTTGATGGCTTCAACACTCCCGGTTAGTTTTTCCTTATAAATCACATGATCGGTCAGTTCATTGCGGATGGTCAGATCATCGAAAGTTAAAACGAACAACAGCTTTTGTGAATCATCGGCCCGGATGGCTGCAGCGGACATCATCAAATCCAGCTGGGCGCCAGATTTAGATTTTTTCTGCGCCTCAAATTGAATCAGCCGGCCGGATTGTTTGATTTCTTCAATGATGTGGGTAAAGGGCGAGGGATCACTTTCTATATTTAAAAGTTCCGGCGATTTGCCCAGCACTTCACTTTTTGTATAACCAAAAATTTCAGTAGCCCGTTTATTCCAACTGATTATTTTGCCTTCATCGTTGATAGTCATAAACCCGGTGCCGGACTGGTCAATAATTGCTGCAAAATTTAACATGGGAATTCCTGCTCATCTTATAATATTACTGTCCTCTTACCGGAATAGGCTCCGGGGCCTGCTTGTTAAGCTCCGTTAAAGTCCTTAAAATTAAGCTATTTTACAATTTAATTAAAGACAGATTTTCGGGAGTGAAAATGATGCTAAGGGGAAAACTTGCCTTAATCACCGGCGCAACAGCAGGAATTGGTCAGGCTATTGCAGAAGTTTTTGCCCGGGAAGGTGCCCGCCTTATCCTGACCGGTCGGCGCGAAGCAAGGCTAAAAAACCTGGCCGCCGGGTTGGCGGAGCAGTTCGGAACAGACAGTTTTGTCCTTCCTTTGGACATCAGCAGCAGGGAACAGGTTCACACGGCACTCAGCACTCTGCCGCCGGAATTTCAGGATATTGATATCCTGGTTAATAATGCCGGGCTGGCCAGAGGTGTGGAAAAAATTCAGGACGGCGACCCTGCGGAATGGGATGAGGTTTTACGGACCAATATTCACGGGCTGCTTTATGTGACCCGTGCTATCCTGCCCGGAATGATCCGCCGTGGCGGCGGTGATATACTGAATATCGGTTCCATCGCCGGGCACGAGGTTTATCCCGGCGGAGCAGTTTATAATGCCAGTAAATTTGCCGTTGACGCCCTGACCAAAGGGATGCGCATCGATACGGTTGACCTGCCTATCCGCATCTCTTCTATTGATCCCGGTTTGGTTGAAACCGAGTTTTCGGTGGTCCGTTTCCGCGGCGACCGGGAAAAAGCGGCTAATGTTTACAAAAATATCGAGCCCTTAAAGCCGGCTGATATTGCCGAAACAGCGCTTTTTATTGTATCCCGGCCGGCTCATGTTCAGATCGCTCAGGTTATAATTTTCCCGACCTGTCAGGCTTCAGCCACATTGGTTCACCGCAATTTCTGATATTTTATTAATTGCACGCTAACCAGTGAATTGATAATTTGCCCGGGTCTGATTTGCACAGGTTTAAACAACGAAAGGAAATTATATGTCGATAATTGAAGATGTTTTTGCCCACGAAATTTTAGATTCCCGCGGTAACCCGACAATTGAAGTGGAAGTATTTCTGGAAGATGGTGCCTCCGGCCGGGCTGCTGTGCCCTCGGGTGCCTCAACCGGTGAACACGAAGCCATCGAACTGCGGGACGGCGACACCCAGCGTTATCTCGGCAAAGGGGTTTTAAAAGCCGTGCAGAATGTAAATGAAGTGATCGGTGAGGAAATTATCGGGCTGGATGCCACCGAGCAGATTTATATCGACCAGTTAATGCTCGAACTCGACGGCACGCCAAACAAGGCCAATCTTGGCGCCAATGCCATTTTAGGTGTTTCCCTGGCCGTGGCCCGGGCCGCTGCCGAATCCGTTTCCCTGCCTTTGTATCAGTACATTGGCGGTATCAATGCTAAAATGCTCCCGGTACCGATGATGAACATTCTCAACGGCGGACAGCATGCCGATAATAATGTCGATATCCAGGAATTTATGATTGCTCCGGCCGGTGCAGCGAATTTCCGCGATGCACTGCGCATGGGCGCCGAGGTTTTTCATAATCTCAAAAAGGTGCTGCATAGTAAAAAACTGAACACCTCGGTCGGCGATGAAGGTGGTTTTGCTCCGGATCTGAAATCGAATGAAGAAGCGTTGCAGGTAATTCTTCTGGCCATTGAAAAGGCCGGTTATAAGGCCGGACAGGATATTTTTATCTGTCTTGATGCAGCCAGCAGCTCTTTCTATAACAAGGAGACAAAACTGTACGACCTGACTTCCGAGGGCAAACATCTGAGTGCCGATGAAATGATCCACATGTACGAAGAATGGGTGGAGAAGTACCCGATTGTGTCCATCGAAGACGGTCTGGATGAAAACGACTGGGCTGGCTGGAAAAACCTGACTGACCGTCTTGGCCGGAAAGTACAATTGGTCGGTGACGATATATTTGTCACGAATACAACCTTGCTTAAAAAAGGTATTGACATGAAAATCGCCAACTCAGTACTGGTAAAAGTGAATCAGATCGGCACGCTGACCGAAACCCTGAACGCTATCGAGATGGCACATAAAGCCGGTTACACGGCCGTCATTTCGCACCGCTCGGGCGAAACGGAAGACTCAACCATCGCCGATCTGGCGGTGGCCGTGAACGCCGGTCAGATTAAAACCGGGTCGGCCTCGCGTAGTGACCGTATCGCCAAATACAATCAGTTGCTGCGCATCAGCGACCTGCTTGGTGAAACGGCTGTCTTCCCCGGTGTTTCTGTTTACAAACGCTGATATTTGAAAAAATGGTCATAAAAAAACCTGTCCGAATGAAGAAAGCCCCCATTCCCTGGGGGCTTCTCAGTTTTATTCTGCTGCTGATTGCCTTTGGGTTTTATTTTGTTTTTGGCGATTACGGTGCCTTGCGCTGGTATCGTGAAGCCCGGGAAAAAAGACGACTGGAACAGCAGGTTATTGTACTGGAGAAAAAAATTGCGGAACTGGACAGTATTAAAAAACGTCTGGAAACTGACCTGCAGTACATCGAAAAAATTGCCCGCGAGAATTACAATATGAAAAAGCCGGGTGAACAGGTTTATCAGACCATCCGTGAAGAAGATTAACCCCCCCCCGGCCGGTTTGATCCGGTTTATCTTCCTGGCCTTAATACTTATTCGTCCCTTGACTGCCCAGACTTCTCCCGATTCTATCCCGGCGCCCTTTTACTGGCAGCAGGAAATGACCAAACATAATACCAGCTGGCAATGGCTGCAGGTTGTTGCGGTGCAGAAAAAGTACAACACCGGTCATTACTGGAATGCCCGCAATACTTTTAACAGCACCCTGCTCATTCCCGCAGCCGGTAAAAAACAATGGAAGGATGAAAACCGGTTCAGCTTTATATACCAATCGCCCTGGTATGGTCTTTATGGCCGGTCCTGGTTTTTAGATGACCGGCAGACCGGCTCGGGGCAAAAATTTGCCAACCATGTTCTCGGCTTACAGACGGCTCCGCTCTCAGTAACTGAATTCACTATTCAGCCATTTACCGGTTATCAGTACGCCCGTAACCGTCAATTTGAGGACTGGGGCTGGGACGCCGGGCTGCGGCTTTCAGCCGACCAACTGCCGCTGCCCGAGTATGATGGAAGTCTTTTTGGCAGTACCGATTTTGACCTGTTCCCCAACCGTAAAAACTGGGAACACCAGGCTGGTTTTGTCATCTCCAAAAAATTCAGCGATTTTGCCGCCGATTCCCTGCGCTACCGTTTCCATGAAACCCAGAAACAATTCTTCGGCATTGATCAGGATTCTATTCTGCAGGTCAATCTCTTCGAACGGAACCTGGAAAATCTCCTCACCTATCGCCTTTCCTCCCGCTCAGAGCTGCGTTATCTGACTAAGATGGAAAGCCGCCAGGTCAGCTACACCGATCAGCGCCGGACTCTGCTTCTGGCCAGTGCAGTGGATTTTTTTTATACCGGGCGAGGCTGGCAGACTCTGCTTAGAATGCGCACATCCGATCAGGAACAGGATTTCAGCGGTGTAAGGACGGACAGCCGGAGCCGGCAGACCGCTCTGAGCAGCCGGTTGATCGCCGGTAGCGGGCAAAATGATCTGACCCTCGACCTGGCCTATGTAAAGCTGCAATACGACACACCCGATGAAATGCTAAACCATGATGACCGTGATGAACAGCGCTTTATACTGAATCTGAACTGGCAGCAAAACCTGAATGCCCGGCTGCGCCTGAACTGGATTTTGTATGGTTACCTGTTCCACCAGATTTATATTTTTGAAGAGCAGAGCGCCCGGAATAACTGGAACCGGGTCATAAAATTTAACCCGCGGGTGACCTTCTCCAATCCATATTTACAAAACCGGCTGAGCAGTCAGGTGCTGGCAAATTATACCATTTATGACTATGACCATCTATTTTCCTCACCGCGCAGTTTCCTGTTTCGCAAATATACGCTTTCCGATTCACTGACCATTCCTTTTGCAGACCGCAATACAGCCGGTGTTTATGCCAAACTCGAACTGGAAGAAAAGGGCAATTTTTTTAAATCTGCCTTTAGTCAGAACATCGTTCAGTCCTACACTTCTCAGTTTCTGAATATTTTTCTTATGAACAGCGACTGGTTTGGTTTCCGCCTGGCTGTTGGCCATACCACTTACCTGCGCAACGAGTGGCGCCACCTGCCGGATAAAGAAAAAACCAGGACCAACCTGAGCCAGGGACCATATTTTAGCCTGCAATATCTGCGCCCCTCAAAATTTATTTTCTCTGCCTATGCTGCTTTTTTACATTTACAGGACAATAAAAGTGGTAACGCCAATTATATCACCGGTTTTTTAAGAATTCAGTACCAGATTTAAGGAACCCGTAACAGGACACAACCGTTTCTTCCAAAACTTTCCCGGAGTAACCATGCATTTTAAGAACCTATTTGCCGGTCTGTTCTCTTTTATAGCCCTGATTTTATTTTATGAAATTCTGCCGGCTCAGGAAGTAACCATTATTGAAACAGCGGCGGATGGCCTGACCATCGAGTGGCGGATGCAGGAACCGGTGATCAGCCCGGCCCGGGACATGCTTAGTTTTTATCAGTCTGCTGAAGCTGCCTCACCCGGTCAGGTACATCACCCGGTGCGTCTTTTAGCCATTGCCCTGCCGGCAGGCGCCCAACCGGTCTTCCATGTGCTAAAGTCAGAAAAACGGCGCCTGAATGGTTTTAAAGCAGCGCTTATTCCCGGCCCGCCCCCAGCGGAACAGACAAATTTTTATAGCAGCGATTTGCTGCAATTTGGCGCCGGTGATGATTTCCGCGGTTTCCAATATATCCCGCTGCTCATTTCGCCTCTGCAAACCAGTGCCGATGGAGAAACCCTGCTTTATGATTACCTGCAGATCAGAATTGATTTTCACGCCACCGGAAACACAATAAAACAATCCACCACCGGTGAAAATGATCTGGCGGCCGGGTTCCTGGTCAATTACCGCCAGGCCTTGCCCTGGCGTCAGCGTCCGGCGTTCAGTATGCGTAAAGTAAGCGGGGACGAAGTACAGACCGCCTGGAAAATTCCGGTTTCCAATGATGGATTGTACCGGTTGACGGCACAGGAACTATCCACTTCAGGCCACAGCGGGGTTCCGGCCGTAGCCAATTTACAGTTGTTCAATAACGGTGGCCATGCCCTGTCGTACCCGACCAGTGCGGAATGGTACAATCCGGCCTATAACAGCGAAGTGCCGGTCCGGATTTACGACCTGGATCAGAACGGCCTGTTTGATAACAGTGATTACCTGATTTTTTATGGGAAGCATTCTTCGGGCTGGTTTTATGAGAGCAGTGAAAAGGAATTCCGGTACCACCAGAATCCGTACAACCTGGAAAATATTTACCTTCTGACCACCAGCAGTCCGGGTGCAGCCCGTTTTATAGCAGAAGGCGATAGCATCAGCGGTGCATCAATACTGAGTACATTCACCAACCGCTATCATTTTGAAGAAGAGTCTTATAACCTTCTGGCTTCCGGCCCGGATTGGTACGGCCATCGTTTCTTTGGTTTAAGCGGAAGTTATAGCCACACTTTTAATATCGATCCCGATCTGGCTTCGGCCGAAAATGCCCTGCTCAGGGTGCAGTTTAAGGGTGGCTCGCATATCAAATATGGTGATGATGCCACCTATACCTACAACGTTTCTACCGCCCTAAATTCCACGCCGTTGCCAAACATCCGCTACCAGGGCACCAGCGGCACTATTACTAACCCGGTCATCAACATGTCCAATGCCATTCTGCGCCTGTATTACCGGGAACTTGATCCGGGCTGGCTGCAAAATGGTAATAATACGGTTTCCTTTCTTTATGAAGGCGGAAGTGAAGGTTCGGTTCTGCACCTGGATTGGTTTGAAGTGTATTATCCGGAGAAATTCCAGGCCGAGGGCGATCAGCTTTTGTTTTATACACCGGCCACGGCCACCGGCTGGCAGATCAGCATCAGCAATCTGAGCATCCGCAGCGATTTTTTATTGTTGGATGTATCCGATCCGACCCGGCCGGTGCTGTTGGAAGAAAACCTGCAGTCCGCCGGGAATCAGTTGACGGTTACTGTACCTCCGGCCTCAACACCCCGCCGTTATCTCATCGTTCAGCCACAAGGCGCAGCGGTTAAAACAGCCGATATCAGCGGCAGTTACACACCGCGCCAAAATCTTCTGAGCACGGCAGAGCAGGCTGAATACCTGATTCTCACCCAGCGCTCTTTTCTGCCTTATGCCAATGAAATCAGGGAATTGCGCAGTGACCTGCAAACCATGGTTATTGATGTGGATGATATTTACCATTATTTCAATAACGGCATTCAGGATCCGACCGCTATCCGCAATTTTATCCGCTATGCGGATGCCAACTGGCAAAACGTTCCGCCCGAATATATACTGTTGTTTGGTGACGGTCATTATGATTACCGCCATATTCAACTGGCCGATACGATGCGCATTCCGCCTTTTGAAATCTTCGATGCAGGCGAAATAGACAGCCGGACCACTGATTTCTACTATACCGACTTACAGCTCTCAACCATTAACACTCTGACCAGTATAAAACCAGACCTGGGTATCGGCCGGCTGCCGATGGAAAGCACCCTTGACGCAGCCCGGATGGTTGAAAAACTAAAATTATATGCCCGGAATGAACAGGCTACCGGCTGGCAGAATAGCATCGCTTTTGTGGCCGATGACGGGGTCAATTCCCAAACCAGCACCGAGTATGAACATGAGGATAATTCGGAAAAACTGGCCCGGCTCAGTCAGCTCTCACGTTTTAACAGGGAGAGAATTTACCTTAGTGCTTACCCGGCGGTACCCGGCGGGCTGCGTTATTTGAAACCGCAGGCTGCCCAAACTCTGCTCGATCAAATCAATCAGGGTGCGCTCATTGTCAACTATGTCGGCCATGGCTCACCAACCCAGTGGGCGGATGAATCTGTGTTTGTGATGAGCCGGGATCTGAGGCAGATCAATAACAACGGCCGTCTGATTTTCTTTATTGCCGCTACCTGTGATTTTGGAAAATATGATGATCCCCACGATCCAAGCTTCAGCGAAGCGCTGATCTGGAAAGAAGAATCCGGAGCAATTGGCGTATTAGCCTCAACCCGCCTGGTTTATTCCGGTCAGAATTTTGCATTTAACCGGCGCTATTATGAAAATCTTTCCCCCATCGGGCAGCCGATGCGCCGCCTGGGCGACGCACTTGTTCTCGCTTCCATCGCCAGCATCAATGATATGAAATACCATCTTTTTGCCGATCCGACCATGTATCTGGCCCATGCCCGGCAGGATATCCGCATCACCAATATTGATGATGGTGATCTGTCTGCCCTGAGCCGGGTTAGCGTTACCGGGGAGGTACTCACAGCGGGCGGCGAACCGGCTGCGGATTTCAACGGATCAGCCGTCCTGCTGGTGCATGATGCCCGGTTTGATTCGATTGATACCATTAATGACCCGGAACGTCATCATTACTATTCCAAACCTGGCCCACTCCTGTTCAAAGGTGAAGTAACGGTGACCGGCGGCCGGATGAGTGGGAATTTTATTGTCCCGAAATCTATCCGTTATCATAACCAACCAACCGGCCGCCTTTCCCTCTATGCCCGGGAGGCCCAGAACTACACCCTGGCTTACGGGATTATTGACACCCTGACCTTTATTGGTTCACAGAATATCAGTGATAGCGATGGACCCGGGATTGATCTGTATTTTCAGGACCAGCCGGCCTTTAGCGACGGCGATATTATTGGTGATCAGCCGGTTCTCCTGGCCGGTATCAGCGATGAAAACGGTGTAAATGTCAGCAGCGGAGCCGGCCACAATCTGCGCATCCGTCTCGATGATGGTGAACCACGGGACGTCTCGGGCTTCTTTGTATACGATAAGGACAGCTATACCTCCGGTCTGCTCCAGTATCCACTGACCAGTATCGGGAGCGGTGAGCATGAGCTGGAACTGACCGCTTTTGATAATGTCAACAATCCATCAGAAAAATCAGTCCGTTTTCAGGTCACCGCCACGGAAAAAATTATCATCAGCGAGGTGGTTAATTTCCCGAATCCCTTCGCCGGAGAAACCAGTTTTACGTTTCAGACCAATCAAAGCGGCGCTGAAATTGAGATTAAAATATATACTTTATCCGGGCTGATCATCCGCCGGATAAAGGGTTTTCAAACCAGTCTTGGTTACAATTCGGTTGAGTGGGACGGCCGAGATGAGGATGGTGATGCCTTAGCCAATGGTGTTTACCTGTACAAAATCATTCTGAGCAACGGGCGGAGCCGAACCGAGGTGATAGAAAAACTGGTCGTGCTCAAATAATACCCTTAAAAATAGGAAGGAAGAGAAAGACAAAGCCATCAATGGGGTTCTCTGTGCGTTATTTCTTCGCTGGTATTAATTCTTGAAAATTCGTGGTCAAAGAATCTTGACAGAATAACAGGATAAGCAGGATAAGCAGGATAAAAACAAAACCCGTCATCCCGTATGAACGGGACAAGTTT
>DYOS01000093.1 GCA_020720405.1 Caldithrix sp. | reverse complement strand
ATTCTGAATTCGTGCTGTGCCCGGCTCTGTCGGGTAATTCGTGGACAAAGAATTTGTGGTTTTTTTTATACCCGGTTTCGAAGGCAGCCTCATCCCCCGAAGTATAATTTCCAACCGTTCTTTTATCTTGTGTAGCGGCCAATCCAGTCGTGCACGGTGTTCCACCAGAGACGGGCATTTTGCGGTTTGCGCACAAAATGATCTTCATCCGGAAAAATTAAAAGACGGGATGGTACTTCCTGGCGCTGCAGAGCGGTAAAGAGCTGCAAACCCTGTGTATATGGCACCCGGAAATCATTCTCCCCGTGAATAACCAAAGTCGGTGTTTTGAACTGACCAGCCCGGTTAGCCGGTGACCAGCGTTCATACAAAGAACCGACATCCCAGGGTTTGCCCTTAAATTCCCATTCCGGAAACCAGAGTTCTTCCGTTGCCCCGTACATACTGCGTTGATCATAGACACCGTCATGCGAGACAAGACATTTGAACGGTTGTTCTGCCCCGCCGAGAATCCAGTTGATCATAAATCCGCCATAGGAAGCCCCGGCCGCGGCTTGTTTCTCCGGATTGATAAAAGGGTATTTTTTAGCTACATATTTTGTACCCAGCAGAATATCCTGGTAAGGCGCACCACCCCAGTCTTTGGATACCGCATCCGTAAAAGCCTGGCTGTACCCGGTGCTGCCGTGAAAATTGATGACATAAACCACGTAACCCGGTGCGGCGAACATCTGATAGTTCCAGCGGTAGTGGAAATCATCGCCCCAGCTGCCCTGCGGGCCGCCGTGCATCAGTTGGATGGCTGGATATTTTTTCTTTGGGTCAAAAAAAGGCGGCTTCAGAATAAAACCCTGTACCGAATCATTATTGGCGCCTTTAAACCAAAAGGATTCCAGTTCATTCATTTCCAGACCGGCCAGCAATTCATTGTTCAGGGAAGTGACTTGTTTTAATACTTTTGTCTGCAATTGATAGGTAAATAACTCTGCCGGCATGCGGGCTGACTGAATCGAAAGCAACAGATTCCCGTCGCCGGTCTGGGTAAAAGAATTGATGAAATGCCCACCAAACCATTTGCTTATTGCTTTCGTTTTCACATCCACGGAATAAATGGAATGAAAGCCCTTTTCCTCAACCAGAAATAAAATACTCCGGCTGTCGGCTGACCACTCAAATGCAGCAACCGAATTGGGGAAACCGGCGGTCAGTTCCGTGTGGCCTTTCTTCAGATCGAATAACATCAGGCGGTAACGGTCGGCCTCGAAACCCGGCCGGGTCATGGATTTATAGGCCAGCATTTTACCATTTGGTGCCCAGGCCGGATCATTATCATTGGCCGGGTTATCGGTGATTTTGGCCATCGCACCGGTTTTCAGGTTGGAAATAAATAGGTCATTATTGGTGCTGGCCGCCACCATCTTATCGCTATTGCGGACGAAACAAACTTCTTTACCATCCGGACTGTAGACATAATCGTGGCTGCCGCCGAGATCAAGCGGCGGCGAATCATAATCACCGGGTGTCAGATCATCAATCACCCGGCCTTCAAAATCGGAGCGCAGGACATGGGTGCGTTTACCTTCCAGCCAGTGGTTCCAGTGGCGGTGCAGCAGGCCATCAATAACCCTGGCCTTCACCGGATTGGCTTCAATTTCAGCAATTTTTTCAGCCTGAGCGGTCAGGTCGGTGGCCGGATAAATTTCCGAGGTCCAGATTAATTCTCCTCCTTTTGGATTTAAAACCACACCAGCCGCGCCACCAGCAAATGTGGTGACCTGAACGGCGCTGTCGGCATTGACAGCCTGGCGGTAAATCTGACCGCGATGGTTAAAAAACAGGGTCTGACCGTCCAACGCCCAGACCGGTCCGCTGCTCGATTTTTCGCTCGCTGTGAATCGGCGGCTTTCCCCGCTGTTCAGATCGAGCAGCCAGATATCGGTTTTAAAACTATTTGCTGCGATGTCGGGGATAGTAACCTCAAAAGCGACTGTTTTATGGTCCGGACTGAGGGCATATCCACCCAGGCGTTTCATGGAGAAAAAATCATCAAAGGTGAGTGCCCTTTTTTCCTGGGCATTGAGAATAGTTGCTGTAATCAGCAGAATGACAAAAAGCTTTTTAAATAATTTCATTGCTCCTCCGGCTGCGAAATTGAATGGGCAAGATTACAAAAATTCAGCCTCATTTTCAGGCGTTTGTTACTGACAGGAAATCACATTATGGATGATCAGATAGGGCAGGATGATATACAGGATCGTGTCTCTGACCAGGTAAAAAGCAAAAATCAGAGCCAGAATCTTCCATCCTTTTTCTTTAATAAATTGTTTCAGACCCTGCTGTTTGATCAGAGCTATCCATTCACTGACGATTTTCGGGGTGTTCCAACGCATCATTTCTCCACTGTTGGTTGTTCTGTTGTTTTGTATTCCAAACCGGCGGCCGCCCGGACATTTCTCATAAAATTATGGTAGCCGGTTCTGTGAACCGGGCTATGCCTGAACCGGTCATTAAATTCGGATTCCGATAAAGCCAGCAGATCGGAAAAAGCCGGATTAACATTTATTTCCTGCGGCTGATAGGCCGGTTCAACGGCTGGTTTGGCAAAGGAATTCCAGGGACAAACCTCCTGGCAGATATCACAGCCATAAACCCAGTTTTCCAGCCGGGCAGCCTGTTCCGCAGGGATTGGCTGATTCCAGAATTCGATGGTCAGATAGGAAATACATTTGCCGGCGTCAAGACGGTACGGTTCAAGCGCATTGGTCGGACAGGCTTCGATACAGGCCCGGCAGTTGCCGCAATAATCAGTAACCGGTTTGGTTGCCGGCAGCGAAAGATTCAGGGCCATGCCGCCCAGAAAAAACCATGAACCGTATTCGCGGCTGAGAATATTGGTATTCTTACCCTGCCAGCCGATTCCGGCCTGCACCGCCCATTGCTTCTCCATCACCGGCGCCGTATCCGTAAAAATGCGGCCCCGGGCAGCGGGTTCAATTTTCTGCAGGCCAGCCAGAATAGTTTTCAGTTTCTTCTTCATCACTTTATGATAGTCGCGGCCCCGGGCGTAGCGGGAAATATGAGCCTGTTCCGGCTTGTTGATTCCGTCTGTATAATAATTATGGCCGACCATGACAACGGATTTAACTTCCGGGAAAAAGGCCCGGATATCACTGCGGATTGCGGCATACCGTTCCATCCAGCTCATGGTACCGTGATGCCCTGCAGCCAGCCATTTATTGAGGTATAAAACATGAGGCAGGTCTGCTTCGGCCGGGGCAATCCCAAACAATTCGAACCCGGCTTGACGACAGAGCATCTCCAACTGCGGGTACAAAGCCTCAAATTTCTGATTATCTGTCAAATTTCCGATAACAATTCTCAAACATTAAATGGTTGCTGAGCATCATAAACCCTGATTTTACAGGATTGACAGCGTCCGCTCCGGTCAACTTACCTTCTGGCATAGAGATTGTCTGAAACAGGCCAACCTGAAAGGAGAAAATTATGATCAGATTGTGGCTGCTGCTACTCACCCTGCCCAGTTTTTTGTCGGCTCAATATTACAATGAACGGGTTATGGATCAAAATTTTGAAAATCGTTCCTTCCACTGGAACAGCTATTATCTCAATACCACTGCCATCGGTAATTTTGCCAAGGTCAGTCAGGGTTTGATTGATGATCCCTATCTTAATCTTTCCCTGAATCCGGCCTGGCGGAAGGCCGACAGCCTCAGCCCGGAATTTATTCTCTCCTTCCGCGGCGCCCGTGAGCAGGAATACGGAGATGGGGGCTACGCTGTCCCGATGAGAGAATATTACGATGACCGTACAGCCATCTATCCTGTTCCGCAGTATATCCAGGTTCAGACCACGGAACCCGAACCTATTTTTATCGCCGGGGCCAGACTGCCGCTTTTCAAGAACAGTGTTCAGTTGACCGCCGCCTACCAGTACACTTACCATGAAAGCCCTTATTACACGATGCCCTATTACATTTATTACGGTTACTACGGGTATAATGCCTTTGATGAGCGGGTTAACGATATGGCTCAGTACCCGGAGACCCAGCGTTCTGCGGGCAGTGACGAGTTGTTTACCGAAGCCCAGGCCGGGCTGGTTTACCTGAACGCCAGGCTCACGAAGCGGCTGACGGTTGGCTTTGGCGCAAATTTTATAGCGCATACCAAAGATGGCAATTACGGCAATTTGTACCGCTATAACGACCCCGGTACAAATGAATACAGCTATTTCCAGCAGTCTGAAGAAGAGCGGGCCGACGAGTACAATCATATCGACCTGCAGGCCGGAGCCATGCTGGCGCTAAGTCCGGAGTGGTCAGCCGGCGCCCGGCTTGGTCAGCTCACGGCTGAAATCGGGCAGACCATCAACCGGCTGGACACTTCATTCAATTCTTCGGAATATACTAACTATGAATATGATCATCACCGTTCAGCCATCGATCTGCAGAACTGGCAGCGGGACGGTTTCAACCGCTACGGCAATTTTCAGCTGATCCGGAAACTGCCCAATGGTGCCCGCTTTGTCTGGGATATTTCCGGCGGCTGGCAGGAAGCCGATTTGAAAACAAGCGGCAGCATCGCCGACAGTGCCTGGTATTATTCAAGAAATAATTATGATACCACCGGCTGGCACGAGGGCGAATCGGTTTCATCGCTGCGTGATTCGCGTCAGGGCAGCGGCAAACAAAAACGTGATTACCGGGCTTCGCGGCTCAACCTGCAATGGCCGGTTTCGGAACACAGCAAAATCAGCGTCGGTCTGCATTTGCGCTGGGAAAAAACCAGCTCCCGCTCAACCGAACCGGTGCAAAATCTCCGCCTTTATCACTCCGAATATGATGACGACGAATACCTTTATGACCTGCGCGAAATCAAAACCATATACTGGGATAAATCCGAGAAGTACCGGTTGTTCAGTATTCCCGTTCTTTTAGAACACCGTTTCGGGGAGGTTTGGACGCTTTGCCTGGGTGTAAACCGCATTGTCGAATACTGGGATATTGAAGAAGAAAATACGGCCGCGTTTGAGCTGCGCCGGGAAACTTACGGCACGGATGTAAATGAGCGGAAAAATTTCAGCGAGGTTTATACCATGCCCGCCCAGCGGATCAGTGAAAACCGCACCGATGTGATGGCCGGGATTAAAGTGAATATTACACCTGCGCTGCGCGTCGAGCTGATCGCCGATCCCGAAGTGGGCAGCGACTTTTTTATGAATCAGTGGTGGTTGAATTTCCACTATGCAATTGGGAAGTAAAATGCGTGCAATACTGATCATCGTGCTCTTTCTGCTGAGCTGTCAGCGGGAAACCGATACAGAAAATGCCTGGTGGACTTACCGCGAAACCGGCGGCTGGATTCAGCCGCGCGGCATCGATCTCGATACTCAGGGCAATGGATTTGTACTGACGCTGACGGACACCCTGGCGCTGCAGTCATCACCGGAATCCCTGCTCAGGGTTAATGAGCTGGCCGGAGATTTCCCGGAAATGGCCGGGTATTACGAAGCGGATGAATTCCGCACCGATCAGAATTATGTGACCCTGATCCGCCGTACCGCTACCGCCTGTGACACGGTTCAGGTCTACGATCCGGAACAGGCCGTTCTGCCGCCGGATCTGAAATCATTGATCCGTTTTTTCCAAAACCTGTACCAAACGGAAACCGGAGGACAGAATTGACCGGTTAGGTCAGCATAATAAAACATCACCCGTCACAGATTTGCTCAGGACGGGTTAAAGCCAGATTCAAAACAGCTGTTTGAATAGATCAAATAAACACAACAAACATGGAGTTTGACAAGTTATGAAGTTCTTATCATTGTTAATCGTATCGCTGATTTTGCTCAGTTCCTGCACCCGGGATATGAGTGCACTTGATAAAGATCAGGGATCAAAAATCAGAATTCCCAGCGCCATTGAACGGCAGGTTATTGAGGCCTCTTCCGAATTCGGGCAAAATCTGTTTGGCCGGGTCTCATCCGGTAACCCGGAAAGCAACTGTTTCATCTCTCCGCTCAGCGTCTCGATGGCTTTGGGTATGACCCTGAACGGCGCCGACAGCCAGACCTATGAAGAAATGAAGGTCATGCTTGGTTTTGAAAACCTGACCGCCGAAGAAATTAACAGCACCTACAAAAACATTATCCAGGAATTGATTCAGGCCAATCCCGACATAGCCATGCATCTGGCCAATGCCATTTTCTACCGCCAGGGATTTTCCATCTTCCCCGATTTCCTGACGGTGAATCAATCCTATTTTAACGCCGAAGTCTCCGGGCTTGATTTCGATGACCCGCAAAGTGTTAATACCATCAACGGTTGGGTCAGTGATCAGACTCAGGGTACAATTCCCACGGTGCTTGATGAAATCAAACCCGAAACGGTCATGTTTCTGATCAACGCCATCTATTTCAAGGCCCAGTGGTTGTATAAATTCGACAAAGCCAAAACTGAGGACGCTTTGTTTTATACCTCCGGGCAGAATAGTGTTGACTGCCAGATGATGCATCTTGAGGCGGAAGTCCCGTACACCGGCAGCGAACAGTTTGAGATGGCCGAATTGCCCTATGATTCAAATTTTGTATTTGACCTGATTGTGCCGACCGGCGCAAGTTTACCTGAAATCGTCAGCGCCATTCAGGATGGTCAGTTAAACACCTGGCTGGAAGGATTGACCCGACGTGAGGGCACTGTGGAAATGCCCAAATTCACTTTCGACTTTAATACTTCACTGGTCAACTATCTGCAGGAATTAGGCATGATCGATGCCTTCATCCCCGGCATAGCCGATCTGAGCCGGATTTCAGAGCAGGAAAGATTATTCATCAGCGATGTTATTCATAAGAGCTTTGTCAAAGTGGAAGAAGAAGGCACCGAAGCCTCGGCCGTGACCGTGGTTGAGGTTGGCTATACTTCCTATCCGCCCAGCGGACCATTTCATCTGCGCGCCGACCGGCCATTTATTTTCCTGATCCGGGAAAAGGTGACCGGAGCCATTCTCTTTATCGGCCAGGTGTATAACCCGGAATGGAAGGCCTGATGCGCTATTTATTGCTTGTCGTTTTGCTGTTGACCTCCTGCCGGCGTGACACCGGAAGCCTGGAAACCGTGGAAAGACTGACTTTACTCAGCAACGAAGAATTTGAAAAAGACAGTTTGCCCAATGATGCCCTGACCATCAACTCCGTTTCTCTGGATGATGATGGTAACCTGACCTTCGATGTTTCCCATTCGGGCGGCTGCCAGGAACATGTATACGGATTATACTGGGAACCGGTACTGGCCAAAACCGATCCGCCAACCATTGAATTTTACCTGAGTCATGAGGCTAATGGTGATGCCTGCGAGGCCTGGCTTAATAAGACAATAACGGTGGATATTTCGTCGGTGCTGGGATGGGCTATGGATACTTCCGGTGAATTCACCTTCCGGCTGGCTTTCCATTATCCGCCGGACTGGCAACAGTATGAAACCGTGCTCTTTTGGACCGCTCCCGATTAATAACCAAACAGAAAATTCCGGCGGGCTTCTCCGAGGCCTGCCGGAATTTCATCCTATTATTCCATTCGGAGATGATGGGTGTTCTTTCAAAAACAGGTAGATTTGGCGGATTTTTTGTGGTTAATTGAGGCCATGATTTCAAGATTGCGCTGGCAAAATTTAACCTTCCGCATCCAGACCTGGCTGATTATCGCCGGCACTTTAAGTTCGGTCATCCTCGGGCTGGGCTGGTTTAGTTACCAGCGACAGTACAAAGCCATTCTGCAGGAATCTCACCGTAGGCTGGATCACCTCAGCCTGGTCAGCGGCAGTACACTGGACACCACGTATCTGGAATTTCTGATTCCGCAGGAAGAAAACACAGCCAGCCGGTATTACCGCCGTCATTTTGAACAGCAGGAACGGCTGCTTGGCTTCGATGCTTTTTTTCTGTTCGATGATCAGGCCCGGCTATATTGTCCGACCGATTCAACCGTTACCCCGGCACTGCTTCGCCTGAATTTCCGGGAAGTAACCCGGCTCAAGCCGGGTCAGGCTTTTCTCAGTCAGCCTTTCCGCAGCGCCAATGGAAACTGGTATTTGTGGGGATTTTACCGGTTGAACAAAATGTACTGGCTGGGTCTGCAGGAAAATGTCCGGCAGTTGGCCCGGCTCGATCAGTTGCCTTTCATCTTTGGCGGTGCGGCGCTGCTTGGTATTGTACTGGCCATGTTACTGGGCTGGTTTATCGCCGGACAGGTATCGCGCCCCTTAAAAAAAATGCTTGCTCTGCTTGATAGCGGCGGAAAGGCATGGCCACCCGGGACCTGGTCTGCACCGGAGTGGCAGAAACTAAGCCGGGCCATCGGGGAATATTCCGCCGCCATCGCCCGGCAAAAACAGGAACGGGAGGAACTGCTGGCCCAAATTGCCCACGAAATCCGCAATCCGCTGGGTGGAATTGAACTGCTGGCCGGGTTAATCGCCGAACAGCAGCCGGTAGAAAGCAAATCACACCACTTCGCCCAGACCATTGCTGCTGATGTCCGCCGTCTGAAAACACAACTCAGCCAGTTCCTGGAATACAGCCAACCGCTGCAAATTGAGTCCGAAGAATGTAATCTGCCGGAGCTGTTTTCCGGTCTGCAGCCATTTCTGTCACCTGCGCTGCAGGGACGTCAAATCGGGTTTCAAACCGCTTTCCAGGTTAAACATATCCGCTTTACCCGTGATCATCTGCAGCAGATCGTCCTCAACCTGCTGCTGAACAGCATACAAGCCCTGGATTCGGCCGGCGAAATCCGGATTTCATCAGCGGAGCAGGATGGTTTGATAAAACTTGTTGTTGAAGATAATGGACCGGGCATACCGGAAGCTCTGGCCGGGAATTTATTTGAACCGTTTATTTCCGGCCGCCGGGGCGGCACCGGTCTGGGGCTGGCGGTTTGCCGGCGTTTGGCCGAAGGCAACCGGGCCAAACTTGAACTGACCTCAGTTAAACCGGCCCTCTTCACCTTAACCATTGACAGGAACCATGAGTAAACCAGTAATTCTCGTTATTGAAGACAACGACACCATGCGTCTGGGCATCAGCGAAACGCTGCGCAGCTCCGGTTATGAGGTGCTCGCCTATGGCGATCCTTTGCTGGCCCTGCAGGAAAACCGGCTGAATCCGGCTGAACTGGTGATTACCGATTTGAAAATGGAGCCAATTGACGGTCTTGAGGTGCTGCGCCGGCTTCATACCGAAGAAAACGGCTGCGAGGTGCTGATGATTTCAGCCTTTGGTTCGGTGGAAACCGCCGTTCAGGCCATGAAGCTGGGCGCGGCAGATTTTCTGACCAAGCCTTTCCCGCCGGATGAGCTTCGGCTCCGCGTGGCGCGCATTTTCGGGAAAATTGACCAGCAGAAAAAACTACAGCTACTAACCGAACATACCCAATACCTGAGAGAGGAAATTAACCAATCCTTTCCGGAAATCATCGGTCACTCGCCGGCTATTCTCAGTGTTCTTAAATCGGTCCGCCAGGTTGCGGCAGAGGATACTTCGGTGCTGCTTTCCGGCGAAAGCGGCACCGGCAAGGAACTGGTAGCCCGGGCTATTCACCGCGCCAGCCGGCGGGTCGAAAAACCATTTATCCGGGTCAATTGCGGTGCTTTAAATGAGAACCTTCTGGAGAGTGAACTGTTTGGTCATGAAAAAGGCGCCTTCACCGGGGCCGTCCGCCAGAAGCATGGCCGGTTCGAATTAGCTGACGGCGGCACTATTTTTCTGGATGAAATCGGTGAAATTTCCCCGGTTATGCAGGTCAAGCTGCTGCGCATCCTGCAGGAAGGCGAATTTGAGCGGGTCGGCGGTGAGGTTACCTTAAACAGCAAGACCAGAGTTATTGCCGCCACCAACCGCAACCTGAATGAGGAAATAAAGAACGGCCGGTTCCGGGATGACCTGTTTTACCGTCTCAGTGTCTTCCCCATCCGTCTGCCGGCCCTGCGTGAACGGGTGGAAGACATTCCCGATCTTGCTCTGTATTTTCTGAATAAGATCAACAACCGACGCAGCACCGGTATTCGTTTTTCGTCACAGGCTCTGCAGTCTCTGGCCGGTTATTCCTGGCCGGGCAATATCCGTGAACTGGAAAATATGGTCGAGCGGCTCTGCCTGATCTCCGATCAGTCCGAAATTAAGGGGAGTCTGGTTCAGGCTACGATGGGCCTGGCTGGTCCTTCGCCGGCCGGACTGACCAGCCTTGAGGCCGAACTTTTCCGCTATGAACGGCAGATTCTCAGCGAAACGATGAAAACCTGCCACGGGGTAAAAAACCAGGCTGCTAAAAAGCTGGGCATTAAGGTCAGCACCCTTTACTACAAACTTGAAAAATTCGGGTTACTCGAATGAGAATATTATTTTTATTTTTACTATCAACCGGAGCTTTGTTCAGCCAGGAACCGGATTTGATGCTGGGCAGGCTGGACAGTCTGATGCAAGTGGAAAACCGTTTGCTGGAGAAGCAGAGCGCCAGCCGGATTTTACTGGAGCAGCAACTGTCGGCCATTTCCGCAGCCGCGGAAAACGGACGCATTTCATCAGATGAGCGGCAGAAGATGCTCAGTCAGGCCCATCAGTCCAGTCTGGATCTTTCCAAACTCGATCGGCAATTATCAGCACTGCGCCATGAGCTGGCTACCCTGCGCGAAAAACTCTATCCGCTACTCGAAGCCCGCATCCGCCAGTTGGAAAAGCAGAGCGAAGCGGCCAATGCCAGTCAGCAGCAGTTGAACGAACTTCATCTGCGCCTTCTGCAATGCATACCCGACCTTGCTCCGTTCCAGCACGACCCGCTCAAAGCCGGACGGTTTATACAGATGGTCAGCCACGATTCCGTTCAACAGGCTGCCCGAAATGAATATCTCAGTTTCGCCCGCCGGGAAACGGATGAACGGCTGGCTGCGGTCAGCCGTCAGCTTGACGTGTTGCAAAAACAGCTCCGGCTGCAACAGAAAAGCCGTGATTTTCTGGAGGATATTCAGAGCCAGAATATACCCGTCAACATCACTCAATCCGACGCTTCCCGGACTGAAATCGAGAGTAATGGTACTTATGATAATCCACTGACCGGCTGGCAGGAAAAGACAGGCAGTGTTTCAGCGCTCAGCCGGCAATTGGGCAATCCGGCAGATTTTAACCACGCCCTGCCGCCGACCGAAACCGGGTATATTGATTTGCTGGAGAATCTGCAGGAGCATTTAAAAAAATACCGCCGCGAACTTGATAAAGCACTCCGGTAAGAGCAAAAGCTGCCACCGAGAGCACTGAAACACACCGAGATGAATTTGGAATTGGAAATTGGGAATTGAAGAGCCCC
>DYOS01000230.1 GCA_020720405.1 Caldithrix sp. | reverse complement strand
TAAATCAGAATATCAATATTGGCCAGCATGACCGGCGTGGGTTTGGTGGTGGCGCCGTACAGGCTGTAAACCGGGATATTTTTAATTTGATGGTGACCGATGGTGTCCCCGGCGGCGGCCTGTCCCAGAAATCCGTGTTCCGGGCCGAACAATGCAGTTACCTTGATGCCGGGCAGTTGCTGAAAGCGCTGCAGAATGGTTTGCCCATGGCTGTCAACCGCAGTGTGGTTGGCGATCAAGCCGACCCGCTTCCCGGTAAACAGATGTTTGAATTCATCAATCTGATCCAAACCGGTCAGGACAGGTTTATCGCTGCAGGAAAGGAAGATGAAGGATGAAAGATATAAAATTAAAGTAATGAACAGCCTGAATTTCATTATGATAATTCCTGTTTTATTCTGTCTGCAGAAATCATTTATCCGTATTTCCATAAAAACCTGCCTGTAAAAATTGGTTTTGATAATGATGGTTCAGATTCATGAAAAAAGTTACGGATAACCAAAACCTGAGGTGACCCTCTATAACCGGATATCCAGCCATAGCAGGTGATGATCGGAGGCGCGACGGGCCAGTTCCGCAGCGCGGTCATCGGAAGAGGCCGGCCAAAATACACCTCCAGCTATTATTTGTATGGATAGGTCGGGTAAAATATAGTCGATGCGCTGCCGCTCATCCTGTCCCCACGAGGCTGTAGCCCGCTCGACATGTTCCGGTGCTCCGCTGGTCCGGCCCTCAGCCGCACCGGCGCTTACCAGGAAGGGACCAGAATCCTGGACCCGCGGGTGTTCAAGCAATTGCTGAATGGCAGTCAATCCGTCGTAAGCGGTCTGAGCACTGGCCGAGGCATTCAGATCACCGGCAATGATAAACCGTTCCGTGTTTGGCAGTCCACCGCTCCGGCCCTGGTCATCGGTCAGGGTACTGTAAGGATTCAGATACTCCCACCATAGTTTAAGCTCATCAAAATTACGCCGCCCGTTGCGGTCTTCGGGACCATCAAAGACGGGCGGTGTGGGATGGCTGAGCAGCAGATGCACCGTTTTTCCATTTACGGTCAACGGCAGATCCCAATGCGATTTACTGCTCAGCCGTAAAATTTCAACTTCTTCAGCGGTGTAATAATCTTGCAGGATATGGTTACCCGGCAAATCTTTCCAAAGCAGTTTCTGAAAGCTGCGCAGCTGTTTGTCCCGCATCGGGAAGCGTGAAAAAACGGCCATACTGTACTGACCCGGATATTTACCCCAGCCGTAACAGTCACCGGCGTATTGCGGAGAATTTATATCAGCCTCGGTGGCCACAACGCCATTTTTATCCAGGTCGTAACCGCTGAGAATACCGGTGTTGCAGGGGGCAGTAAAAATAAAATCATAACTCAACGCATCGTGCCCCCGGTTCAGATAGAATTTCTGAAAACGGCGGGCGTTTAAATCCAGATTTTCGGGTTGCGTGTAATCCTGATCCAGCTCGTTGATGATAAGAATATCCGGTTGGATGCGGCGGATAATTTCAGCCGCGGCTAACAGTTGCGGATGATTGCCCAGGCCAAGCGGATCGTGCTGCATCAGCTTTTCAGTGGAAAGCTCGAAAATATTAAACTGGGCAATGCGGATGGTGTTTTTATCTTGTGGCATGTGGCAGGAAAATAGGAAGATTGTGATCAGAAGAGATATTTTTTTCATATTACGCCTCGATTATGAAGGTGAAAAACTACAGGTTTAACAGGATTGCATCAAGCCGGAGCAGCGATTTCAGTAGAATTTGGACAGGAACACTGGATAAAAAAAGATTAAATATGAAGCAGGGGCGAAGCATCGTTTACAGGATGTTAAACTATACTGAGATTTTGTAAACAATGCTTCACCCGTACTCAATTAATTTCATCGTTGTTTTAATTCGTGAATATTCGTGCTGTGCCCGGCTCTGTCGGGTCATCCGTGGACAAAGAATTTTTGACAGGATACTTTGTCCCGCTCGGGCGGGAACAGGAT
>DYOS01000229.1 GCA_020720405.1 Caldithrix sp. | reverse complement strand
CGTGACCTATTATTTGAACGTTATGTCTTAATCCCCTATGAATAACGGGGTCATTCTCACAATGCACCGAAATTGACCTTTTCTAAGGTGGTTTTTATGTCTTAATCCCCTATGAATAACGGGGTCATTCTCACCTCCGGTTGCTCCGGTTGCTGTCTTAATCCCCTATGAATAACGGGGTCATTCTCACTCCCTTTGGCTAACAAGAAAGGCGTCTTCATCCATACGCGTCTTAATCCCCTATGAATAACGGGGTCATTCTCACTCCACCCCTGTAAACCCTTGCGGCCCTAAGGCTAAAATGAGGTGTTTTGCGGTTCGTTTCTTTTTTGATCTCCCCCCTCTTATATATTTTCATATAAAACTACCTAAACTCTTGTTTTTTAGTTTGCAGATCAGGATTAACCGTTAAGATCAGTCCCAACCCCTTTGGCCTACTAAGTAATATACTACCTATCATCCAAACGGACAAATCAAATTACTGTTATTTCTTCCGGTTCGTATAGTTCGCCCAGGCCGGCAATTTTAACATCGCTCAAAGCTTCCCGGCGCAGCCGGTAAAATCGTACCGTGTCGGTTTCCGGGTCAATCTCAACTTCAATCCGATGAACCAGATTTTCCAGTTCCTGCAAGGTCAGGCTGCATTCAAAAACACTTTTCTGGCAATGATTGCCAGCCCCTTTTAACAGTTTCATGACCCGGGTCCGGGCTCTTTGTTTTACAATATCATAAGCGACGATCACAAACCATTTATCGGCTTTTATATCCCACATATTCCTTATCTTCTCCTTTTAAAACTCTCATAAAATGTTCAACCTGTTCCCGGAACAGATTCAGAAAACAGGTCTGGCGGTTACGATAACTAAAATGCTTTAACACCCGGGCCCGGTACCCCTTCAGCAACAGCGCAACCCCCTCTTTACCAAACAGCCATTTTCCGTTTTCCTGGGTGAAGTGTTCCACCCCGATAATCCGCCGGTTAATCAATTTGATGACCAGGCCATCGGCAACCGGCGCCCGAAATTCTTCCATCAAATCACTAACCAGCGCCGGATGTCCGTATTTCAAGTCATGAAAATAACCGCAATAGGGATCCAGACCGGCGGCTTCAAGCTGGGCAAAGATATTGTTGAATAACAGGGTATAACTAAACGATAAAAGAATGTTCAACGGATCGGGCGGCGGATGCTTTAGACGCCGGATAAACCCAAAACTCTCAATGACCATAGCCGGAAGATCACGAAAATACAGGGCAGAAAAACTTCCTTCAAGACCGCGGATCTGATCCAGACTTAGTGGGTTTTCCAGGCTGCGTTCCAGATGCCCGGCGCGGATTTTAAAATCTTCATAAACCACACCAGCCTTATCCCTAACCAGGCATTTGTAATTATTAACCTTGGCCCGCACAACGGCGGAAGCAAACTGGCGGCGGAATTCTTCATCCTTTAATTTTTCATATTGCTGCTGGCGGATAAAGACATTCTTCCCAAAGGGTGGAATCAGCCTTCCCTTAAACTCACCCTGCATGGAAAGATAAATCACTTCAATATTATGGTTGAGCAGAAAACCAACCACCGCAGCGCCTACTTCAATTCGCCCAAAAAGCAAAATGGTATGCAAACCGCTGCATGGCGCCATAAAAATAATCTGATTATCTTTCTTCACCAGCAGTTGGCTGCCCCGCCGGGTCAGGCGGGAACCTTGTTCGCTGATCGCTATTACACTCATTTTTCTATTTCCAGGATAATGAAAATTTTAGCCACTAAGAACACAGAACGTCCGCAATGGAATAGCATGACCGCAGATTCCACAGATTAGCACGGATAAAAACGAAATCAGCCACCGCTGGACACCGATACCCCGATGGAATTGGAAACTGGGAATTGAAAATCGGCTGGGTGCTTGTCGTCCCGCCCGAGCGGGACAAAGTATCCTGTTAAAAATTTTTCTTCCACGAATGACACGAAAAAACAGAAATCCGTTCCTGCGGGAA
>DYOS01000092.1:337-11543 GCA_020720405.1 Caldithrix sp. | reverse complement strand
GGACCGCTCAGAAATGAAGGGAATCAGAAACGGTTCCCTTTTTTGTTTGTCTGATAGCAAAACCGCATTTATCCTCCTAAAAACTATTTTCCGGTCATGCATTGAGTAACAACTCCGAATAGTATAAAAAAATTTATTCTGATATTCAGGAGCTGAAATGAAATTCACACAAAAACTCTCATCGATCCTGTTTCTGACCGTCACGGTTGTCCTTTCCCAGGAACCATCCCGTTACAGGGATTCACTTTTCAGTGCCAGTCAGACCCATACCGATCTGATCTACGCCAGCGCCCCGGAGCTCAATTATCCGACTTATAGCGGGGAATCAAGTACCCATACGACCAACCTGAGGATGCATATTTTCCAACCGGATGGCGATACAGCCTCCTTTCGGCCCATGCTTATAGTCTTTCACAGCGGCGCTTTTATTTCGGGCAGCAAGGAAAACGATGATATGCTGGCCTTCTGCCGGCTCTTCGCCGAAAAGGGATACGTCACCGCCACAGTTCAATACCGGTTGGGGATGAATATACTAAGCCAGAAGAGCAGCGAACGGGCTGTTTACCGGGCCATACAGGACAGTCGTGCTGCACTCCGCTTTGTACGGGGTATGGCAGAAGAACTACGAATTGATGGAAACCGCATTTATATATTGGGCAGCAGTGCCGGCGCTTTTATTGCCCTGCACAATTCATATATGGATAAATCATCCGAGAGACCAGCCAGCAGCTACCAAATCAATATTTTCCCACCTACAACCGATAATGGTCCCGATCTGGGCGGACTCGATGCTATCGGTTCTGCCAACGGACAAAATGCCCAGGCTAATGCCATTATTCCTTTATGGGGTGCCCTGCAGGATACCAGCCTGATTGAACAAAACGGGTTTCATGTTCCTGCTCTGCTCATTCACGGCACAGCCGATAATATCGTGCCTTTCGGTGTTGGCAAACCTTTTAACCTGAGCACATTTGCCAATACCTACGGCAGTCAACCGGTCAGCCATAGATTTACACACCTGAACTATGATTATGAATCCTATTTTGTCGAGGGCGCCGGTCATGAATTTTACGGGGTGAGCAATGGCATGTGGAATCCTGCACCGAATGCCTATTGGGATACGGTCGTGACGCGTTCAACAAATTTCCTGCTGTATCAGCATCGGCCCGAATCCCATTTCAATGTTCAGGAAGATGGCCTGGATTTGGTTTTTACCGACCAGAGCAGTGGTGCCGTAAAATGGCAATGGGATTTCGGCGACAGTTCAGGCAGTACAGAACAGAACCCGGTTCACCAGTACAATAAAAATGGTACTTACCGCGTCACACTCCGGGTTTATAGTAATGTCGGTAGTTGGGATAGCTGTTCGGCTGAGGTCAACTATACAATTTCTACTTTGGGCAAAATAGAAAAAATCCTGACCCAATCCCGGCTGGAACAGAATTATCCAAATCCATTCAACCCGCAGACCACAATTACTTATTATGTTTCAGCGGAAGCCGTAAATACCAATCAGAAGGTAAAGCTGACCGTTTGCGATATTACCGGCAAGGAGATAAAAACTCTGGTCAGTCGGATGCAGAAGCCGGGTGAGCACCGGGTCACTTTCCATGCCGGTGATTTGTCCTCAGGGATTTATTTTTATCAATTAGTCATCGGTGAAAATTTTATGGAAAGCCGGAAAATGGTGTTAATCCGGTAAATTTTACAGTCGGGCGGATGATTAAGATATAAACCGGATCCTGTTTACTCCCGGTAATGGCAACCCTGGCTGGTTTTATTTGACCAGGCGGCCGAAGCGATAATGATTGCCGTCCGCACCGCATTGCGCAAACCGATCAGGGCATCGGTCAGATAAGAGACCCGGTAAAACCGTTCAATTTCAATTTCAAGATTGCGCAGTTCGCGAACCGCCCGCTGCAAGCGGTACGAGGTGCGCACCAGACCGACATAATTCCACATGATATTTTTTATGGAAGACAAATCCTGGCTGATCAGCGCCGGATCCGGCCAGTATTCAGCCCGGGATTCCCATGGCGGCAGATCATCCGCAAGCGGCTGCGGACTGCGCTGCAGACTGCGGCTGATAAACTGTGCTGTCCGGTAACCCCAAACCAAACCTTCCAGCAGTGAAGTGCTGGCCAGGCGGTTGGCACCATGAACACCGGTGCAGGAAACTTCGCCGACGGCGTACAGATCATTGATCGTGGTCCGGCCATGCTCATCCACCCAAATTCCACCCACGCCATAATGGGCAGCCGGAACCACGGGTATCGGTTCTTCCCGTGGATCTATACCATTCTGCAGACATTGCTCATAAATATTTGGAAACAAAACCGGAATTTTTTGTGGATCGATATAATGGTGCAAATCCAGAAATACATTGCTTTCATTCCGTTCAATCATCTCCTTGTGGATGCTGATTGAAACGATGTCACGCGGCGCCAGGTCCTTCCACTCGGGATTGTATTTTTCCATAAACAACTGACCGTCGGCGTTGATCAACCGGGCCCCGGCGCCGCGCACCGCCTCCGAAACCAGAAAGGTCGGACGGTATTCGTGATAAAAGGTGGTCGGGTGGAACTGAACATATTCCATATTGATGACCCGTGCCCCGGCTCTGAAAGCCATGGCAATACCATCGCCGCGGGCCCCGGACGGATTGGTGGTACGCTTAAAAACCTGTCCGACTCCACCCGTGGCTAAAATCGTTTTCCTGGCCAGACAGCGGTGAACCTGGTTTGTTTTTGTATTCAGCAGGTAGGCACCGACACTGCGCTGTTTTTCATAAATGGATTGCCGGTTGCGGCTGTGATGATCGAGGGTGAGAATATCAATAGCCGTAAAACCGGGTAACAGACGGATATTTTTATGCCGGGCGAGCTGGGCAATCAGGGCGTGTTCTATGGCTTTTCCGGTAGCATCGGCCACATGCAGAATGCGCGGCAGACGATGACCGCCTTCCTTAACCAGAGATAACCGTCCGGAAGTGGTGCGGTCGAAGGGGGTTTTTAATTTGTTTATCAGAACTTGCTCAACCAGACGCGGCCCCTGGGCAGCCAGAATTTTAACGGCCGGCAGGTAACAATGACCAGCCCCGGCCTCAAGTATATCTTCGGTCAGCAGCCGGGCTGAATCGCCGCGGCCTTTGTATATTATTCCACCCTGCGCCCATTGCGTGGCGCTTTGCGCCGGATCCTGACTGCGGGTCACCACGGTCACTTCGATATTTTTCCCGGCCAGTTCCAGGGCTGCGGTTAACCCGGCCACACCGCTGCCGATAACCAGTACTTCTGTTTCTATCAGTTCCATAAACTCAACCTATGGCCAGCATGCGTTCCACCGCACGTAAGGCCCGAACCCGGATTTCCTCCGGTACTTCAATGATGTATTGGGTTTTTAGCAGCGCCTGCAATGTATCCTCAAGTGTAATTTCATTCATGTGCGGACAACGGATGCTGCACAGCCGAAGCATTTCCTTTTCGGGGTGGGCTGCCATGATATTATCCCCCATCGAGCACTCGGTCAACAGCAGATAATGCGGTGCCTGATGCTGTTCAACAAAACGGATCATGGCCGATGTGCTGGCCGAGTAATCCGAGGCAGCCACCACCTCCGGTGAACATTCGGGATGAGCCAGAATAAGTACCTGAGGGAATTGGCGGCGGACATTTTCAATATCTTCGACGGTAAATTTTTCGTGCACCTCGCAGCGCCCGTTCCAGCCGATCATCTGGTAGTCAATGTTGCTATCCCGGTGCCGGGCCACGGTTTCAAACTGAGCCGGAAAAATGATATGCTTACCGGTTTCGCGGGCTACATTCCCGGCCAGGAATTCATCCGGCAGGAAAATAACCGAATCGGTATGCAGTGACTCAACCACGGCTTTGGCATTACCCGATGTGCAGCAAATATCGCTTTCGGCTTTAACATCGGCATAGGTG
This sequence comes from Caldithrix sp., assembly GCA_020720405.1. GTDB lineage: Bacteria > Calditrichota > Calditrichia > Calditrichales > Calditrichaceae > DYOS01. Next base: position 7,599 of record DYOS01000092.1, on the reverse strand, counting down.
TTTATGTAGGTCACCACCGGCACGCCGGGGAATCGTTTTTTCAGAGTGCGCACATCTTCGGCAGTGATGCTTTCGGCCAGCGAACAGCCGGCTTTGGGCGACGGCACCAGCACCGTTTTATGGGGATTGAGAATCTTCGCCGTTTCACCCATGAATTTCACACCGCAGAAAACAATGATCTCTTTATCCGTTTTGGCAGCAATACGCGAAAGCTCGAGTGAGTCGCCTTTAAAATCCGGGATGGAGTGATAAAGTGCCGGCTCCATGTAATTATGGCCGAGAATGACGGCATTCTTCTCCTTTTTAAGCTGGTTAATGCGGTAAGCCAGCTCAGCCTTGATGCGGATTTCCGGTTCAGGCACCAGTTTAGCCAGGCGTACTTTCAGATCGTTGTATATTAATTCTGCACTCATTTTTTCCTCCATTTAGTCTTCGATCAGAAGACTGATATCCAGCGCGTTCACCGAATGGGTCAGGCTGCCGGCCGAGATAAAATCCACTCCGGTTTCGGCAATTTCCCGAATGGTTTCGGTGCAGACATTGCCCGATGCCTCCAGCGGAACCTGCCCGGCGGTCAAACGAACCGCAGCCCGGAGCTGTTCCGGGGTCATGTTGTCGAGCAGAACACGGTCAACCTTCAGCGGCAGTACCTCGGCCAGTTCGGTCAGATTCTTCACCTCAACTTCGATCGGCCGGTTTTCCCGATCATACCTGCGCACAGCTTCAACCGCAGCGCGGATGCTTCCGGCGGCGCTGATGTGATTATCCTTGATCATGACCATATCATATAATCCGAAACGATGATTTGATCCGCCGCCGAGACGGACGGCCATTTTATCCAGCAGGCGCAGACCGGGTACGGTTTTACGGGTGTCGAGCAAAACTGCGCCGCTATGTCTGATGCGGGAGACCAGATCGCTGGTTTGAGTGGCAATGCCGGACATACGCTGCAGAAAATTTAATGCTGTTCGTTCGCCGCTCAGTATGGCCCGACCGGGACCGGAAAAACGGGCGATGACATCGCCTTTGCCAACCGGCTGACCGTCACTAAATTTGAATTCAAACCGGCAGTGTTCATCCAACAGTAAAAAAACCTGGCGGAAAATTTCCAGACCGGCCACAATCCCATCGGCTTTAGCCAGAAGAAACGCGTGTAGTTCCCGCGCTTCGGGTACAATAGCCAGGGTGGTCACATCGCCGCTGCCAATATCCTCGGCCAGGGCATTTTTTAAAATATTCAGGATGTCAGGATTCATCAGGGTTTATCCGGTTTGCTGCTGTTTTTTAGTAAAGGTCGGCAAGTTAATATACCGGACTGATTTTTAAAATATTTTCTGTGCGCAGGCTGAGGGACTTGAAGGGCATTGAGAGACTCCAAAAAAATGACTACCTCCGGCGGTGTCCCGATTCAGATGGTTATGGCCTGCGGCCAGGGGTCGAGCCCGGCCTGAGTCCAGAGCTGGTTCACATAATTCAGCGCAAAATAATTCTGGGCCAGGTGCAGCCAAAAGGCACCCGCTTCCGTCAGCTCAAAAAAACCGTTCCGTCGTACAGCCAACCCGGCTTGTTCGAATATTTTCAGCCAGCGCCGGGCTTTGGGTGCATCGCCGGCCAAAGCCTGATCAAGTTCGTCCAGCGGAATCCGGGTATCATACAATCGCCAGTAAAGCCACCACCAGCCGGACATCTTTGCATCAAACGGAAGGCGAAGAGCAAGAGCAGTGCGACCGCCGGTTGTCTGTTCCGACCAGCTGTTAAAATCAAAGGTATTGAGCACAAATCCATCGGCTAAAAGTGAACCGGCACCAGGCCCGATGCCGATATAACTGCCCCTGGTGACCGATGAATAGCGTGGGACGGTGCCCTTTTTATAGCCCCACACCGAAACACGTTCGAAATTGTGCCCGGCGGTCCATTCATTGATTGCCCGGTAATGCGCCCGGCGTGTACCCAAATCCGGCATACGCACAGATTTCAGGTTAAGATATTTACCAACCTTGCTGTACGGAAATGTGAACAGCGGATAGGTCGTAAGCTGACTGGCACCGAGTTGTGCAGCTCGGGCCAGATCGGAGGTAACATCCAAAGAAGATTGACCCGGCAAAGCAAACATCAGATCAGCATTTATGGAAAGAAATCCAGCATCGGCCAGCAAGCCCAACGCCCGATCGGCAGCGATTGGCAGATAATCACGGCCAAGCAGGGTCAGCATTTCTTCGCGGAAGGATTGGACACCCAGGGACACCAGCGAAACACCCATTGCCCTTAAGCGCTTCACCGTTTCACTATCCACATCCGATGGATTGGTCTCGATACAGATATCACCATTTACACGAAACCTCTGGCGCACCCGACTGAGTACGCGTTCCACACTGTCCGTGGCCAGAGTCGGTGTACCTCCGCCGATATAAATGCTGGTTATCGCGGCCGGTCCGATCCGGTCTGCCCACCAGTCAACCTCAGCAATGGCCGCTGTGGTATAGGGTTCCAGCAGCGATTTATCAAATGGGATTTTGGTGTAGGGACAATAGGGACAAAAATGCCGGCAGAAAGGTACATGCAGATAAATGGAAGTCCGTTCAGCAGGTTGCGGACTCCAATCCGATGGAGGAGGCCGGAATACCCAGGATTGATCTGGCCCGACAAAATGGTTACGAATCTGGCGCAGCACAAAATCTGACAGCGAGTGACTTAATCTGCTCACCAATACCTCAACAATCCAAGCAGTGCGCTTGGCCGAAGACGTTGAAATTCGGTAAGCTCGGTACAAGCCGCATAGCCGCAGTCCACACATACTTTATCAGCAGCCCGGCAGCAAACCGATTCGCCATCAACATCGAGTACCGAGGCCACGGAAAAACGGCGTGGCCAAAGACCGGATTTCAAAGCCAGTAAACCAGCCCGGGAGTTGAGCACCGGCAAACCGCTCCGGATGTATCCGAGCAGAAGGTCGATGACGGCACCACGCTCCGCGGCAGTCAGAAACAAATCATCCTTCCCATAGTACGGGGTGTGAAAATAAAACATAACGCCGATTACCGGGAAATGCGTTTCCTGCACCCAGCGCAGAAATGATTCAACCCCCTTCATCGTATTTCGGTCAATAACATAGATTATCGCCACAGCGGGGTGAAAACCCGAACGGACTGCCGTTTCAACCTGAAAGAAATGATCACCGCGTCGCTGCTCAAAAACGCCCGGCAATCCATCCATACTGACCCAAAGCAGGTCAGCCGGTATTTCCAGATCAAGCAGACCGTTGGTGTAAACATGGATGTGGAAGAAACCGATTTCTCTGGCCTCTTCAATCAGATCGGTCAGGGTATATTCGTTATCCTGCCACAAAAGCGGCTCTCCCCCGCTGAAATACAGCTCCCGGAATCCGCGCTGCCAGGCATCCTGCAGGGCGGCGATTACTTCAGCCCGGGTCATGTCGCGCCGTCCGGTATTGGAAACGCGACAGCCGCTGCAGGCCAGGTTACAGCGGTCGGTCAGGGCCACACCATAAATCAATGGTTGCGGGCGGCGCAGTACTAAAAAGCGCCACAGAAAGCGGAGATAAAAGGCATATTTCGACCGGAAATTTTTTCTGGATCCGGGGAAGTTTTGTGGTTTTCGAAGAATTGGTTCGGTTAGGTCAGCAACATCCATTGCCTGAACTTAACCACTGCTCTCAGGTACAGCAAAGGTTAATAAAAGTAATTTTCTGCCCGGCGCGGGTTTGCTTTTATCAAAGCTGCTCATTGAAAAGTCCGCTCAATACCTGAAGGGCAAAGGTCTGATCCATAAAAAACGGACTGCTGGCCACGGTAATCAGCCGGGCCTGTGCTGCTGCTTCCTGTATAAAATGTTTTTTCTGGCGGAACGGAATATAGTCCAGCACCGGAGCAAAAAAATCGAGATCAAGATCGAGGATAAAATCATCGGGCAGAGGTTTGAGCAAATCATTGCTGCCGGTAACCTGAATGACTTCAGAAATCAAACCGAGATGCTGGGCCGGACGGATAAAATTACCCACATTCAGTTTGTAATTGGTGTATTCAAAAGCCTGTTCCAGCGACCATTCCGACCAATGGCCAACCGGCGGCTGCTGATCGGGATAGCGCAGATCACTATGCTGATCGATATGCACCAGCGGCAGCCCGGCCGGAATTTTTCCCGAAGCCACTGCTTCAAACCAGTGAAAAAAAACATGGTTATGATTATCAACAACACGCAGGTGCTTATCCTGCCAGCGGCAGGCCGCATGAAATTCCAGACCGCAGACATTGATTTCCTGCCCGTCTTCTATTTCAGAGAAAACAATCTCCTGTCCCACACGGATATCGTTAAGCGAGCATTCCTTTATGGCAGGAACGTGAATCTGACGCTGTTTCCGGTCAGAAAAAGAAAAGCTGTTGTTGCCAACAGCTTCCTCAATAAAAAATCCGCAATAAAGATCTATCAAAGTTTTAGACATTTGATCTACTGGCCAGGATCTAATTCATAAACACTGTCAATCAAAGTACCGTCACGCCATTCGATAACCGCGACCACTTTATCTTTAAAGCGCGGTTTGGCCGGTACACCCGTTGCGGCAATGGCTTTCTCATGCAGTTCTTCGATGCTGACCAGCGGCAGATCGGAACCCTTCAGGCGGTCGAGCAGATCCTGCCGGCGCGGATTAATGGCAATCCCATGATCGGTGACGATGGCGTCAATAGTTTCGCCCGGAGCGGTAACAGTAACCACTTTTTCCAGTACAATCGGATTCGTTTTGCGGTAAAGCGGTGCGGTAATAATGGTCAGTTGGGCATCCGCCGCATCCTGAAATCCACCGATACCGTGCAGCAGCCAGCCGTCGGAATGGGTGTTAACATTGACGTTAAAATCGAGGTCTATTTCCGTTCCGCCCAGAACGGACGCCTTAACCCGCGGGGCAAAACAACCTTTGGTGTGATAATTATAGGAGACAAAAGGATTGGTTTCGATATGATTCGGGTTTTCACGCAACGACTGAACACCGTCCAGATCAAAACTCTGACCGTCGAGAATAAAGCGGGTCAATCCTTCTTTGAGCATGTCGGTCAGGGCTTTGGTCGAGCCGCCGCGAACGAAGTCGGCCACGACTTTCTTCTCGCGCATGTATTGCGCCACATACTGGACAAAGGCCAGGGACATGCCACCGGCGCCGGCCTGGAAAGAAAAATTCGGCTCATCAATCAAACCGCTGTCGCGCACCAGCCGGGCGGCATAATCGGCAATCATCAGGCGATCCGGTTCGGTGGCAATTTTGGTTGTCCCGGAAACAATCTTGCCCGGATCGCCTAATTTTTCAACCGGCACAACCCAATCGACATTACCCCCTTCAATCGACCAGGGCCAGGTCGGGAAAGGCACCAGATTATCGGTAATGACCACCACCTGATCGGCGTACAGCGAATCGGCCAGGGCAAAACCCAGCGGGCCGCAGGCGGATGGACCCAGCACACCGTTGGCATTGCCGTGTGTATCAGCAGTCGGGGCGGAAATAAAGGCGGCATCAATATGCAGATCGCCGTCCTGTATGGCCCGGTAACGTCCGCCATGCGAGCGCAGAATGGCCGTTTTTTTCATGCCACCGGTGGTACAGAGACGACCGATCGGACCGTTCATCGAGCCCAACACATGCGAAACTACACCGTTTTTTATATGACCGACAATCGGCTCATGTACCGGGAAGAGCGCCGAGGGTGCCAGGACAATATCTTTCAGTCCGCGTTGGGCCAGTTTATCGATAATGATATTAACAATACCGTCGCCATCGCGCAGATGGTGGTGAAATGAAATGGTCATGCCGTTGAAAAGATGCAGCCGATCAAGCGCCGCATCAAGAGAATCGACAACCTTACTGGCGGTGAAATTGGCCCCGCTGGGAATGGGCGGACCAGTTTTGCGCCCCGTCGGCTGAAATTTTCCTATGCCCCTAAAAGGCTGTTTTTTTTGCCCGTTTACTTCAGCCGGCACCCTGCGGCCCAGGCTGTTGGTCATCATCTCCATAAAAACCTCATCTGTGTTCGTTTAGCAAATTTATTCTTTTTTGGTATTGTGGAAAAAAAATATTCATCCTAAATTATTGACTACTCAGGTAGCGAATATAAAAACAGGGATTGTGTTTTGGCAAGATGAAAAAAATTGTTGAACTGCTTCAGAACCTCGGTTTTACCCAGTACGAATCACAGGTTTATCTGGCCCTGCTCCGGCAATCGAATGTTTCTGGTTACGAACTGGCCCGGCAATCCGGGGTACCGGCCTCGAAAATATATCCCACCCTAAACAAGCTGCTCGACAAAAACGTCATTCAGGTTATTGATACCGAACCCAGCCGTTACATTCCCCATCCGCCAGCGGAATTGCTGAACCGGATGCGCGGTGAATATCTGCAGACTATCGGCGAACTCGACACCCGGCTGGAACAGATTTACAGCAGCGATGAGATGGTGAAAAACCAGATCTGGACACTCAACACCCATCAAAGCATTCTGTTAAAAGTGCGCCAGATGCTGACCGAGGCACAGACTAAAATTTATCTCTCGGTTTGGGATGAAGAGGTCGGGGAAATTCAGGATCTGCTGCTCGAAGCCCATAATAGAAACCTGATCATTTACATCGTTCATTTCGGCAGCAGTCACCTGAATATTGGTACCGAATATCATCACGGACAGGAACATCAGATTCGCATTCAGCGTGGCGGGCGGCGGCTGGCCATGATGGTGGATGATCAGAAAGTAATTCTTGGCCATTTTCTGGAAGACGGTGTCTGTGATGCCGTGTGGACAACCAATAAAGGATTGGTTTTGCTGGCCAAGGATTATATCATCCACGACATTTATTCGCTGCGGGTGATTGAGCGCTACGGCGAAGAAGCGCGCAGCATTTTTGAGTTTTAAGAACATCAGACAGGAATTGGGAATTGACCAATTTGTCATTCCGTCCCGCTGGGGCGGGACGGCATGACATTGTACAGCAGGACATTGTTTTACAAGAAAATATTCGGCACAACAAACCCGAGACTGTTATGCGTGAAATACATGCTCCACTGGTCTGAGCCGGTCTAATCTTCATTCCGCAAAGCTTCATTTCAGTTAAACCGTGAAATGATCTGGAAGGAATTTTCGAATAAAATGAGACTTGACTAATTTTTTCTGTTTATGATAATCAGCAGAAAGTAGTTTATTACAGATTGTTCAGGAGCTAAACATCATAAAATACATACTTTTCATTTTTCTTACTTTTTTATCCTG
>DYOS01000092.1:0-237 GCA_020720405.1 Caldithrix sp. | reverse complement strand
CGGGGTAGCCTCTCATTTTAATGGTAAAAACTGGCTCATGTACCAGGATATTTATTTGTCCTATTTTGAAAATACAGCCTGCTGGACGGATGGCAGGGAAGCAATCATCACCAGCGATAATGGTTTATTTACCTATGTATTTCATGGTAAATAAAAGAAATAAGAACAATCACGGATTGTTTAGGAGCTAAACATCATAAAATACATACTTTTCATTTTTCTTACTTTTTTATCCTG
>DYOS01000091.1 GCA_020720405.1 Caldithrix sp. | reverse complement strand
AGCTACATATCTTCCGGCGCTCCGCGCCTGAAAACAGAAAATCTTTGCCCACGAATTATCACGAATCCGGAATGAAGAACTACCAATTCGTCATTTCGAACGAATACCGCACTTGCGGGATGAGGAGAAATCTTAAAGTTTATGTTTGGCACAGATTTCTCGCCCCGATAAATCGGGGCGGGTCGCGGGCTCCTCGAAAACTTGTTCCGCTCATGCGGAATGACGGTTTTTATTTTTATCCTGTTATCCTGTCAAAAATTCTTGGTCTTTGGATTTTTTTAAATCCAATTTCTTCCATCTTTATTCTTAGTTTTGCATCCTGCATTGTGTATGTTAGAATACTAATAAAAACGTATTCACGGACGACTATCGGAATTATGCCAGGAGGAAATTCTGTATGGATTATAAATCTCTTTCCAGAACTGAATTAATTGCCGAGCTGAAAAAACTGAGCCAGCGCAGCGCTGATCCTATCCCGGAGAGCCAACAGAGCGGACCGGTGGTGCAGTTCAAATGGAAAAATCAGCCCGGTTGGCCGGTGGAATATGTTTCTCCAAATGTGTTTGACCTGCTGGGTTATACGGATCAGGATTTCCTGCAGGGAAAAATTATCTACAGCCAGTTGATCCACCCGGAAGATTTGGAACGTGTCACCCAGGAAGTTACTGAAAATTCCCGCTCCGGGGCCAGGTCTTTTCAGCACCAGCCGCACCGGCTTTTGCATTGCGATGGGCGGGAATTGTGGCTGCTTGATCATACCACGATACTGCGTAACCAGTCCGGAGAAATCACCCATTATCAGGGCTATATTTACGATATCAGCTCCTGGAAAACCGCCGAAATTGCGCTCTCGACCAGTGAAAGATGGAACCGTCTGCTGGCCGATTCGACCTTCGAAGCGATATTCCTCTCCGAAAAAGGTATTTGTGTCGGGCAGAACTCCGCTGCCGAAAAAATGTTTGGTTATACGCAGGCCGAAGCTATCGGACAGCCCGGAACCGACTGGATTGCTGAGGCGGACCGGGAAACGGTTCGGCAGAATATGATGAACCAGACAGGCGGTCCTTACCAGGTTACCGCCCGGCGTAAGGACGGGTCCACTTTTCTCTGTGAGATTCAGGCCCGGATGACCGAATTCCAGGGGAAAATTCTGCGGATTACCGCCCTGCGCGATCTGACCGAACAGAAAAGAGCCGAGTCCGAAAAAGAGCAGGCTGAGCAAAAACTCCGTGAAAATGAAGAGCGCCTGCAACTGGCCTTAAAAGGGGCTGACCTGGGTTTATGGGACTGGAATATCCAAACCGGGGAAGTCACCTTTAACCAGCGTTGGGCGGAAATGCTCGGTTATCAGCCCGAAGAGCTGCAGGGCCGGGTTGAAGACTGGGAAAAACTGGTTCACCCCGAGGATAAAGAACGAATCTTCCAGATTCTGCAGGCCCACCTGTCGGGTCAAACCGAATTCTATGAATCCGAACACCGCCTGATCACAAAAAACGGCGGCTTTATCTGGGTGCTTGACCGCGGCCGGATTATGACCCGTGACGAACAGGGCAATCCGCTGCGGGCGACCGGTACACATCTCGACATCACCGAAAGAAAGCAGAAAGACGAACGTCTGCGTAAAAGTGAACAACTTCTCCAAACCCTGCTGGAATCCATTCCAGAACTGGTCTGGCTGAAAAATCCCGATGGGGTTTACCTTTCCTGTAACAGCAAATTTGAAAAATTATATGGTGCTCCGGCCTCAGAAATTATCGGCAAAACCGATTATGATTTCGTCAGCCGGGAAATGGCCGATTTTTTCAGGAAAAATGATCTCCTGGCCATAAAGGCCGGCCACCCGGTTTCCAATGAGGAAACCATCACCTATGCTTCCGACGGACATACTGAAATTGTCGAGACCATCAAGACACCAATGTTTGATTTAAACGGCGAACTGATTGGCGTGCTGGGTATTGCCCACGACATTACCCGGCGCCGTGAAACGGAAGATTTGATCCGCAATCATGAACAGCAGCTTCATGCCCTGATCAATTCCACACCGGATATTATCTGTTTTAAAGATGGTCAGGGCCGCTGGCTCGAAGCCAATCAGGCCGATCTCGAGTTGTTTTCCCTGACCGCTGTCGATTACCATGGGAAAACGGATTCTGATCTTGCCGATTACACCCATCCCCTCTACCGGGAAGCCTTTTTAACCTGTGAAATCACCGATGAAAAAGCCTGGCAAGCCGGGCAGATTTCTCAGGCGGAAGAAGCCATTCCAAAACCGGATGGCTTAGTGAAAATATATGATGTTATCAAAGTACCTCTTTTTGAGCCAGATGGCAGCCGCAAGGGTCTGGTTGTGCTGGGCCGCGATATCACATCCCGGAAAAATGCCGAAGCCCAGCGTGAAAAAGCGCTGACCGCCCTGCGCCAGAGTGAAAGCCGGATGAAGGCTCTGCTCGATGCAGTACCCGATTTGATGTTCCAGGTGGACCGCACGGGACGTTTTGTGGATTATAAAGGCTCACTAAACGATTTATATGTTCCGCCCGATCACTTTTTGAATAAAACTGCGGCTGAAGTTCTGCCGCCCTTTCAGGCTGCTTTATTGATGCAATATCTGGAACTGACCCTGAGCAGCGGGGAAATGCAGGTTTATGAATACGACCTTACTTTGAATGACAAAAACCAATACTTTGAAAGCCGGATGGTGGTCAGCGGTCCGAACACAGTTCTGGCTCTGATCCGGGACATCACCGGGAAACATCAGGCCGATGAACAATTAAAGCAAAGCGAGGAAAAATACCGGCATCTCATCCACCACTCCGGCGATGCCATTTATCTGCTTTATAACCGCCGCTTTGAGCTCATCAATGAAAAATTTCAGACCTTGTTTGGCTATGCGCTCGATGATATGAACCAGCCCGGTTTTGACTTTATTCAATTGGTTGCCCCGAAAAGCAAGGCCTTTATTGAAGAGAGAGTAGAAAAAACAAAACAGGGTCAGGTGCTTAGTCCTAAATACGAGTTTACGGCCATCAGCAAGACCGGTCAGGAAATCGAAGTTGAAGCATCTGTTGCCTATATTCCTTTCCGGGACGGCCAGGCCGTGCAGGGCATTCTCCGGGATATTACCGAACGCAAACGTCTCGAAGATCAGCTCCGTCAGTCGCAAAAAATGGATGCTATCGGCCAGCTGGCCGGCGGTGTGGCCCATGATTTTAATAATATGCTGACCGTGATCAGCGGTTATTGCGACCTGCTGCTGATGAATACTTTTCCCGGGAAAATTGAGGACTCGATCCGGCAGATTAAACGCTCGGCCGGGAAAGCAGCCAATCTGACTTCAAAACTTTTAGCCTTTAGCCGGCGCCAGGTGGTGCAGTTGCAAACCCTTAACCTGAATACGGCTATTCATGATCAGCTCAAAATGCTGGACCGGCTGCTTGGTGAAAATATTGAAATCAGTACAATTTTTCATAAGGAAAAAACCTATGTTTTGGCTGATACCGGCCAGCTCGAACAAATTATCCTGAATACGGCCATCAATGCCCGTGATGCCATGCCCGACGGCGGCCGCCTGACCATCGAAACCGATCTGGTCTTTTTTGATGATGAATATGTCCACAGCCATCCGGCCGGAACACCGGGCTGGTATGTGCTGCTGGCCCTGAGCGATACCGGGTTTGGTATGGATGAATCTGTAAAAGCCAGAGCGTTTGAGCCCTTTTTTACAACCAAAGAACGGGGCCGGGGAACCGGGCTTGGTTTGGCCACGGTGTACGGCATCGTTAAACAAAACAATGGTTTTGTGTATTTGTACAGTGAACCGGGGCACGGCACTACTATAAAAATATACCTGCCCGAGGTGGCCCCGGGTGAAGGCAATCTGTCCGACGAGACCGCACAGGATATCGATCTGACCGGCACGGAAACCATTTTGCTGGTTGAAGATGAGCCGGGTGTGCGCATGGTAACCCAGTCCACACTGTCTGATTATGGCTATGAAGTGCTGACCGCCATCAATGGCGATGAAGCCCTGCGCATTTACCAGGCTGATCCGGCCCGGATAAACCTGGTGCTGACCGATGTCATTATGCCGCTGATGGGCGGAAAAGAACTGGTTGACCGGCTGCATCAACAAAATCCGGGATTAAAGGTTATCTTTTTCTCCGGTTATACCGATGACAGTATCGTACAGTCAGGTGAGTTATCCAGCGGCATCGAGTTTATCCAGAAACCCTTTTTCCATAAGGACCTGGTACGCAAGGTGCGACTGCTGCTCAACCGGTAGAATATTCTTCATTCCGGTAAATCAAATAACCGGGAGCGTTAAATTCAGGCTGGTTCGGGTTTTTCCAGTTTGGCTGAATGAGAAGATTTTCGGCTTCCGAAAAAACGTCATAGATGAGGTGGCGGCATGAAACAACTGCTGATTTTGTTTTTTCTGGGCTGGCTGGCCTCTCTTCCGGCCCAGGGCTGGGATTCGGCGGAGAAAGATTTATCCGGTCTTTCGCTGGAAGAACTGATGAGTATTGAAGTATCCGGGGCCAGTAAATATAGTCAGAAAGTTTCTGAAGCGCCGGCCACTCTGCTCGTTATTTCACAACAGGAGATCAGGGAAAAAGGTTATTTTGATCTGTCCGACCTGCTTAAAGACCTGCCGGGGATTGACCTGGTTGATAATGCCCGCGGTTTCGGCGAATTCTATACCATCCATGGCATTGAGGGCAACGACCGTTTTCTGGTGCTGATCGACGGGCAGAAAATCAATCCGGTCAGCGGCACTTTTCTCTCCGTGGGCAATTCTATTTCTCTGCGTTTTGCCCGTCAGGTTGAAGTGCTTTACGGCCCGGCCTCGGTTATGTACGGCGCCGATGCCTTCTCCGGGGTAATCAATATTATCAGTGAAAAACCATCCGCATCGGTTCAGGCCGCCGCATACCTTTCCTATGGTTCGGCCAACAGCATCGATGCCGGGGCTGAAGTTTTTATCCCGTCCGGGAAAGATCTGTCTTTTTCTTTGATGGTACGGGAATACCGTTCGGACGGACCAGACCTGAGCGGTAAAGATTCCGTGTATGATGTTATTGAGCGCTACAATCCACCGCTCCGCCCGGAATTTGAGCAGCCGGTGGATGACCATACCATACTCCTCCGCTCGCAGTACCGTAACCTGTCCCTTTCCTGGTACCGCCAGCAGTTTGACGAGGGTAATGGCTTCGCACAGTATCCGCGCAGTAATATTTTTAATAAGGAAAATAAGTGGAAATCGGTAATCGATATTCTGTGGACTGAATATTCCGCTGATTTAGCACCGGAAATTCGAATGAGTGCTAACCTGGCCTGGGTCAGCCATGTTCAGGATCCCGAAACCCAGTTTTATAAAACCCGCCAGGCTTATAATTACAATGATACCTTTCACCAATATCTGACCGGGAGAGATAAAACCATCCGTTCCGGTCTGTCCTTTCTTTATCATGGCCGTCCGGCCTTTGATCTTATCGCCGGCATGGAGGCCGAACATACGTCCAGCATTCCGCCGTATGCCAACGATCAGGTTCTGGGCACCTCGCTAAAATTTGAAGGCCAGAATGCCCGGTTGATTGAGGATGCGCTGACTATTAAAGAACAACGTTATTCCGGTTTTTTACAGGCTACGCTGCGGCCCGCTCAAAATCTGGATCTGATCGGCGGCATCCGTTATGATTACTCCAGCCGCTACTCCGCTACAGCTAATCCGCGGCTAGGTTTGATCAGCCGGCCCTGGCCGGGAACCACGGTAAAATTATTTTATGGAACTGCTTTCCAGGCGCCCTCGCTCTTTTTGCAGTATGAGCAGTTTGGAAGTGTCGGCGGGGTGATGCTTTCCGTAGATGAACTGCAGGAAACCAATCCGGGCTGGAAGCTGGAAAACCAGAAAATCCAAACCTGGCAATTAAGCATCGACCGGCAATTTTCAGAGAAAACCGTGGTCAACGCTGTAGCTTATTATCATCTGCTTGATGACCTGATTGAACGGGTGCGCTACACGGATTCGGCCTATAATAAGTATTTCAGCACTCCGGAAAACCCGGTCTATTCTCCCGGTTTTCGCAATGAAAATGTCGGCAAACAGGAAATACAAGGTCTGGATGTTAGTTTGAAAACCAATTTCCTGCCGTGGCTCAGTGGTTATGGCACATACTCTTTTACCCACGCTGTGGCAAAGAGAGCAGATGGTGAAGTTGATATACCACGCATTGCCCGCAACAAGCTCTGGCTTGGCTTAACCGCCCGTGATGTTTTCGGATTTTTGACCATTATTCCCCGTTACAAATGGGTCGGTGAAATCAGTAACCGTAATAAAACCGCTTTCCCGGATGGCTTTCAATCTGGGTACAGCAGTTTTGATATGACTCTGGAAACACGGAGTCTGATCAGAAATACCAGGATTTTTGCCCGTTTTGATAACCTGCTCAATGCAAAAATCGAACACAGCGGTTTGTATGATCAGGTTTTTTATATGCCGGTCGTGCATCAGCCTGGTCTTCAGTTCCGGGCCGGGCTGGAACTGAGTTATTAGATAATACCGTAATTTATTTACTACTGATAAGAATAGAATGAAAAAACATTCGCTGCTGATCCTGAATTTAATCTTGCTCTTGGCGTTGAAACCTGGCTTTGCTCAGAAAAGTGAGTATGAGTTAAAAGCGCATTTTCTGGGCAAGTTTACGCATTATGTGGACTGGCCCGGATCCAATTCTGCAGATGATACCGCCCGGACTTTTATCATTGGCATTATCGGTGACGATCCGTTTAACCGACAATTAGAGAAAATTTACCAGTCTGTCAATCTGAAGGGGCGACCTACGGAAATTCGCTATTTTGACAGAATTGACGGAGACAGCCGTTGTGATCTGCTGTTTATTCCGGCTACGGAGAAAAACCGGCTGAAGAAAATTCTGAAGGCTGCGGTGCAGAATCCAATTCTGACGGTCAGTGATAGCCCGGGTTTTGCCGAAGCTGGTGTTTTGATCAATTTATATGTTGAGAATAATAAAATCGGGTTTGAGATCAACCTGGATGCGGTCAATAAATCCGGACTGGCCTTTGACTACCGTTTGCTTAAACTGGCGCGGATTATCCGTACAAGGCAGGATAACTAATGAGATTTATAAAATTGGTTTCGATCCGTGACAAGCTTGTTCTTATTATTCTGACCGTCGCCGCGGTGGTCATTCTGCTGAATTTTCTATTTGCCATGCTGCTCTGGGTTCAGGCCCAGAAATCAGCTATGGTGGCCGAACTTCGTGTGCAGGCCAGGCTGGTCAGCGAACACTGCCAGGCACCGCTATTTTTTGAAGACTACACTTCTCTCGAAGAGAATATGCAGATTCTGACCCTGACTCCGAATGTTACCGATGCTTATATCTTTGGCAGCGCCGGGCAGCGCCTGGCCCAATACTATGCGCCAGGTATTCAGCCGCAGCCTTTTTCGCCGGAGGAGACCATACCCGGAACTTTCAGCGGTAAATATTTCGTGGTCCGGGAATCGATCCGCGCTGAGGGCCGGCTGATTGGAGATATCTACATCCGGGCAACAACCGAACCCCTCGATCGCGCCATCCGCAATTTCGCTTTATTTTTATCAGCTTTGCTGGGAATATCCCTGCTCATCGCCATAAGTTTGGCCGGTCCTCTGCAGGCAACCATATCCCGGCCGTTGCTCTACCTGACTGATATTTTGAAGCGGGTATCGGCCAGCGGTGATTATTCGATCCGTATCAACCGGGAAAGTGGTGATGAAATCGGTTTGCTCTATAACGGCTTTAATCAGCTACTGGACAGAATTCAGCAGAATCAACGGCTGCGGGATGAGGCTGAGCAGGCCATCCGGCAAAGTGAAATCAAATACCGCTCACTCTTTGACAGCGCCAGCGATGCCATCTTTTTTCATGATCTCGAAGGCCATTTTTTTGATGTCAACCAGGCCGCCTGTGATCGCCTCGGTTATTCCAAAGAAGAACTGATGAAGATGAGGCATCAGCAAATTGATCCGCCAGAATTTGTCAGGGAGGTTCCCAATCGGATCGAAGAGGCTATGCAGAACAGCCAGGTGATTTTTGAGAGTGTTCATCTGGCCAAAGACGGCACCCGGATTCCGGTAGAAATAAGCTCCAGATATATTTTGTACCAGGGTGTGCCAACCATTATCTCCTATGCCCGGGATATTACCGAACGCAAGCGGATTGAAACGGCCTTCCGCGAAAGCGAGGAGAAATACCGCCATCTGATCCACCACTCCGGCGATGCCATTTACCTGTTGTTCAATAATCGCTTTGAAGTGATCAATCAAAAATTTACGTCAATTTTCGGATTGACCATCGAAGATGTTAATAAACCTGGGTTTAATTTCATCAACCTGGTCGCTGAGGAGAGCCGGGAACTGGTTCTGGAACGAAGCCAGAGAGTTGAGTCGGGCCAGCAGGTTGAACTGAAATATGAGTTTACTGCCATTAACAGCTCCGGTCAGAATATTGAAGTGGAAGCTACGGTGACCCATGTGGCCTATAAAGGTGGTACGGCCACACAGGGTATTCTGCGTGATATCACCGAAAGAAAACGACTGGAAGACCAGTTACGTCAGGCTCAGAAAATGGAAGCGGTGGGGCAGTTGGCCGGAGGAATCGCTCACGATTTTAACAATCTGCTGACCATCATCAACGGTTATTCAGACCTGATGCTGAGCTGGAAACCGGAGACCCGCCTGGCCGGGCCGCTGGAGCAAATTAAAACTGCCGGGCGTCGGGCTACCCGCTTAACCGCCCAGCTTTTGGCTTTTAGCCGCAAACAGATTATCCAGCCTAAAATTATCAATCTGAACCAGATTATCGCCGAACACATGAAAATGCTTGGCCGTCTGCTGGGCGAGGATATAGAAATTGCCACCCTGCTCAAGGCGAATCTGGCTAATGTCAAAGCCGATCCCGGGCAGATCGAACAGATTATTATGAACATTACCATCAACGCCAGAGATGCCATGCCCTACGGCGGAAAAATGACGATTGAAACGGATCAGGCTGCATTCGATGAAAATTATGTCCGTCAGCATCTTGGTGCGGAACCCGGCCGGTTTGTCATGCTGGCTATCAGCGACACCGGTGTCGGGATGGATGAAGCCGTTCGTGCCCGGATTTTTGAGCCTTTCTTTACGACCAAAGGCCGGGACCGGGGCACCGGACTCGGGCTGGCTACCGTGTATGGTATAGTCAAGCAAAACCATGGTTTTATTTATGTTTACAGCGAGCCAGATCACGGCACCACGTTTAAAGTTTATCTGCCCCTGATCGATGAGAATTCACAGGCTGAACACAAAAGTGATAAGGATTCGGCCCGGTTTTTTGGCCACGAGACCATCCTTCTGGTGGAAGATGAACCCGGTGTCCGTGAAGTAACCCGCACCACGCTCACCGATTTTGGTTACACCATCCATACCGCCGCCAATGGCGAGGAAGCGCTGCGTCTTTATAACCACAATTCTGAGCAGTTCGATTTGCTGCTGACCGATGTGATTATGCCGCTGATGGGTGGAAAGGAACTGGCGGAGCGGTTGAAAGCGGATCATCCCGATCTGAAAATAATCTTTTTTTCCGGCTACACCGACAACAGCATTGTCCACCACGGCGTTCTGCAAGAAGGTGTCAGCTTTATTCAAAAGCCTTTTGCCATGGATGACCTGGCCTTGAAAATCAGAGAAGTGCTTGACGGCCATCAGCCATCCAAAACAATTTAAGATAGAAGCAGTGGTGATTTATGGCTTACTGCTGAGCTGCTGCTTTTTTCCGTTCCGGGATTCATTCAAACAGATACCAATAAAAAACATAACAAAAAGCGATTCAAATCGATGAATATTATTATATATTGCGGGTGAAATCAGTAAGTATTACCTTCTCCCCTCATTTTAAAACTAAGCCCAGAACAGAATGGAAAAATCAGAAGTCATGATTACCCGGGAATTAGAGAAGCAAATTGAACAGTATTTTTTTAAAAGCAAAGCCATTATTCTTTTTGGGCCGAGACAGAGCGGAAAAACGACTTTGGTTGAATCTGTTCTGGCCCGGCAGAAAGAATCCTTTCTGACCTTGAATGGAGATGAAGCAGATATTCGTGAATGGTTAAATAATACCACATCCACAAGACTTCGCTCAATTATTGCCGGGCATAAAATCGTGTTTATTGATGAGGCGCAACGCATTCCGGGAATTGGTCTGACCCTGAAATTATTTACAGATCAGATAAAAGAGGTTCAGGTGATCGCTACCGGTTCTTCTGCTTTTGAACTTGCTGATAAAACGAATGAGCCTTTAACCGGAAGAAAATATGAATTCCAATTATTTCCGCTGTCATTTGGTGAAATGGTTAATCACCATGGCTTAATAGAAGAAAAAAGATTACTGGAACACCGTTTGATTTTTGGCTCTTATCCGGAGATAGTTAATAGTAAAGGCAATGAACAAAAATTATTAAAATCGTTAACACAAAGCTATTTGTTTAAAGATTTGTTAATGTTGGAGCAGATCAAAAAGCCATCTCTATTAGACAAATTACTAAAAGCCCTGGCCTTGCAGCTCGGAAATGAAGTATCCAATAATGAGCTCGCTCAGATGACCAATGCCGATGCCGGAACGATTGATAAGTATCTGGATTTACTCGAAAAAGTCTTTGTTGTTTTCCGCCTGCCGGCATACTCTGGTAATGTGCGCAATGAAATCAGAAAGGGGAAAAAGATCTATTTTTTTGATAATGGTGTTCGCAATGCAATTATTGGCAATTTTAATTTTTTAAACTCCCGTACGGATATTGGAGCTTTATGGGAAAATTATTTGATCAGCGAAAGGAGGAAATATTTATACTATAATGAGATAGATAGACCAACGACTTTCTGGAGAACCACCCAGCAACAGGAAATAGATTATATCGAAGCAGATGGTCAAAGACTCTATGCTTATGAAATGAAATGGAATTCAAAAGCTAAAGTTAAATTTCCTGGCACTTTTTTAAATGCCTATCCGGATCATGTTACGCAGGTGGTAACCCCGGAAAACTATGAATACTTTTTAACCTGAATGGTTTAAAAGTTCAGTTTGCAGACCAGTATATTATTCCAAAAGGTCAGAATTTAATACAAGCGGCCAGGCGGGATTTTCCTTTAACCTTCATCTTTCATCTTTCATCTTTCATCATTATTTTCGGAAATGATTCGCCCGGTGCTTTCTGTACTACTTTTAAAACTACTTTCGCTCACTTTGTGGGCTTACTCACCACAAACGGTATTTCGCCAGCTTTCAACCGAACAGGGCTTATCACAAAACTCGGTCTTTTGTATAACCCAGGATTCTACCGGGTTTATCTGGCTGGGCACCTTGAACGGTCTTAACCGCTACGATGGCAACCAATTCAAAGTCTATCGGCCTGTTCCCGGCGACACGACCTCGCTGGCCGATCCGGCGGTAAAAAATCTGCTGGCTGATCATCGGGGCTATCTCTGGGTAGTTTTGAACGACGGGCTGATTGATCGTTATGACTATCGCCGTGATGCCTTTGACCACTTCCGGGTAGAACCACCAGATTCCGGAGTGGAGATTGGTTATAT
>DYOS01000090.1:6918-11631 GCA_020720405.1 Caldithrix sp. | reverse complement strand
TTTCATAGACTTTAGTCAATTAAAAAATTCATTTATGAATTATTCAGGTTATTTCTTATTTCTTCCGCCTTGGCATAACCGATTAAAAACGAATAGATTCTGCTGACCCTGCGGGCTGGGATATAATTTTATTTGCCATACAGACCGGGATGTTTCCCTTTCTGCCGGTGGCCGGGTTACATTCCGTCGAAACCGGCATTTGTCAAAATCTGGAGAAGGTTGCCCCACGCTTACTCCGATCCTTAAATTGCTTCACTCAAATCATTTAACAGAATAGCCCCAGAATGCCAAGATCGAATGTGCTTTCGGAAATTATCTGGTGGATCGGATCCATTTCCATGGCCATTGTAGCCATTTTTCTTTTTCTGTTCGTCCCGGTCGAAAACAATATTTCCGAACCATTTAAACCCCGTCAAATTTATTATGTGGATAATATTTCAGCCGCTCATCAGGAACTCATTGCCGGATTTAACCGCAAATTCAAGGGAAAATATGAATTGATCGGCATTGATCTGCCCTTTAGTAAATTTTCCACCAATGAGCGCAAAGAAATTCTGACCAGATCCCTGCGCGGCCATAGTTCACAAATTGATGTCTTCGCCATCGATCTGATCTGGGGTTCAAAATTTGTAAAATATGCCGAACCGCTCGGTTCCCGGTTTTTAAAATCGGAATTAGACCAGCTAAACCCGGAATCTTTGGTCAGTTGTTTTGATAATAGTCAACTTGTCGCCATCCCGCTCTATCTTGATATTGGTTTTTTGTACTACCGCAAAGACCTTCTGAACTATTCGCCGAGTGCAGAAAATCTGGTTGACAAATTAAGTTCGGGGCTTACCTGGCCCGAGTTTCTGCAACTATTGTCTGCACATAAAATAAATCAGGCGCCGGTTTTTCTTTTTGCGGCTAAAAATTTTGAAGGAATGCTCTGTTTGTTTTACGAGCTGGTTGGTGAAAATGAACTAAAGCGCATGTTCGCTCAGCCCCAGGTCCGTTTAACTTCGCCGCAGGCCGAAGAAGCCCTGGACCTGATGAAGGCAATGATTTATAAAGACCGGTACACTCCGGTTTCGGTTACCCGGCGCGATGAATACAAAATTTATAGACAGTCACTCTCAGAAAATGCGGTCTTCTTCCGCGGCTGGCCTGGTTTGTTGACCCAGCATCAACACCTTTTTAATGATTCGGTCCGGACAACGCTGATCGGAGCTGCCCCGCTGCCCCATGTTCCCGGCGAGAAACGGGCCGGCGTTTATGGCGGCTGGAATCTGATGATCTCCAGATTTTCCAAAAACAAGGAAGGTGCCGTTGAATTTTTGCGCTATGCCATGGAAAGGGAAAATCAGAAAATGATGTACCTGCGCGGCGGTTATCTGCCAGCCAATAAAAAGGTATTAGAAGATAAAGATTTCATGGCTACCCAGCCCGAACTTTCCAATTATCAGGTGATTATGGCCAATGGAATTCACCGGCCTTACCGGGAAGATTACACCCGGATTTCGGATGTTCTCTCCTTCTACCTGCATCAGGCATTGATCAACGAAATGAGCGCCGGACAGGCTTTGCATAAGGCGGAACAGGATATTAATACCAATCAACCGGTAATCAGATAGATGATTTCCCCTATTCTCAGAAAATTAAGAGCGTACCATTTTGAGTGGAAGCATTTCCTGATCCTGTTCATTGTCCTGATTTTTTTCCAGATTATTGTCTCCTACATTCAAAAAATCTCGTTGCAGGAAATT
This sequence comes from Caldithrix sp., assembly GCA_020720405.1. Classification (GTDB taxonomy): domain Bacteria; phylum Calditrichota; class Calditrichia; order Calditrichales; family Calditrichaceae; genus DYOS01. The sequence goes on along the minus strand of DYOS01000090.1, from coordinate 9,886 downwards.
GTCAGCAGCACTCAGAACTGGTACCAGGAAGACTCAGCCGAAATGATCGCCAATCTGACCGCGACAGCCCTTGAACTTCTCATGGAAACCAACGGCCTGAAAACCATTGAAGATGAGGCGGAAAAACAGAGGCTGGTCGGCTCTTTCAATATACTTTTGGCCCAGGGCAGTCTGCAGAATAACATCGATGAAATTTTATTGTTCATTCACTTCGGTAACCAGATATATGCCATTAAGGATGGTAATCTTCTGTTTGATTTACTCTATCTTCAGAAGACAATTCCCCAACCGGGCGACAGCAGCGTGCATGAAGCCAGGAAAATATACATGGAGCTGCTGCCGGATATCCGTCAGCACAACCAGATTATTAATTTCAAAGCCGGGCAAAACGATTACCGGGTTTTCGTCCCGCTTATCCCGAATGGCGAATATCTTGGCGTTTTGTATATAAAAATAAGGCATGATCTCTCTTTTCTCAGCCGCCGGCTCATTTCAACCTACGATGAAACGGCTTTGATTTTTTCCGCCCTGATTCTGTTTGGATTGATGGCCATGTTTTTTATTTCCTCCTATACGGTCCGGGAACGGGATGAAGCACAAAAAGATCTGTACGACGAAAGAGAAAATCATCTGCGCCAGGAAATTCACCACCAGAAGGAATCCCTGTTTACCAAGCGCATCTACCACACGCACCACAAAGCCGAAAAAATAATGGGCTTTATAAAAAATGATCTCAGTTTGATCAACCCGGACAATCTGGAACAAGTCAAAACCCGGATGCACAAATATGCCAATTTTGTTTCGCGGGTTATTTATGATATGAAATCCTACGATCCGCCTCTGCATACCATCCGCAACCAGATTTTTAAAACCCGGATTAACGAAGTCATTGAATTTATTATTGAAGCCATTTTTAAAAGAGTTTCGGTTCGTATCCAGAATATTGATTTTGTCGTTGACCTTGATCCTGATTTCCCGGTGATAGCCATAAATGAATATGTGATCTGGGAAATTATCGAGCCCCTGATTCAGAATTGTATTGAGCACAGCCGGGTTGCCCAGGTCCGGATCACCATTACCACCCGCTTTGACCAAGCATCCGGCGCCGGCACGCTGACCATTCGGGATGATGGGCAGGGTTTTGCTGAAAGCCTGCTCATGCCGGATGAACGGGGCATCAAAAAAATATTTCTGGAGCAGACCTCTACAAAACCGGATAACCAGAATTCAGGTTACGGCTGTTATCTGGCCTTCGAAATTGCCCAGCGCTGCGGCTGGGAACTGGACGCGTACAACGATCCGCAGGGCGGAGCAGTCTATCATTTACAAATTCTTAAACCGGTACGATAGGAAAACCACATGCTGATGAATGATCACATCCACATTTTACTGATCGAAGATGAAGAATATGATGTTACCCGGGTTCGCCGAACCATCGCCCCATTCACCGAAAATATCCATATTGACAAGGTGGTGGCCGAAGGGCAGGAAGCGCTGACCTGGCTGAACGTGAACAGTAACCGGGTCGATGTGGTCATTATGGATTTTCAGATTGCCGGAGCCCTGAACGGGGAGATGCTGATCCGCCGCATAAAAGAAGTCCGGCCGGAATTACAGATTATTGTCATCACTAAAATGACGGTCAATATCTCTGATTTTGATTTTGCCAACCGCCTGTTGGAAGCAGGTGCCATGTGGTACTGCACTAAGTATCCGGGTGACATTGAATCTTATATCTACCAGCCGACGGATTTTATTCTGAGTATTCTGAATGCCTACCACAAAAAGAAACTGGAACAGGATAAGAATCAATCCCGGCGCAAGCTGGTGGATAACATCAATCAAAAGCTGCAGGATAAACCCTTTATCGGCGCTTCGGCAGCGATTGAGAAGCTCCGGCAGCAGGTTCGTAAAGTCGCTGACAGTGATTCCAATGTGCTTATTTATGGTGAATCCGGAACGGGCAAGGAACTGGTGGCAAACCATATTCACTATCTGAGCAGCCGCAAATTAGAGCAGCTGGTGACCATAAACTGCGGCAGTCTGCCCAATGATCTGATTGAGAGTGAATTATTTGGCTATGAACGGGGTGCTTTTACCGGAGCTCAAAAACAGAAGGCTGGTTTGTTTGAAATTGCCGACAAAGGCAGCATTTTTTTGGATGAAATTGGTGAACTGCCGCTGAATGCGCAGGTCAAATTATTGCGCGTACTGCAGGAAGGTGAACTTGATAAAATCGGCCGGACCGAAAGAATCCGCGTTGATACCAGGGTTATCGCTGCCACCAACCGCCAGCTTCGCCAGCTGGTTGAGCAGAAATCCTTCCGCGAGGACTTGTTTTACCGGTTGAATGTAATCACCATACAAATACCACCGCTGCGTGAGCGGGCTGAAGACATACCGGCCTATCTGAATTTTTTTATGAAAAAATTCAGTACCTCAATGAAAGTGGCTGTTCCTGAAATAACCAGCAGGGGACTGAACTACCTGATGAATTATCATTGGCCGGGCAATATCCGCCAGTTGCAGAATGTAATTCAACGCCTGCTTTTTATGACTGAAGCATTGGTAGACGAAGAACAGGTGGTCGAAGCCCTCGGTACGGTTATTACTTCCCGGCAGCCGGGGAATTTTGGACTGCCCCAAACCGCGGCCGAGATCCGGGAATGGAAAGAGACCGAGAAAACCTACCGTAAAGCATATTTTCAGAAAGTGCGTTCTCTGGCCGGTTCGGATGCCGAAGCTGCCCGTATGCTGGGATTGGCTCCGCCTAATTTTCATCGGATGTGCCGTGAATTAGGTATGAAATAGTATTCCGGCCTGGTGGAATGAATACCCGATCACCATGAAGCTTGCCCTGCTGTAGCTGGATGCTGTAGAACGCGAGAATGTCATTCCGAACTTGTTTCGGAATCTAAAAGATGCCGAAGAAGACCCTGAAAGAGATGCCGATCCCGCCCATGCGGGA
>DYOS01000090.1:0-6818 GCA_020720405.1 Caldithrix sp. | reverse complement strand
GTTGACGGGAAATCTTTGAATCTGCGATCGCCGGCCTGATGTGAACAAACGGTGCTTTATTATTTTAATAAGTCATCTTATTATTTTAATAACCAAAGTTCCCGGGATGGTCATGCTCTCATCTCAGCTTAAAATTTTCCGGATTGGCTGGCGGATGATAAAAAAATACGAACTGTGTCGGAGCGCCGGATAAAGCTTTATCCAATAATAATTCAGCCTTATTATTTCTGAGGCTGGTTTCGGTTTTTCATCTGGTATGTTTATTGCTCCGGGTTCATAGGTTTGTTTTGTTCATTTAAACGGATGATTTATGATAAAATCTATTTTGTTTTTAATTTTGTTCACTTTGACCATACTTTCCGCAAAGGATTATTACGGGGCTGAGTACCGCACCAAATCAACTTATTTATACGGGCGATTTGAGGTGCGGATGAAATCCAGTGCGGTAGACGGTACGATCGCTTCTTTTTTTACCTACCATGAGCAATCCCATATTTCTGAATGGAACGAACTGGATATTGAAATTCTTGGCCGTTATAATGACCAGGTCCAGTTCAATGTGATTTCACCAAATCAAGCCGATCATGTTTATAGCCATCAGGCGGCCTTTGATCCATCAAAGGAATTTCATGTTTATGCCATGGAATGGACACCGGATTATGTGGCCTGGTCGGTGGACAGTACCGAGGTCTACCGGCAAACCGCAGAACATATTGCCGAAATCAACCTCACTCAGAAAATTATGATGAACCTCTGGGCTTCGGCTTATGCTGATTGGTCGGGGGTTCTGGATGCCGGAGCCTTACCGGCTTATGCCATGTATGACTGGGTGAAGTATTACAGTTTTACTCCATCTGCCGGACAGCCGTTTACCCTGCAATGGACTGACCATTTCAACAGCTTCGACACCGGGCGTTGGGAGAAAGCCAGCCACACCTGGGATAGTAACCAATGTGATTTTACTCCTGCCAACGTAACTTTGCAGGATGGTTATATGATACTTTCGCTGACCAAAAAGCCGGCCACTGGTTATAATGGTGGAACGATTCTGGAAACCGATATAACCAAGCCCTATCTCCAGGAATTATGGTTTTTTGGGGATAAAATTCAGATTCGTTTTTCTGAAAAAATGGAACCGGTTTCGGCGCAGACTGCGGCCAATTTTGTCGTTACCGGGGTTACAGTCAGCAGTGCTGAATTGGCCGGGGACGGCAGAACCGTCTGGCTACAGACCGCTGGCCGGGATTCGTCACTTTCCTATAACTTACTGCCGATTAATCTGAAAGACCGGGCCGGGAACACGCTGAATATCGCGGTTTTCCCGATAAAGGAAACCTCCCCACAGACGGGTTACTTTAATTTTGGCGGTGAGGCGCTTTATGGGGTTAAAACCGATCAGGTCTATGATCCGATGCTGGCCTACGGTCGGGAAGGTGGATCTCCGGAGAACACGCCTTTTAATCACGCTGATGCCCGGATAAAACAGATTTTAAGCAGCGAGGTGCGGGGTATTCATACTTTTAAAACCCGGATTATGAATGGTTCTTACCGTCTTGTTTTATACTTCCGGGAGAATGAATATAGCATTACCGGCAGCCGGGTCTTTGATGTGCTGGCCAACGGGCAATTGGTAGCCGATAACCTTGATATTTTAAATTCGGTTGCGGCCGGTGAGCCTTTTTTTTTTGAACTTGATGGGGTCGAAGTTGAAAACAATCTGCTTGATATCCGGCTGATCGGGGTGCAGGGTGAACCGGTATGTTCTGGTCTGAGTCTGCATCCGGTGCCAAGCGGGCTTTCGCAACTACCAGAACTTCCCGGAGAATATCTTTTCCGGGTTTATCCCAATCCGTTTAACAATGAGGCCACGGTTACCTTTCAAATGCCCCTGGCCGGGGATTTAGCCCTCGACATTTTTAATCAGGCCGGCCAACGGATTGACCGACAAAAGGTGACCCGGGTGCCGGCCGGAGAAATAAAACTGCGGGTCAATGGCTCTGTCTGGGCTTCGGGTGTTTATTATGCCCGGATGATGGTTGATGGTCAACCTGCTCAATACTTTAGACTGGTGCTGATCAAATGAAGGTATTTTTAAAAATTCTTATTTTCCTGCTGCCTCTGCATTTTCTCACGGCACAACACAGCTTTATTAAAAATTACGGCGGCAAATTTGTCGATGAATCCGGCCAGGAAATGTTCTTCCGCGGTATGGGGTTGGGCGGATGGCTGGTACCGGAAGGCTATATGCTTCATGTTCCGGGATATGGTTCACCGAGCGATATCCGTAATAAAATTACCGACCTGATCGGTGAAACCGATACGGAAACCTTTTACCGTGAATATGAGAAAAATTATGTCACCCGGGGCGATATCGGTATTCTGGCCAGGATGGGTTTTAACCTGATTCGTTTGCCGTTTCATTATAATAAGTTGTCACCACAGAATCAGCCTGGTGTTTACCTCGAATCTGGTTTTGCCCAGCTTGATTCGCTGATCGAATGGGCCAGGGATAACCAGATGTATGTTGTTCTTGATATGCACTGCGCCCCCGGCGGACAAAATTCAGGTAATATCAGTGACAGTGACGGAACAGCCCGGCTTTGGACGGAAGAAGCCAACCGCACCCATACTATTGCCATCTGGAAAGAAATTGCCAGCCGATACGCCAATGAAAAAGTTGTTATGGGCTACGACCTGATCAATGAACCCGTGCTGCCGTCGGGACACTCTACCACTGAGCTGCGCGCTTTGTATATCGCCATCAGCCAGGCTATCCGCGAAGCGGATGTCAACCATGTTATTATTGTCGAAGGCAATATTTATGCAACGGATTTTTCCGATTTAACACCGCCCTGGGACAGCAATATGGCTTATAGTTTCCACAAGTATTGGAGTACAACGGATCAGGCTTCTATCCAGTCTTACCTGGACATCAGAAATACCTGGAAATTCCCGCTGTGGATGGGAGAGTCGGGAGAAAATTCCAATCCCTGGTTTGCTCAAACCATCCAATTACTGGAAAATAATAATGTCAGCTGGACCTGGTGGACCCATAAAAAAATTTCCACCATTACCAGCCCCTACTCGGCCAGAATTAATGCCCAATACCAGGTATTACTTGATTACTGGAACAATGGCGGATCTAAACCCTCGGCCATGTTCGCCAAAGCCGCTCTTTTCCAGATGGCCGAAGATCTGAAAACCAGTAAATGTACCTATCTGCCCGACGTGGTTTCAGCCATGTTTGATCCGGCATTCCAGGTCAGCCCGAAACCCTTTGCCTCCAATCAGGTGCCGGGTGTGATTCCGGCCGTGCATTATGATAACGGATCAGAGTCCATTGCCTATGCTGATAACGATTACATCAAAACCCGCTGGGATGCCGACCAGCCCTGGAACCGAGGTTATACCTACCGCAATGACGGGGTTGATATTGAATCCAGTGCTGATGGGGAAGGATTTGAATATTCTGTCGGCTGGACGAATAGTGGTGAGTGGCTGAATTACACCATGAATGTTCAGCAGTCCGGCATGTATACGCTTTGTCTTAGAGCCTCGGCGCCTTCCGCCGGAGGCCGGGTCACGGTCCGGCTGGACGGGGCATCGGTTATTTCCGGTGCCGATATACCAGGAACAGGTGGCTGGTATAACTGGCAGGACATTGAATTAGGTGAATTTGAGATGAGTAGCGGAACCCATTCCATCCGGCTGGAAATCATGACTGCCGGGTTTAATTTTAATGCTCTGAAATTTACCAATACCAGTGATACCGGCGGCACAGAAGTTCCGCTCCGGGAGTATCGGCTTAGTCAGAATTATCCCAATCCGTTTAACCCGGCCACTTTCTTGAAAGTGAATGTTCCGGCAGGTGAGGCGTTCAGTCTGGAGATTTTTGATTTGCGCGGCCGGCTGATCCGCACCCTGCATCCCTTAGGCCTTACGTCCGAATCTGAATTTAAATGGGATGGACGGGATGAGCGCGGTGTATTGTTGCCGGGTGGTGTGTATTTCTGCCGGTTGCAGGTTGGGTCTGATACATCAAACGGGCACCGTGATTACCGCAAAATGACCCTGATCCGTTAACCGGAAGACGTCTGTGAATTAATAGTTTTACTTTAAATATTATTGTAAAGCTGGAAGCCTTATTTCCCTCATGCTAATCTCATACAAAACTGGAGTTTTTATGCGTTTTGTTTTCATTATCGGTTTACTGATGACAAGTTTCCTGTGTCTTTCCTGCCACAATGAAAGCGGCGGCGGATTGACAGAAGAGCAGATTACTGAACTGATTTCCAAAATGACTCTTGAAGAAAAAATGGATTTTTTAGGTGGTGTTGATCTGGAAACGAAAAGCATTGAGCGGCTTAATCTGCCCGTGCTGCATATGACCGATGGCCCGCTTGGAGTTCGCCTGGAAAATGCAACGGCTTTTCCGGCTGGTGTCGCTCTTGGTGCAACCTGGGATACATCACTGGTCAGGCAGGCTGGAAAGGCCATGGCCATCGAGACCAAAGCCCATGGCCGGCACATGTTGTTAGGTCCCTGTATCAATATCGTCCGCACTCCGCTTGGTGGTCGTAATTTTGAAAGTTACGGTGAGGATCCTTTTCTGAACGGGCGTCTGGCGGTATCGTGGATAAAAGGTTTGCAGGGTGAAAAAGTGGTGGCCTCGGTCAAGCATTTTGCGGTTAACAACCAGGAAACCGAACGGATGAAGATCAGTGCCAAAGTTTCGGAGCGGGTCCTGCGGGAAATTTACCTGCCCGCTTTTGAAGCAGCGGTGAAGGAAGGTCAGGCCTGGACGGTAATGGCGGCCTATAACCGGCTCAATGGCACCTATTGCAGTGAAAATGACTGGCTGCTTAACACCGTTCTGCGAGGCGAATGGCAATTCAGCGGGTTTGTGGTTTCCGACTGGGGTGCAGTGCATTCCTCATTGGCTACGGCCCAGATTGGCGTTGACCTGGAAATGCCCTACGGAACATATATGAACGAGGATTCTTTGCGTCAGGCAGTAAAAAGCGGTGCGCTCTCTGAATCGGTAATCGATCAGAAAATACAGCGTGTGCTGCGGGTGATGAACCGGGCCAACCTGTTTGAACACAACCGTCCGGCCGATCCGGTGATTACCGCAGAAACCCACCGTGACCTGAATTACAAGCTGGCTGCTGAATCCATAGTTCTTTTAAAAAATACTGACGGTCTGCTGCCGCTGAAAACCGGGCAGATAAAAACCGTGGCTGTTATTGGTCCGAATGCGGAGAATACGGCAACTGGTGGCGGGGGCAGTTCCCGGGTTGAGCCCTTTTATAAGGTTTCTGTATTGAAGGGCTTAAAAGATTTATACGGATCACAGGTTGACTTTATTTATGAGATGGGTGTCTATCCCGTTGGTCAGGTTGACCCGATCCCGGATGAACTTTTTACGACAATCGACCAGGGCCGGATCGTTCCCGGTGTAAAAGTGGAATATTTTAACAATATGGATTTATCGGGAACACCGGCGCTAAGCCGGATTGAAAAAAATATTCTTAATGAATGGGCAGGGGGATCACCGGCAACTGAAATTGGTGAAGATCATTTTTCGGCACGCTGGACGGCCGATCTCACTCCGCAAAAATCAGCACTGATCCGGTTTGATACAAAAAGTGATGATGGTATCCGCCTGTTCATTGATAACCGGTTGGTAATTGATAACTGGACGGATCATGCTTCAATAACCGACTCCTATACCATGCCCATCAAGTCCGGGCAAACCTATCATCTCCGGATGGAATATTATGAAAACGAAGGTTCAGCCAATGCCAGTCTGGGTTGGTTCCAGCCGGATGACCAATTGCTGACCCGTGCGGTTAATGCCGCAGCCCGGGCGGATGTGGCCGTGGTTTGCGTCGGTACCTCCGATCAGTTGGAGAGTGAAGGTTTTGACCGGAAATCATTTGATTTGCCCGAGGGCCAGACAGAACTCATTCAGGCGGTGGCCGGGGCTAACCACAATACGGTAGTCGTCATGGTTCATGGTCAACCGGTGAACTTTCAGCCCTGGGTTAATGCGGTGCCGGCCGTGGTTGAAGCCTGGTTTCCGGGCAGTGAAGGGGGTCATGCCATAGCCGATATCCTGTTTGGAAAGATCAATCCAGCGGGACGCTTACCAATCAGTTTTCCCCGGTTGTACAGTGATAATCCTACTTATAAAAATTTCCCGGGAGATGAAAACGAAGTCCTTTATGATGAGGGTCTGCTGGTTGGATATCGCTATTATGATACCGAAAAGGTTGAACCGCAGTTTTGTTTTGGTCATGGTTTAAGTTATACCAGCTTCGGATACGGATCGGCAAAATTAGCCAAAACCAGTGAAAAGGAGTTTGAGCTGAGCTGTCCGGTGACCAATTTGGGTAATCTACCCGGGGCCGAGATTGTTCAGGTTTATGTCAGACCATTGAACTCAGGGGTTTTTCGTCCGGAGAAAGAATTAAAAGCATTTGCAAAAATCCGTCTTGAACCCGGGCAGAGCGGGGAGGTGCGGTTTGACCTGGCTGAGGATGCTTTCCATTATTTCGATGAGGCGAGCCGGAGCTGGAAAACCGACCCGGGAAACTACGAAATACTGATTGGCAGCTCGAGCCGGGATATACGGCAGGTGGTTGAGCTTTCCCTTGCAGCAGGTGAATAAACCGGCCGGGCAGGCGAAGGAATCTCGGTGGCTAATTATGTACGGAGAAGAAAAGTTAGCCACCGAATCCACCGAAAGGAAGTGCGACCTGGGAATTGAAGAATCCCTATTTCGTCATCCCGCCGGAGCGGGACAAGTTTTCGAT
>DYOS01000089.1 GCA_020720405.1 Caldithrix sp. | reverse complement strand
AACCTTTTAGACAAGTGACGCTCCTCTTGGTCATTGCTAACCTTAATAATTCGTAAATGAATTTTTTAATCGACTAAAGTCTATGAATATCAAGGAGTACGAGATAGCCCCATCCCGCACCTGCGGGACAGGGGTTAATAAGAATCCACTTCCCCCGTGCTTTAGTCCAAATTTATGAATTAATCAGGTTCAAAGACTAAAATGAAACGGATACCTTTTATTTTTTCCTTCTCCAAAGCCTATTTCAAATTTTGATCAGAGTTAAATTAAATGTATTTTCAGCTCTGATCCAATAAGATAAGGTAAAGACTGCCATGGCCAGTGTCCGTTTGAATAATGTTGGTAAAATTTATGAAAACAATGTCCGCGCCGTCTCGGATGTCAGCATTGACATTGAGGATAAAGAGTTTATTGTTCTGGTTGGCCCTTCAGGCTGCGGAAAATCGACCCTTCTCCGGATGATCGCCGGTCTCGAAGATATCAGCGAGGGGACCATTTCCATCAATGATAAAGTGGTCAACCAGGTTCATCCCAAAGACCGTGATATTGCCATGGTTTTTCAGAATTATGCCCTTTATCCGCACATGACCGTTTTTGAGAACATGGCCTTTAGCCTCAAATTGCGCAAATTTCCAAAAGATGAAATTGAGAAACGGGTTGGTGAGGCTGCCGAACTGCTGGATCTGGCGCCCTATCTGCAGAGGAAGCCGAAAGCATTGTCCGGGGGCCAGCGTCAGCGAGTCGCCGTGGGTCGGGCTATTGTCCGTCAGCCGGCCGTGTTTCTGTTTGATGAACCCCTCTCCAATCTCGATGCCAAGCTGCGTGTGCAGATGCGTATTGAACTAACCCGGCTGCATCAGCGGCTGGGCACAACTATGATTTATGTAACCCACGACCAGGTCGAAGCCATGACCATGGGCGACCGCATCGTTGTTTTGAACAACGGCCAGATGCAGCAATATGACACACCCTTGAATCTGTACAATTACCCGAAAAATAAATTTGTTGCCGGATTTATCGGCAGTCCGGCCATGAACTTTTTTGAAGGAAATCTGGTGCGCAACGGCCAATTGAAATTCAGCAATGCAGATCTTTCGGTCAATCTGGGAGGCCAGCGGTTTTCAGGAATTAGTCCGGAAGGGGATAAAATAATCCTGGGCATTCGCCCTGAACATTTGGTTCCCGGTCCGACCCCGGCTGAAGGTAGTTTTATTGAATCGGTGGTTCAGGTTGTGGAACCGATGGGTAATGAAACATTTATCCATTGTCAGACCGGTGCCAGTAATTTTACAGTGCGCACCACAAAAGCAGAAACATTCCGCATCGGCCAGAAACTGCAGTTACTGCTGAATAGTGACTCGGTACAATTATTTAACCCGGCAGATGGCGCAAATCTTACCTTAGTTTAGAAAATTCTCTCCGCTTATTTCCGGCGGGGCAATTTTGTGCCCCTGTGAATTCCGGAGAGAATGATTATTTGATTCTGTTATTCTGATCGGATTTATACTTCTGCTTTTTTATTTCAACTCTTCTGTGAAACTGACGATTAACTCAATGGTGCTAAATATTTATAAAGAGGTGAGTTATGCGTTTTTCCCGAAAAATCTTTACAGTTTTGTGGTCAGTTTTTCTATTGACAGGTTGGGTTTTTGCCCAATCGCCAACAATGAAATGGGATGGCTTTCTGCAAACTACTTTTATCAAAGCGGAAAATCAGTACAGTGGTGTCTTTGGCCTTGAGCGATTACGTCTTTTCGCACGTGGCGAGGTCAGTCCATTTGTAGCCTACCAGCTTCATCTGGATATGTTGATCAACTACAAAGAGAAAGCCTCGGATGGTGATACACCAGGCACCATTCGGGACGCGGTGATCTTTCTGAAGCCGAATGAAAAATATGTTGTCTCGGTCGGAAAATTTAAAACTCCGCTGGGAATGGAGTTCGCTAACTCAGGCAATAAACTTGATTTTATCAAGCGGGGTCTTGGGTATGCTATGGTATTTGAATGGAATGCCGGCATTATGCTAAGCGGTAATAAAGTAGCTCCCGGTGGCCTGGGCTTTGATCTTGGTGTTTTCAACCCGGGTCCGAAAGAAGCAACGGATACAGGAAATCTTCAGGATGGGTACGATTACACCTTTGCCGGTCGGTTAAAGGCAGATCCGGGTAAAAATTTACATGCCCAGGTTTATGCCGGTTATGTTTCCAATAGTGTCGGCGATACAACCAAATCTATGGAAAATATTTTAGCTTTTGGCGGCGGAGTTAAATTTACACTTGAGCAATTCCAACTAAAGGCAGAGTATTTTTATCGTGATGATCCCGATCATCCTAAAGTTGATGGCACAAATTTCTATGTGGACGGATTATACCGCTTTATGCCGAATTACCAGGCCGTTTTACGCATTGACCAGCTTGATGTGACCGGTTTTGATAAAGTCAGGACGGATATCATCCCCGGGCTCAACATATTTTTTAATGCCGAGGCTATTTATCAGACTCAGTTTAAAATTAATTACGTTATTTCCAATATGGCTGATATGGATGCCCTGCAGTGTATGTTTCAGGTTTGTTTTTAATCCTGAAACGGAATCACATGATAAAGCTGTCTGCCCCACCACAGACGGCTTTTTTTATTTATTGGCACCGGGCAGGAATTTTTTGCTTTCTAATTGGTTTATTGGGTCAAATTTATAAGAATAAAAGGAGTCATCATAATGTCTTATCATTTACCTGCTTTACCATTTGCTCATGATGCACTTGAGCCGTATATCGATGCCAAAACCATGGAAATTCACCATGAAAAACATCATGGTACTTATGTTGCCAAATTAAATGCAGCTTTAGAGGGTCAGAATTTATTTGCGGCGAAAACACTGGATGAGTTGCTGGCTGATCTTAAAGCCGTTCCGGAAAATATTCGTGCCGCAGTGCGCAATAATGGCGGCGGACACTGGAATCACACCTTTTTCTGGAACATCATGAAAGGAAATGCTGGTGGTCAGCCGGAAGGTGACCTGGCTGCAGCAATCAACAGAGATTTTGGTTCCTTCGCTGCATTTAAGGAAAATTTTAAAAATGCCGGTCTGAACCGCTTCGGCAGTGGCTGGGCCTGGCTGCTGGTGAATGCAGATGGAAAACTGGTCGTTGCCTCGACTCCCAATCAGGATAACCCGCTGATGGATGTAGCTGAAGCTGCCGGTCAGCCGATTTTAGGTGTTGATGTCTGGGAACACGCTTATTACCTGAAATATCAGAATCGCCGGCCGGAGTACCTGGAAGCTTTTTTTAATGTCATCAACTGGGCAGCGGTAGCTGATCATTTCGAAAACGCCACCCGCTAATTTTTTCATTTTTATGCTTATAAACCGGGTGCGCTCTGTGCAATCCCGGTTTTTTTTTGCCCGAACTGCCGTTAACTTAACCGGCTTTTACAAAAGGGAAATATGGGTACACTAATCAATATCCTGGCCATTGTGGTTGGCAGCCTGGGTGGAATTCTTTTCCGAGCCCGTTTTTCTGAAGAGCTAAAGCAGACCCTGATGTATGCAGTTGGTCTGGTAACCTTGGTTATTGGCTTTGAGATGGCTCTGAAAACTGAAAATATTCTGATTCCGCTGAGCGGAATTCTAACCGGCGGAATGATCGGCCATGCCCTAAGACTGGAAAAACACCTTGATGATTTCGCCAGGGCATTGGCGGGAAGATTTTCAGGGAAGAATGATGCGAAATTTGCTGAAGGCTTTATTACGGCCAGTTTGATTTTCTGTGTTGGACCGATGACTATCCTGGGTTCTCTGAATGATGGTCTTTCCGGCGATTATCATCTACTGAGTGTAAAATCAGTTCTGGATGGTTTTACTTCCATGGCCCTGGCTTCCGGGCTGGGTATCGGCGTACTATTTTCAGTCCTGTCGGTGGCGGTGATTCAAGGCGGGATTACGCTTAGCGCCGGATATATGAAGGATTTTTTTGATACCACAGTAATTATGGAAACCACGGCTGCCGGCGGGCTGCTGATCATAGCCATCGGGTTTTTGCTGTTGAATCTGAAAAAACTGCCGGTCGCCAATTATCTCCCGGCCCTTCTCCTTGTTCCGCTGTTAGTAAAAATACTGCAAATCATCCGGGGAATTTAAGGATTTACTGAGATGGGGAAGGGTCCAAAAATCATCCAACCACTCATCCGATAGGGTCGTTTATAAAATTGTATATACTTAAAACAAAGCATTAAATATTGCTTTTCCTGGCGGTCAGAGAACACTTTATCTGATCCGTTAAAATTCAGCAAAGGGGCGGTAACAGGCAGCCGGGATAAATTTGCATAAAGAAAATTAAAGGTTTACATTAATCGCCTGTTAAAAGTGGGCCTGACGAGTCCACTTTTTTGTTATATGGAGTAGTTGAATTGGAAATGAAATCAGAGTTGTCTGCCATAGCCGAAACGGTTTGCACGCAATTCAGCGCCAGTCTGATTGATCTTGAAGTTAAAGGTGACCGCAGGCAGGTTCTGATAAGAATCTACGCCGATCATGAGCAGGGTATTACTCTGGGCCAGTGTGAACAGATTTCCAGAGAGATGCAGGACCGGATCGATATGGATGATCTGGTTCAGGGTGATTACCGGCTCGAGGTTTCTTCGCCCGGCATCGGACGCTCCCTGCAATTCCCCTTTCAATATAAACGTCATCTTGGTAAAGAAATTAAGATTGTCAGGAATGATGTTGAAAAGTCGGAAGTCCGCGGCGTTCTTACTGCTGTGCAGGACGAAGGTATTCAATTGCAGGCCGGTGAGCAGGAGCAAATCATCCCTTTCGGGGAAATAAACAAAGCTCTGATTCAATTAAAATGGTAAAACGTGGAGGCGAGTAAAGCACTATGAATAGTGAGATCATGGAAGCAATCACGCAGATTGCCAAAGATAAAATGATCGAAAAAGAACACCTGCGTGAAATGCTCGAGGGTATTTTTACCTCAATGATTCAGAAACGGTATGGTGAGGTTGATAATTTTGATGTAATTGTCAACATCGATAAGGGCGATATTGAAATATATCAGGAAAAAACGGTCGTCGAACAGGTTGAGGACCCGGTATGCCAGATAACCCTGGAAGCGGCCCTGAAAATTGACCCTGAAGCCGAAATCGGGGAGGAGGTCGTTGAAATTATCAATCCGATTTCCTTTGGCCGGAGACTGATCATTAACGCCAAGCAGACCCTGAATCAGAAAATCCGTGATTTTGAACGGGAAAAAATGCTGGTGGAATACAAAGACCGGATCGGTGAAATTATCATCGGCGATATTCACCAGATACAAAAACGGGGTATTTACATCAATGTGGACAAAACCGAAGTCTTTCTGCCCAAGGAAGAACAGGTGCCGACCGAACGCCTTCGCCGCGGCGATACATTGCGCACCCTTATAAAGGAAGTACGGAATCAGGGACGTGGTCCGGAAATTATTGTCAGCCGGGCAGATCCCCAATTTCTGATCCGTTTATTTGAGCTTGAAGTACCGGAGATTTATGACGGTATTGTTGAGATAAAAAAAGTCGTGCGTGAAGCCGGAGAGCGCTCAAAAATTGCAGTCGAATCCATTGACCGGAGAATTGATCCGGTCGGTGCCTGTGTCGGTATGAAGGGTGTCCGGATTCAGGCTATCGTCAAAGAACTGAATAATGAAAAAATAGATATTGTCAACTTTTCGAATGAAGCAGAACTTTTTATTTCCCGATCCATGACGCCGGCCAAACCGCTCAAAGTACTCATCAATCATGAAGAACGTATTGCCGTGGCTATAATTAATGACGAGCAGATGTCGCTGGCCATTGGTAAGGGCGGTATCAATCTTCGCCTGGCCTCTGAGATATCCGGTTATCAGATTGAGCCGGTGAAAGAATCGGAATACTACTCGGAAAGCGGGGAACAGGTCTATACTGCGGTTGAAGATTTGACGGAGCTGAATGAATCAATACGTGAAAAGCTGCTCGATGCCGATGTCCTTGATGTAAAGGAAATCGATGACCTGGGTTATGACGGTTTGATCGAAATTCAGGGTATCGGCGGAAAAACTGCTGAAAAGATTCTTGAAATAATAAAACCGCATCTGAAAAAGAAAAGTTCAGATGCGGAGTAGCTGCCTGGTCCGGCAGTTTGGTGATCTGGTGTGTATGGTTGGAGAATAAATGTCAGAAGCAAAAAAGCATAAGATTTTTAGAATTTGCAAAGAATTTAACCTTGGTACAGAAACGATAATCAGTTTCCTGGTCCAGAAGGGTATTAAGGTTAAGGGGCCCAATGATTATATAGAAGAAGATCTGTATTTTACGATCCTGGAAAAATTTGCCGGCGACAAAGAAAAAGCCGAGCGCCAGAAAGCCAGAAAGTCACCGGGTGAAGAGGGCGGTGAAGATGGCGATCAAAAAACCGGAGCCAGCGAAGCACCGGGTACAGCCAGTTATATGGATGCCTTGCGCCAGTCCATTGAAATTGGTGTAGAGAAGCTGTCCAGGCCGGAAGAGATTGTCGAGAAGCCGGTCCGGCGCAGGAAAACGGAGCCGGCTCAGGTTGTTCCGCCCGAACCCGAACCGGTTGCGGCTGAGATCGTTCAACCGCCGGCAATAGAAGTTATGCCAGTCGAACCGCAGCCAGAATCAGCTACCCCTTTTGCCGAAAAGCCGAAAGCCGGGCAGCCACCTGCTGAGAGCAGACCAAAGCCGATGGGACCCGGTGAAAGACCGTTGGAACCGGCCCGTGCCGCCGAAGCAGCCAGAGTCGAAGCCGAGCAAAAGAAAAAGCTAAAGCCAGTAGAAGGCGAAGCCCGTCTGACTCCTGAAGATTTAAGCGAAAAAGATAAGAAGCACCGCAAGGCACTTGAAATAATTCGCCGGGATGGCAAAAAGGCTGCGCCGCGACCGGTAACGGAAGAGGAAGACGATGAAACAGGAGCAGCCCGCCGTCGCAAGAAGGTTAAAAAACCGAAAAAGCGGGTTGTTGACATGAAGGCAGTTCAGGATAACGTAAAGAAAACCCTTGCTTCCATCGATCAACGGATAAAAAAACCGAAAAGGCATAAAAAAATCAAAACCGAAACCGGGGAAATTATAGAGAAGAAAATACTTCAGGTAACTGAGTTTATTTCCGCCAGTGATCTGGCCAGTCTGATGGATGTCAGCGTTTCTGAAATCATTACAAAATGCCTCCAGCTTGGTCTGATTGTTTCTATCAACCAGCGACTGGATCTGGACACAATTTCCCTGTTGGCAGAAGAGTATGGCTTCGAAATTGAAGAATACAACGTCACCGAATATATTGACGAGCTGGCTGATGATGAAGTTGAAGAGGAAGTCAATCTGGAGCAGCGGGCACCGATTGTGACCATTATGGGGCATGTCGATCATGGAAAAACCTCGCTTTTGGATCATCTGCGTAAAAGTAATATCGTCGAAGGTGAGGCCGGCGGCATCACCCAGCATGTGGCGGCTTATGAAGTGGAGTACCTGGGCCGCAAAATCACTTTCCTTGATACACCCGGTCACGAAGCCTTTACAGCCATGCGGGCCCGCGGTGCGCAGGTTACTGATATCGTCATCCTGGTTATCGCCGCTGATGATGCTGTAATGCCGCAAACCGATGAGGCACTCGATCACGCCCGGGCGGCCGGTGTAAAAATTGTTATTGCCATCAACAAAATTGATAAACCGGGCGCAAATCCGGAAAAAATAAAACAGCAGCTGGCTGAGCGCGACCTGCTGGTCGAAGACTGGGGCGGCTCCTATCAGGTTGCTGAAATTTCAGCCAAGTTCGGCCAGGGTATTCCAGGCCTGCTCGACAAGGTTTTGCTTGAAGCGGAGATGCTCGATCTCAAAGCGAATCCAAAACGACGGGCCACCGGTTGGGTTATTGAGTCCAGGCTGGATAAAGGCAAGGGCGCCATTGCCACGGTTCTGATCGAGAATGGTACGCTGGAGATCGGCGACAATTTCATGGCTGGTCAGTTTAATGGTAAAGTCCGGGCCATGATGAATGAGCATGGACAGCGCCTGGATGAAGTTGGACCCGGACAGCCGGCCCTGGTGACCGGATTTATGGGTGTGCCCCAGGCCGGTGATCATTTCTTTGTTACTGAAGATGAAAAAACGGCCCGCGAAATTTCCATCAAACGTCAGCAACTGAAACGTGAACAGGATGCCAAACAGGTCAAGCTGATGACTCTTGACCAAATTTCTGCCCAGATTAAAACCGGCCAAATTCAGGACTTACCCATTCTGGTTAAAGCCGATGTGGACGGTTCGGCCGAAGCCCTGGGCGATGCACTGATCCGGTTGAATACACAGGAAGTTCAGGTCAAGATCATCCGCAAGGGGGTTGGGCCCATTTCCGAATCGGACGTTCTGCTGGCTTCGGCATCGGGTGCCATTATCGTCGGTTTCCATGTCCGGGCCAATGCCAAAGCCCGTGAGCTGGCCGAAAAAGAGAAAATTGAAATTCGTCTGTATCGTGTTGTTTACGATGCGATCAACGAAATTCGCCTTGCCCTTGAAGGTATGCTGGCACCGGAGACCAAAGAAAAGATTACCGGAGTTATTGAAATCCGTGAAACCTTTAAAATATCGAAAATCGGAACTATCGGCGGCGGCCATGTCATCAATGGTAAAGTGCTGCGTAACAATCCAATCCGTATCATCCGCGATGATGTCGAAGTTTTTACAGGCTCCATCGCCTCTCTGAAACGGTTCAAGGATGATGCCCGCGAAGTAGCCCAGGGCTTCGATTGCGGTATCCAGATTGATAATTTTAATGATCTGCGGGTCGGCGACCTGGTTGAGTCGTTTGAAATAACCAAAGAGAAACGTCTGTTGTAGTTGACGATGTTTGTAGCAGTATTGATGATGGAGCTTTTCCTGCCCGGATCGGCTTCCTTAAAAGATAAACGAATGGTATTGAACAGTATCAAAGACCGGGTCCGGCACAGGTTTAATGTTTCCATGGCAGAAATCAGTGACCAGGACAAATGGCAAAAAGCCGGGTTGGGGCTGGCTCTGGTTTCTGAGTCGCAGGCCAATGCCGAACAGGAACTGCAGAAAATATTCAGGTTTCTTGATGCCGGGACGGATTACGAAATTATAAGCCACTGGATGGATTATCAGAAATATGGCGGATAACAGAAGGTTGCAGCGCTACGCAGATTTATTGAAACGCCGGGTTGGTGAAATTATTGAATTTAAAATCAGCGATCCGCAAAAGGGCATGATTACTCTGACCGGTGCCCGGGTTTCCCCGGATCTGAGGATTGCCAGCCTCAATTACACCGTATTCGGGGATGAAGTTCAGCGTAAGAAAAGTGCCGAAGTTCTGAAAAAGGCTGTCCCGCTGATAAAAAAAGAATTGAAACCCTACATCACTTCACGGTTCCTGCCCGATCTGCGCTTTTTTTATGATGATTCTCTCGACTACGCCAACCATATTGACCAATTGCTGAAGAAGATAAATGATGATTCCGGTAATAACGAGGCAGCATCCGCTAACCCGGACTGATAAAGATTTTCTCCTGCTTATTGACAAGCCGGAAGACTGGACATCCTTTGATGTCGTTAAAAAAATCAGAAATATTACCCGCCTTAAAACGGGACACGCCGGAACGCTCGATCCCTTCGCCACCGGGCTTTTAATTCTCGGGGTGGGCGCCGGAACCAAAACTCTTGGTGAGTTAAGCGGTCTTTCAAAATGGTATGAAGTCTGTATAACCTTCGGTGCCGAAACGGATAGCATGGATCGCACCGGGCGGGAAACCGACCGGACAGACAACCTTCCGACACAGGAAGAAATTGAACGGCAGTTGAATTTGCTGAAAGAAGAATACCTCCAGTTGCCGCCAATGTTTTCGGCAAAAAAAATTGCCGGACAACGCCTTTACCGGGCGGCCCGGCAGGGCCGGGAAATTGAACGGGAAGCTGTGCGGGTGACCCTGTTTGATTACAGCATAACTGAATGGGACGGGTACGATCTGCACATACGGCTGCATGTTTCCAAAGGAACCTATATCCGTTCACTGGCCTCCGATCTGGGGAAATTGTGCTCCAGCCTGGCTTTTGTGAAAGATCTGCGGCGCACAGCCATCGGGCAGTATCAGCTCAGTGATAGTCTGACAATCCCCGGATTTCAGGCTCTCTGGCAAGAGCAGGAAGCACTGCAATGAAGGTAATTTTTAACCCGGCTGAGCCGCTGCAGTCGCCGTCTGTAGTCACGGTCGGCACGTTCGACGGTCTTCATCTCGGGCATCAGGAAATTATCCGCCGGGTGCAGGAGAGCGGTCAGAAATGCGGTCTAAAAAGCACTCTGGTTACCTTTGAAGCTCATCCCAAAAGCGTGTTGATTCCGGGTTTTAGCGAAAAATTCAGAGCGCTGTGCAGTACGGAAGAAAAAATCGGACAGCTCGCATCTTTTGGTCTGGATCAACTGGTGATCTTAAGTTTTGACCACAGGATGGCCCGGATGACTTATCCGGATTTTATTGAACAGATTCTGCTGCAAACCATGCAGACCAGGGTTCTGATTATGGGCTATGACCATTCCTTTGGCCGGAACAGGGATGGCAATTTTAATACAGTCCGCCAGTACCTGGCCCGGAAAGAAGTATTGGTTGAACAGGTTCAGCCCTTCCATATCGGGGACGATATCGTCAGCAGCAGCAGAATCCGTGAGTTTCTGAATGCCGGAAAAATCGAACATGCCAATGCACTGCTCGGGCGGAAATATGGTCTGACCGGAACAGTGATTAAAGGAGACGGACGCGGCCGGCTGCTCAATTTTCCCACTGCCAACCTGTCTGCTGAGCAGGTTAAACTGGTCCCGGCCGCCGGAGTTTACGCCTGTGATGCTGAAATTAGCGGGAAAACTTACCGCGGTATGCTAAATATTGGCACAAAGCCAACCTTCTCAGCCGACGGCAAGGTGCAGGTGGAAGTTCATATCATTGATTTTAATGAAAATATTTACGGCGAAAAGATCACTGTCCTGTTTAAGCGCCGCCTTCGCAGTGAAATAAAATTCACAACAGCAGGTGATCTGATCCGCCAACTTGAAATAGATAAAAACCAAAGTCAAAACTTATAATTTGGAGGTTCATCCATGTCTTTGTCTAAAGATGCGAAAGCTGAATTGATTAAAAAATTTGGTGCATCCGATACTAATAGTGGTAAAACAGAAGTACAGATTGCCATTCTGTCGGAAAGAATTAAATATCTGACCGAACATCTGAAAACGCATAAAAAAGACCATCATTCGCGCCGCGGTTTGTTAAAACTGGTTGGCCAGCGCCGCCGTCTGCTCGATTATCTCGGCAGAAACGATATCAACCGCTACCGCTCACTAATCGGGGAATTGGGCATCCGCCGCTAATTCCCTGCGTCTTAAATTTGAACTGGAGAAATAATGTATTTAAAAAAATCGATTGATTTTTTCGGTAAAACACTGACCGTGGAAACCGGAAAGATGGCCAAGCAGGCTAATGGTGCTGTTTGGGTTCAGTACGGTGATACGGTTGTCCTGGTTTCTGCGGTTGCTGCCGATGAAGCGGTGGTTGGGCAGGATTTCTTTCCCCTCAGCGTGGAATACCGTGAAAAAACCTATGCCGCCGGAAAAATTCCGGGCGGATTTTTCAAAAGGGAAGGCAAGCCTGCGGATAACGAACTTCTGACCGCCCGTCTGATCGGCCGTCCG
>DYOS01000088.1:8890-11767 GCA_020720405.1 Caldithrix sp. | reverse complement strand
GCCGGCATCCCGACAGCTCTGGCTCCGTCAATATTATCCTCACGGTCATCAATAAACAGACATTTGGAAACGGGATAACCAACATATTCAGCCGCCAGTTCATAGGTCCGGGGATGCGGTTTCATATGGCCAAGTTGGAAGCTTAAGGCCGGGCGGGACACGGTCCGGAAAACCGGGTAATGCGCCAGCAGGTAATTCCAGTGTAACTGATCGATGTCTGATAAAAAAGTAACCGGCCAGCGTTCCTGAACTTCATAAAACAACGCTTCCATCTCCGGCCAGGGATCGAAAACATCATTCCATTCAGCAAGAAACTCATCCCATTTCGAAGGCAGCCGGTGGTCGCGGTTGATCAGTTCAAAAAACTGTTGTGGGGTCATCTCGCCGCATTCATAAGCCCGGAAAACCGGGTTGCTGAATATGCTGCGCAGAACTTCGGCATCGCCGGCCGGATCCTGGTTATTAAAATGTTTTAGCACACCGCGCGATAAATCGACTTTTACCAAAACCCGGCCAATATCAAAAATCACAGCTTCGATTTCGCCAAACTCAGTTGTTTCCATTGGTCTCATCCACCTTTTTGCGGGCCAAAGTCAAAATTTCTTCGGCCGCCAGACGATAATTATCCATCTCGCGCCCGGGATCGGCGATGGGCTGAGGCGAGGCCAGCTCAAAATAATACCGGAATTTCGGTTCTGTACCGCTTGGTCGCAGCAAAATCCAGCTATAATCTTCAAGAATTATTTTCAACCCGTCTATGGAATTTATTGAGGCAATTTTTTTTGTGGTTTCACCAATCGCGATACTATCCCCGGGATTTTTGAGACCGCTTTGCAAAACCCGGAGCACTGCTTTTTTGTAGGACTGCCAGGCTTCCACCGATACGCCCCTGACTTCTGCTCCGGCTTTGCCGGGATAGAAATAACCATAAGTTTTCTGCAATTCAGCATAATAGGCACTAAGATTCTGATTTCGATGGCTGATAATATCCAGAGCGGCCAGAAATCCAGCCAGGGCACATTTTTCCAGCGTGTGACCTTTAAAGGAAATTCCATCCGATTCTTCAAAGGCAACCACTGCCTGACCTGAACCAAGAGCCGGCCGAAAGTACTTGAACCCGACCGCTGTTTCAAAAACCGGTTGATTTTTCTGCCGGGCGATTTGCAGAGCAAAATCGGAAGAAGGTGCTGTTGAAGCCACGCCGCCGGAACGACCTGTTTCCAAAAAATGAGCATAAGCCAATGCACCAAAACGGTTCATATCAATGTCCAGACCGGTATCAGCAAAGCGGATACGATCGGCATCAGGATCGAGGGCCACGGCCAGGTTTAGCTGCCGACCGTCAGCCTGCAATTTGCGGATCAACGGTTTCATATTTGCCGCACCCGGCTCGGGCTTTACCCCATGAAAAGAAAAATCATCCTCTGCATGAATTAGTTGCAGGGCATTTTCCCTGCTCATAATGGATATGGTCTCATCTCCAAGCAGATATTCTATAAAGCCGCGCGCTGCGCCGTGCATAAAATCGATGACCAGGGTAAAGCGGGAAGCATTAAAATTAAGCCAGGTCCGGATAGCAGCCAGATCAAATACCCGGCGCTTTTCCACGAAATCCCTGAACATTATTTTAGCGTCAATCTGCTGCAAAAAGGGTGTAAAATCTGCTTCCGCCGGCTCAAACGAGTCATCATTCATCAGGGTATTGGCCTCCAGTTCAATCAGGCTGGTCAGGTTTACGTCAGCCGGTCCGCCATCGGCCGGATTGAATTTAATCCCGGCATATTCCATCGGATTGTGGGAGGGTGTAAAATTGATTGAACCGGCCGCCCCGATTTCGGTCAGCAGAGCTGAACCGACACCGGTCGGACATTCTCCGGCATCATAGATTTTTATCCCGGCTGCGGCGATTTCCAGCATGGCAGCGGCCATAAATTCATCACCCATAAAACGGTTGTCGCGCAGCAGTAAAATCCCCTTTTCCTGCACGGATAAAAAATCAGGCAAGCCGGTGGTGCGCAAAAATTCATCCGACTGCATCATGCGGCAAATTCCACGGACCACCTTGTGGACATTTCGCACAGTGAAATCTTCGCCAATCACACCGCGCCAGCCGGAGGTGCCAAAAACCACCAGGGTCGGTTTATCCGAATAGCGGGCCCGGTAACCCTGTTCTTCCCGGATGCGGGTAATCAAACCTATCACAATCTGGCGGTCACCTTCCTGAAAACCGGGACTGTTCATCCAACTGCCCAGGATATTGGCCGCCTCCCACAGGTTTGGTTCATCCGTCGCAAGCTGGTCGAGCCGGGTGACAAGTTTATTTCTGATCTCTTCCGGCATGGCTGGCAACTGCCCGGCAATAAGTTTGCTTAAACTCTCGGCAAAGGTTTTTTTGTCATGGAATTTTGATTTCATAATTAGTCCTCTATCAATGCTGCGCTGTGTTCTTTGGGATAGACATTTAATTTCAGGGCCTGGCGGATGGTAACCTGTCCAGGTTTAGCGCCTTTTTCCTTGCCGACTTCACGAGCCGGACAATAATGAACCGGAGTTTTCCCACCGTCTTTCTGTTTTGAATAATAAACCGCCAGTTCAGCGGCCATCTGAATTGAGCTTTTATCTACCGCAAGACCGGAATCACCGCAGCGCAGCAGCACATGGCTGCCCGGAGCACCGTTGACGTGAAACCATAAATCGTTGGGATGCCGCAGAACCAGACTTAGCCGGTCGTTGCTGGCCTCATCCTGTCCGACCCAGATTTCGATGCCCTGCGGGGATAAAAATCGGCGGAATCGTGCTTTACTTTCTTTCAATATTTTGTTCCTGGTACGATTATCAGATATTCATATTCAACCCCGCCCATGCGGGGTTTGGTTT
>DYOS01000088.1:0-8790 GCA_020720405.1 Caldithrix sp. | reverse complement strand
TATTTCTTATCCCGGCAACTGCACATTTCCACCACTGATGATCAGCCCCGTTTTCTTCCCGGCGAACTTTTCCGGGTACTGCAGAACCGCAGCCAACGGTACGGCACCCGATGGTTCAGCCACCAGTTTTAACCGTTCCCAGATCAGCCGCATCGCCCGGCTGATATTTTCTTCAGTCACCACAAGAATATCATCGATATGTTCACTGATTATGCCAAAGGTTCGTGGTGAAAGTGCGGTGCGCAGTCCATCGGCGATGGTTGCCGTGGCAACAGCCGGCTGCAGAATACCGGTTTGCAGGGAACGTTTGGCATCATCGGCCAAAGCCGGTTCGGCGCCAAATACCTGCAACGGACGTACCGTGCCGCGCACCAGAAGCAGGGTTCCGCTAATCAGTCCCCCGCCGCCGACCGGAGCAATAATGGTTTCCAGTTCCGGCATGGTCTCAAGCATTTCAAGCGCTGCCGTACCCTGCCCGCAAATCACCTCCGGGTGATCATAAGGATGAATAAAACAAGCTCCGGTTTCTTCCTGAACCCGTTTGAGCGTGGCTTCCCTGGCTTCGAGGGTTGGCTGGCAAAAGGTGATGTGACCGCCAAAAGCCTTTACCGCCTGCTGCTTGATCAGCGGTGCTGTTTCGGGCATGACGATAAAAGCCGGAATACCGCGCCACCGGGCAGCAAGGGCCAGAGCTGCGGCATGATTCCCCGATGAATGGGTTGCCACACCGTTGGCTGCCTGTTCCGTGGTCAGGCTGAACACAGCATTGGCTGCGCCGCGCATTTTAAATGCACCGGCCTTTTGCAGATTCTCACATTTAAAAAAACAACGGGCGCCGGTTAGCTGATTAATTGAGGCAGACTGCACAAGCGGAGTTTTGACGATATAAGGCGCAATGCGGTCGGCCGCCTGCAGTATTCCATAAAAGTCCGGCTCGTTTATCATTTGGCTGCCGGCTCCGCTGGCGGACCCGGGATCAGGCCGGGCTGACTGTGATCAAACCGGCCGTTCTTTAGAAAAAAGACAACCTGATATAAGGACTGACGGTCACGGATAATGAATTGATGAATTTCAGGCAGGATAATAAAATCTTTGGCACCCTCTAAAAAGGTTCTGGGTACACTCAGAAAACCGTCATCATCCCCGCTGATAAAAATATTATAGCCATGATTACTATCCCGCGCTCCGGCGATAATGCCAAATTCCAGCGGCGGAACGGCTAATTTATGGGCAAAAGATGTACTGTCGGTCCGCATATAGACGACATTCCTACCAAATATCCACTCGTTCAAATCAATATTTGCAGCGAAGTCGGCAATCTCGGCACCCTGATTGGGAGGCGTCAGCATAACCAACCGCCCCAATGGCGGCAACGGTTCAGCCGGAAGGGGCAGTTCGAAAAAGGTACGTACCACCAACCCGCCCATGGAATGAGTCACAAAATGGATGGTATCCTCAGCGCTGAATTTCAGCAATTCACTCTGCAACTGCAGGGCGATTTCGGGCAGACTGTCACGCAGACTGTGATAACGCCAATTGCTGACTTCAAATCCGGCATTGCGGATTTCCCCGGCCAGTTTTTCCATCAGGATGGGATGACCGCCGTAACCGTGGATGACAAAAACATGCTGCCCGGCCCGAAGCGGATGGAGCAACAAAAGGAAGAATAGAAATGGATAAAATTTTTGCATGGCTAAAGCTAAAATCTGGCGCTAAAAGACGCAAACCGGAAAGAGTCAAAAAATAAGACATAAGATTAAGGAGTAAAGATTAAAAACAGTTTGATAATTTGGAGACTTAATAAAAATTCACCGTCTTAAGCCGATGAAAAAACGAAAATATATTCATTGTTCAGACAGCCGCCCGAATTTATAAACAGCATCGGGAAGCCTATTTGTAACTTCGATGGGCAAGGTAAGCCTTGCTTAATCTATAATCTATAATCTTTAATCATTAGTCTTTAATCTTCCTTTTCCCTTCCCTTTCTCCGGGGTTTAAAGAATTGCGGGATCCGGGTCGAGTATTTAGATTCATGCGGCTTTTAATATTATCAGGTGGAGACCAACATGCGAAATCGAGTTTTAGTACTTACCGGCGGCGGTGATTGCCCCGGGTTGAATGCAGTAATACGTGGTGTTGTCCGTCGCTCTGCCCGCGAACGGAACTGGGAAATTCTCGGCAGTTACGAAGCCTTCAACGGTGTTCTCCGTGAACCCATGGAACTGATTGAATTAAACAAAGAAAAAGTATCCGGCATCCATGTTAAGGGCGGTACCATAATCGGCACCACCAATAAGGGCGGTCCCTTTGCCTGGCCGGTAAAAAACCGTGATGGTTCATGGGCGGCTGTGGACCGTTCGGAAGAATTGCTGCGTAAACTGCAGTATCAGAATATCGATGCGGTCATCAATATCGGCGGCGATGGCTCACAAACCATCTCCCAGCGTCTATTCGAGATGGGGCTGAATATTATCGGCGTACCCAAAACCATCGACAACGATCTGGCCGGTACGGATTTTACTTTCGGTTTTCAAACCGCGGTGGAAATTGCTACTGCCGCCCTGGATAAACTGGTGACCACAGCAGCCAGTCATAACCGGGTTATGATTCTTGAAGTGATGGGCCGGGATGCCGGCTGGATAGCCTTGCATACTGCGGTAGCCGGCGGCGCTGAAATTTGCCTTATCCCGGAAATCCCCTACGATGTGGAAAAAGTTTTAAAACGCATTCACGAGCGCATCGAACTGGGCCGGGGTTTTGTCAATATTGTTATCGCCGAAGGTGCTTTACCAAAAGATGGCACCTCCGTTTTCCGCGAAGCGGATGAAGTCGGATACAAAAATAAACGGCTGGGCGGGGTCGGCATTATGCTGATGGAACAGCTGAAAGAACTTGATGCTGAGCTGGATATCCGGGTTTCAATCCTCGGCCACCTGCAGCGCGGCGGCGCTCCAAATTCCTTCGACCGGATTCTGGCCACGCAGTTTGGTGTAAAAGCTTTTGAAATGGTGTTGGAGAGAAAGTTTGGTGAAATGGTCGCTTACCGCCATCCTAAAATTGTCAGTGTACCGCTGAAAGAAGCAATTCAGCACTACAATATCATTAAACCGGATGACCAGATGCTGCATACTGCCCGGGGTCTTGGCATGAGTTTCGGCGACTGATCCTTTTTTTTATTCATAGGGCGGTGCATATTCTGAAGTAATGTCACCGCCTTTTTTTTATGAAGACACCGTTTTTCCGGATCGGAATACTCCTGATACAAACCTTATTCCTCGCAGTGGGTGAATAAAATGGAAGACAAGTACACCAACCGGCGCGGCCGATTCCAAAAAACAGAGAGCGTCGGAAGCCCGGACATTCTGTATGCTTCATTCAAAATTTATTCTTATCTTAGCATAAAGTTACGGACATATTCCTAAAACCTAAGGCGTTTTTCTTTTTAATCAGGATAGTCCTGGCTATGTATTTTCCCGTACCGGGATTTTTGGCAACAATGATGGAACCAGGTATTAACATACCAAATGATTCATTAAACAGATCATCCAGAAAAGGGAGAACAAAAATGAGAATGACCACCATTATTCTGCTTAGCCTGATTTTTTGCAGCACTGCTTATTCAGATCCAGCGCGAACAAATCATAGCGGTCCACGGGTAGGGGTTGTGTATTTTTCCGCAGTTAAAATAGATGATGTTGAAATCAATCACGTCGCCTCACTCTTCGGTTGGCAGGTTGAACATCGTTATGCGGGAGGGGAGAATAAAATTAGTGGTATCGTTGAATTCATTCCCCTGGTGGCGGGAGTCGAGAGTGGATTATTCCTGCCAACAATATCCGTTCTGATCGGAATACGTTTTCCCAACGGATTCCATCTCGGTGCCGGACCAAACATTTCTCTTGCCGGATCATCCATAGTATTGGGCGCCGGTTATAATTATCAGGCTGATGAATTAAATATTCCTCTCGACTTCGCTTTTGCGGTTCATAAACAGGAATTCCGGGTAAGTTTTTCAACCGGTTTTAACCTGCCTGAATAGTTCTGTTATAGAGAAAATTCAGCAACTATTAAGTTGACAGGTGTGGAATCTTAAACCTGCCGATGGAGCAATGCTGCGCCGGACATCAGCGCGCCTTACGGCCTGAATTCTGACAATTTTGTTTTTGTGTGCTGCCATCCTTTAAAGACAGGTGGCACTTTCTTATCATTCTGCCTTGTCACTTAAAACTGCATTGAGCATCTATTATTTTTTCGGAGGCGAATAAATGGATATCATTGCTTTGGTTAAATCCGTGCAGGAAGCCCGGGTTTTGGAAATTGATCAGAATCGGCTTACCGCCCTGCTTAGTACAGCCGATATTATATTTGAACAGGATACCCTGATTTCCGGGATAATCCGCATTTTAAAAGTACCGGGCGGATACCTGACCCAGGAAACCACAGATAAAAATAAAATTGTCCTGCGCTTCCACCTGCTCGAGATTGCAGCCCGGGCTTTGACAGATGATCATCTGAATACTTACAACATGATGTGGGATGGCTGCGGCTGTAAGGTGAAATACTACGACTGAGCCGATACTTGCAATTTAAATTGATGTGCCTGATATTTCCCACCATCACTTTACAGAGGAGGTCAATATGTCGGTCAGGTTTCCGGTAAAAGAGTTTATGGATACGACCTTTGTCACCCTGCAGCCAGAGATGGATGTCTATAAAGCCATTGATATTCTGCTTGACAAGGGCCTGACCAGCGCCGTAGTGGTAGATGAGCGCCGAAAAATTGTCGGTATTCTTTCAGAAAAAGACTGCATGACCATTCTGCGCGAAGGCGGCTATCACCAGTTGCCCAGCGGGATGGTTTCTGATTATATGACCAGCGATGTTATCACGATCACTCCGGAGACCGATGTTTTTGAAGCCGCTGATCAGTTTATGAAGCATTATTTCCGGCGCCTGGTTGTGGCCGATGAAAACAACCACCTGCTGGGACAGATCACGAGACGTGACCTGCTGCGGGTAATTAAAAAGGTCCGGAAGGAAGAGAAGAAAAAAATCGCCCCGATCCTTTAATTGGATTGAGGCAGAAAAACCCGGCCGAACAAGCCGCAAGCCAGAGAATAAAAAAGCCGGAGAAAGCGCTGCAATGCTTTTCCGGCTTTTAAATTTTAGAGAGCATATTTATTCTGTGAATACTTCTATACCTTCAGTCGATCCCAGAACCCGTCCACCGTTGCGCAGGATAACTTCAACCATAATTTCCGGATCTTCCAGCTCGATATTGCCTTCGACCAGGGATTCATTCAGGATTTCAATCCGCATATGGCGTTGTTTATCCGAGCTGCCCCGTACTTTCTTTATAATAATATCACCGTGAATGACCGACTTTTCATCCAACCTGACATCACCATTTATTGTGGTCAGATCACGGTCAATTTCGGAATTGGTCATATCGATCCGGCCATTGATACTGTTAGCTTCACCATGAATCCGGCTGCCTTTGCCAATTTTGACATCACCATTGATAACATCAAGGTCATGCCGTACTTCAACATCACTGTCCAGTACAATTTCACCGTTAACCGATTTTATACTTTCGACCACCGATCCGTCGCCCACCGAAATTGATCCGTTGACGGTGGAAAGACCGCCGTTTATAATGCAGTTCCGGCCGATATCAATTCTTCCGTTGACACTGCTCAGGCTTTTATGAATACTTTCCCCGTCTTCAATTCGGACGCTTTCATTAACCGAAACATTACAACCGGTGATAACGGCCAGGAGAACGAACCAGGCTATTTTAAATTTCAGATTAAGATTTGACTTCATTACATCTCCTTTCATCAAAGCACAATTTTATGAAGGCCGGGCACCGAACTCAATTCCTAATTTCCGGCCTCTGCCACAGTAACTCCCCAGGCGGCAGGATCAGATGGCGGATCGTCATTCCAATTATTGTAGGAATGGGAATCATCGGATTGGTAACTGAGCGTATACTCACCGGCTTCGAGAAGAATAGTTTCGTCCGTCAGACGATTCTTTCTCGCCCCACCGGCCCATTCTGTTTCCCGGTAGCGCATTTCCCATACTGTATGTCCTGTATTCCGGTTACGGATTTCGGCAAAATCATACATTTCCCCACCCGACCCTTCGCCAATGGCATAGATGCGAACCCGTAAATCTTTATTCAGGCTAAAATTCACCGAACGGCGCTCATCGTCGTCAACGCGGTTTATTTTGGCCAGGAAATCCCCTTCCGGTTCCTTCTCCAACCGTTTGAGCTTACTTTGGTCCGCTGAGTTTTTCAGGGCAATTTGCAGACCCCAGGACAGGGGATCAAAGGGTGGGGCGGAGTTCCAGTTATGATAGCTATGTGAGTCGTCGGTATGAAACTCGATCTCATAAAGACCGGGGAGCAATGTTATCAATTGCCGCGAGCTACGGTTTTTCTCGCTGCCCCCGGCCCGGTCTGAATTGTCAAAAGTTAATTCCCATATTTTTTTACGGGATTTAGCGTCCATAATCCAACCGGTATCAAAATTGCCATCCGGACGAGCCTCACCCAGGCCATAAATCTCAATCTCGACCGGTTGTTCAACCTGGAGCCAGGTTTCAGTGAGGTCGTCATCGCGCAGCGAAACCGCACTGAAAAGATCATCCTTCCGGGCGGTATCAAAATTATCGATAACCTGATTTTTGCTCAGCTTTGTACCTTTACCCTCCACAGCAAAAAACAAGTCTGACCATTCTCGACGATGATACTCACCCTGTTCATTACCATTGAAAAGCCAATCAAAAAATCCCTGTTGACCGAAGCGAAAGTTATAAAAAAATCCATCATTGAAGGTGGACAGGTAAATTTCGTAATTGCCTGGCTTCAGATCGATGGATTCATCAAAAACTGAGTAAAAACGGTCTTCTCTGTCCAGCTTGGCCGGGTCGGCTTTCCAGACCAGCTGTCTGGTTTGGCTGTTCAGCAGCCAGGCCGGGGAAGATTGCCGGGAATGTTGAAAATCCGGAACCCGCCCGGTCAGACGAAGTCGTTGTTCACCTTCCAGTTGGAAACCGGCAAAGCTAAGCTGATTGGCTGAATGATTTTCAATCCGGACTAATTCAGAATTTTGACCGATTAAATTATTAAAGAGAGCAAAAAGAGACAGGAATATAAATGCAGAAGACCGTGGGACAGACAAAGACCTGGACATAACTCCCCCTGTAAGATTTTCTTTGCTGCTACGGAGTAAAATGGTCGCAGGTTGCGTCAATTTAATGTCTGGTAACGAACAAAAAGCAAAAGTCCTTCAGCTTTCAGAATTTCGACCGGATCATTTTTTTTAAGCGGAAGATCCGGGTTTATATTTTTGGCACGCCAAACTTCGCCATTGACCAGAACCCGGCCACTCTGGTTAAAATCAATCAAACATCGTCCCGTTGCCCCAATCAAGCGCTCCGTGTAATCCGGCCCGTGCGGATGGTAGCCCTGATGGACAAAGGGGAAAAGCACAATTTCTTTGACAATCCAAAGCAAACCGAGCAGAATAGCCTGAATAGTGGTCAGTGGATAAATCAGCCATTTAACCAGCAGAATCAGAAGGATAACCAGAACTATCCCGGGGAGCTGGAAGAGAATATAACGGCGGACTGTTCCTTTTGGTATCGGGCCTATTTTCATACTACCCGTATCCCGGAGGCAAGGATGCAGCGGATCAAATCCGGGGAAAATCTCCTCATCCAAAGAAAATTACTCAATGGTTTCCCGGTAAAATATGTTTTTCCCGGCCAGCCCATGCAGAATTTTTTCAACGAGCCCGGGTTGTCCGGCCAGTTGTTCCGGAGTAAATACACCGGTATCCCGGATCGATCCATCGAGAATCAGCCGGGCAACCGTAGTCGCTGTGTAACCAGTTGTTCTGGCCATGGAATGGATATTTCTGACCGGATCATATTCATCATACAAATAATAGGAGATCGTTTTGGGACGGCCGCCCTGCTCACCGCGCACCCGGATCAGCATCACGGTAATATCGGCTTCACCCGGTCCTAATTTCCAGTTCTCGAAGAGCAGCCGTGCTGAAAGCTCAAGCGGAACGACCATCTGGCCACGGATTTCCAATGCTTCTGTGCTGAAAAATCCGAGATCACGGAACATCTGCATTTTTTCCCGGTGACCCGGATAACGCAGGGTTTTCTCTTTCATTGCCGGCGCTGATGCAAAATCCATCAGGCTGCGCAGGCCGTCGGTGTTAAAGGCTTCAAGTGTGCCGACACCCGGGAAATCAATAAATTCCGGTTCGGTCAAAGCGGTTTTCACAACCACTTTACCATTTTCTACCAACCGCGCTGGTCGGGTATATTCCTCAATTACATCAATGGGTGAAAAGACAGCCTTGTATTCGAAGGGCAGGCGGCGTTCCTTCGGCAATCCACCGACATAAATTTCGACACTACTGGTTTTATCCAGTTGGTGCATGGCGCGGGCAGCAAGCAGATTACTCATACCCGGAGCAACACCGCAGTCCGCCACAGCCAGGGCTTGCCGGCTGATAGCCAGATCATTTAATTGCCGGGCATCCTCCGGTGAAAAGGCGATATCCACCACCCGGTGACCCAGACTCATTAAGTTTTTTAGTGTATTAAATCCTAAAAAGCCAGGAACCGCACTGATCACCAGACTGCTGCCTTCAACGAGTGCTGCCAGCTCATCAGGATGGCCGGCATCACCAGCTCTGATCTCAAGCCGCGGATGAGGCTTCAGTTTTTGCAGGGTGGCCGGATTGAGATCAACCGCCCGGA
>DYOS01000087.1:8889-11787 GCA_020720405.1 Caldithrix sp. | reverse complement strand
CGTTATCTCCCCTTACCCTCGGTTTAAAATTTTTTCGGCTTTCTGAACCTCAGCTTTTCTGCTATTCTGATAAAGCGCAGGCAGGATAAAAATCAGCGCAGTCAGTGCAATAATAATCTGGATGATTCGGCTGTGAGGGTAACGGGATAAAGTGACCAGCAGGGCATAGCATGAACCAGCCAGCCAGATAAAACCAAAGAATAAATTCCAGGTTTTGCTTTCCTTCATTTTTCCACCGGGCAGGAAAAGCCAGGTTAACAAAACACTGCCGGCGGCCAGCATTCCGGCACCAGCAATATCTGTCGGCCAATGTACACCAACAACAATCCGGGAAAGGGCTACCAGAATGGCCGCGGCGCTAAGAAGAATTTTTATACTGGTATTCTTTAACCAGGGCAGCATAATCAACAGGGTAATAAAAATGGAGGTGCTGTGGCCGGAGGGGAAAGAACGCTTATGGTGAGCAGGACCGATCAATGAGAATTCTGCCGGATCGAGTACAGCCGGCGGCCGCAGTACACCAAAATAAGATTTGAGAAATTGCAGCAAAATGCTCGAAATAAGGGTTGCCAAAAGGTATTGTCTTATTAGCCGGCTGTTCCGGCCGGCGAATGGCGCAAGCAGCAATGCGGATAACAGACCATCACCCATCATGGTCAGCATGATCCAGAGAAAACTACCGGTATATTTTGAGATTGTATTAATCTGTAAAAATAATTTTGTATTTAGTCCCAGCATGTGCAATAGAATTAAAGCATTCATACTCAGGATAAACCAGATCAGGGAATAGCGTTGTTCCCGCACCAGCTGTTCATTCTGTTCCGTGGATAAAGATTTAAAAGTCCAGAAATGATTGCCCAGAAAATTGATCGACACCCCGCCAGCCATCCCGGCCAGGTTGGCCAGTTCTGGTAACCAGCTAATCGAAACCAGCGCCATCAGAATGGTATAATTGATGCTCCCGGCAGTCAGGGCAATGATATGGTACTGCAGCAGGGAAGTGAGAACACCGCTGCTTTCCCGATCCTGCCAGGTCCAGCGTGAATTCCAATAAAAATTATTAAGAATGGCCAGCTCAATGGCAATCAGCCCGGCAATCGAAACGGGCACCTCGAGCAGACGGTGGAGCAGGATCAGCGTACCTTCATTAACCAGCACCCCGCTAACTCCGACGGTCATGAACCGAAAAATGCGGATAGAATATACTTTTTTTAATATCTCCATGGGCAGGATAGTCCTTATTTATGAATTCCGGCGGTGTAGGGTGATGGAAACCGGCCGTTGAAATTGGTGCAGTTCCATATTTTAAACTGCTTCGCTTTTTGGTTATTCCGGTACACATCAAGCGAGTCAATCAGCATTATGGAGTCGAAGTATGCTCCGAATTCGGCGGCCGGATTTGCTTTAAACCTGCTGCTGCTGATAAAAATGCCGGTTTGACCCTGGTATTTCTGCGGGTCGGACCAGAAGGCAAAACCATGCGGTGCTTTGCTATTTAAAACGGTAACATCGTTCTCATCAAACAAAGCATAGCCCAGTTGGCCGGATAAAAACCAACGATTGGTAAAGTAGAAATGATTTTGTGAATGATAACCGGGTCCGGATTTTAGTTTTGTGGCCAGCTTATCCCAGCCGTAACCGTCAAGTGTCGGGTCGTTTTGCACGGGTAATGGCAGCAGACCAAACCGGGCCTGGATAATCAGAAGCATCACGAGGAGAAGCATGGCTGCTGAGCTGCCGGATGCCCAGTATATAACTGATTTTCCTTTCCACTTTTCGAGCCAGATTGCGGTAAGCAGAAATGCACCGAGATAACCCGGCATCGGCCAATGGGGCAAAATAGAGCGGGTGGTGCCAATCAGGGTAAAGGCCAGAACAGGTATAAGCACGAAGGGCAGCAGCAGCTTATCAAATGATTGGGCATGTTTGATGGATTTCAGAATAGCCCAGATTAAGAGAATAAAAATCCACGGTGAGAGATAGGCTGCCTGTACTGCGATAGCCTGTCCGAGTTTGAGTAAAGAGAAATCCGCATTTTTTGCGGAGCCTTTTCCAAACTGGTAGAAATATGAAACCCATTCATGGCTGGCATTCCAGAAAATATTCGGTGAGAAGACGATCAACATCACTATTACGATAACCGGCAGGCTAAGCAAGTATTGTTTTGTACGCCATTTTGGTAACAAAAAAGGCAGACTGAACAAGGCCGGAATAAGAAGTACACCATGATATTTGGAAAGCAGGGCAAGTCCGCCGCTGACTCCGGCTGCGAAAACCATTGACCAGTGGAATGAATCGTCGAGACGTATGATGGCAGAAAGGAATAGAAGCCAGAAAAATAAAAGCGCATTATCCGGGAAAAGGAAAGCACCCGCACCAAGACTGAAATAGGGCGTAACATTAAACAGAATGAGTGTGAAAATGGCGCTGCGTTGTGAACTGAATCGGCGTATGGTACAGTAAAGCAGGTATCCGGTCAGGGTGAAGAGCAGTATTGGGAAGATGCGAATTTCCAGATTCCAGCCGTTCAATGGTGAAAGAATCCGGCTCAGGAAGGCGATCAGACCGACCATTGGCGGGTGGTCAAAATAGCCCCAGGCCAGGTTCCGGCCATAAATATAATAATAGGCCTCATCAAATCCGGCGGGAATTATAACCGCGAGGATCAGCCGGATCGCTGCAAAAATGAGAAGAACGGATAAGACCTGTCTGTTTTCAGAATGATGGATGTATTGCACACAGGAAGATTAAGAAAATCTGTTAGAAATTGATTAATTTTTTTTACGATGAATCATCTGTGATCCACGAATGACAAGAATAATAACTGGAATTCGGAATGACAGGTTTTTTTTCATCCTGCAAATCCTGTTCCCGCCCGAGCGGGACAAAGTATCCTGT
>DYOS01000087.1:0-8789 GCA_020720405.1 Caldithrix sp. | reverse complement strand
GTTTTTTTTCATCCTGCAAATCCTGTTCCCGCCCGAGCGGGACAAAGTATCCTGTCAAATTTTTCAGCCGCCGAAAACGCCGAAGAAATTAACCATAGTGAAAACACAGAACGGAATTTGGAATTGAAGAATCTGACCGCAGATTCCGCATATTAGCACAGATAAAAAGAAAAAGCGCTTGTCATCCCGCCTGAGCGGGACAAGTTTGCGAGCGAGGGACGAGCGTGGCAATCTTTGACTTATTAAGATTGCTTTGTCGCAGGCTCCTCGGAATGACACACGATTGATCCAAATGCTCAGTTCGAATTCCGGCTGGTCACTTTTTTTACTTTTTATTTTTTATTTGGCTGCTCTCTGCTTTCTTCCGGATTTATCCTGCCAAAAATTTTGCGCTGAATTGATGAACAGCCTATTTTCAAAAACTTTATACTTTCCTGAACCGCATCAAAAACGGAGCGAGCAGTTTAAAGAAGAAGAATAGTGTAAGACTGGAATTAGCTGAAAAATCTAAATCAAATTTTAATGATAAACGGAGGTTTCTGATGGGAATGGTGAAAGAATTTAAAGAATTTGCCATGCGTGGCAATGTAGCCGATATGGCGGTTGGTATCATTATCGGTGGAGCTTTTGGAAAGATTGTTTCATCTCTGGTTAATGATGTTCTTATGCCGCCGCTCGGCATGCTTCTGGGAAATGTTGATTTTTCCGATCTGGCCTTCGTTCTTCGGGTGAAAACGGAAGAAGCAGCGGCAGTCACCCTGCGCTATGGTTTATTTATCAATACTATTCTTGATTTTATTATTGTTGCCTTTGCCATATTTATGGTGATCAAAAGTATGAACCGTCTGAAACAGAAGGAAGCGGTACCGGCTGCACCAGCACCGGCCAGCACCAGGCATTGTCCCAAATGTGATTCAGAAATATCGGTAAAGGCGACACGGTGTCCGCACTGCACATCCGATCTGACCGTCTGATATAAACTTTAGTAAACAGGGGTTTGCAACTTCCGGTAAATTACTTACAATAAAATACAACCCCTGTTTTATTCAATCAGCTATATTTTAGATGGGTATTCCATTGCCGCAAATTCTACCTGAAATTTGGGAAAAATTTCTGTTCACTCCGCAAACCCTGGCTAATTTTTATTCCGATTATCATCAATTCATAGAGCAATTCGAAGTATTATGCCCCGGCCGGGAACAGGTTTTCGCTGCCTTTCATTTAACTAAACCGCATAAAGTGAAAGTTGTGCTTTTCGGCGAGGATCCCTATCCCCGGGTTACTTCAGCAAATGGAATTGCTTTCTGGGATAGTGAGATTGATTCCTGGGATAAACCAACTTCGGGTAATGCGCTTAAAAATATACTGAAAGCCCTGTTAGTCGGTCAGGATTGGGCAGATTACACGACGCCAATTTCGGAATGCCGGCGGTTAGCTGCCGAAAAAAAAGTTTTGTCGCCGCCCGATTTGTTCAGGTTCTGGATAGATCAGGGCGTATTCCTGATCAATACGGCACTTACTTTCTCTAATAAAACAGAAAAGAAAATCCATTTCCGGTTCTGGAATTCCTTCCACCAAAATCTAATTCAAAAACTAAATGGCCGGCCGGAAAGTCCGTTTTATATCTTATGGGGTGGGAAAGCGACCCGCTGGAAACAGGTGATTCTGAAGACTATAGATGAGCCGGAAAAAATTATTGAGCAGGCACATCCCACATATATTCATCAGTTCTTAAACCCCGATCAGATCAGTTACTCACCCTTCCGGGAACTGGAACTGAAAACAAATGTACGCTGGCTTGGTCTGATTGAAAATTCAGAACGGGATAGTAACAGCACTCCCGGGCCAATTATTTAGCCGGGTGATATAATTCCGCATTTCCGGTTTTGTCTGAGATTCGGCCCATCGTTATAATTCGGATTTGAATAATTGGTGGTAAACATAATATAATCCGCTTATTTAAAATAAAAACAGGTTTGCATAACGAATATAAGTGTTTATATATTGCGCCAATTAAACCTAATCAGTGACGTTTAGCCCGGAATGATCAGGTTTAAAATTTAATCAAGGCATTCATACTTTCCCGAGTGAAGGAGTAAATCATGAAGAAGGAAAAGTATATCTCCAGGGTCGACAGTGAGAAGTCCAAAATGTTTGGGTATTTGGTGCGTTTGTATCGCGGTAGTGGTGTTTTGTGGCAGCAGTGGTTTCCGGATTATAAGTATGGTGGAGAAAAGGGTGCCTTTGAAGCAGCTCTGAATACAAGAAATACAAAAATTGTCGAGTTGCAGTATAATCCAAAACAAACCCGGCGTGAACATCGTTTCTGGCGTCCGGTTCTTGACCGCCAGCCGCCGCGCAGCAATACGGGTCATCGCGGCGTTACCGAAGGTGAGTATATCAAACGTGATGATAAAGGTGAAATTATTTATGTTTATCATTATTTCTCAGTGAATTTTGTTGAGGGCAAGGGCAAAACCCGCATCCGCCGTTTCTATGTTAATAAAAAATGGAACCGCGATGAAGCGCTCCAGGCCGCGGTCAAATTCCGTAATGAAAAGGAATTAAGCGCCATGGCCTCGGCAATTGAATACAATAACCGTATGCAAAAGGAACGAATTGAAGCGGAAAATAAAATTGCCAAGACCGGTAAAAGAGGCCGAGGTCGTCCGCCCAAAAAATAGATAATCTTAATTCTGAAATTTTCTTCTGTTACCAAATTTGCATCAGCTCCGGATTGACTATCAGGTGATTTTTTTTCAATTTCCGGCGCTGTTGTATATGATAATAAATATAGAAGGATTACGAGATGGAAAAGAAAGATATACTGAAGACACCGGTCGAACACATTGATATTACCCGGTTTGATGTTACCGGTATGATTGATGAAATGGGTAAAATGGCTTTTCAGGCCAGAAATCTTAACCGCGCCTCCAGAATATTTGATATGATGCAAAAAGACAAAGATGCGGTTGTATTTCTGACCCTGGCCGGTTCTCTGATCAGTGCCGGCTTGAAGAAAGTAGTCACCACCATGATCGAGCATAATATGATTGATGCTATTGTTTCGACCGGGGCGAATATTGTGGATCAGGACTTCTTCGAGGCTCTTGGTTTCAAACATTACCAGGGAACACCGTTCAGTGATGATAATGAACTGCGCGAGATGATGATTGACCGCATTTATGATACCTATATTGACGAGGAAGATCTCCGCGTCTGTGATGAAACGGTTGCCAAAATCTGCGAAATGATTGAAAAAAGACCCTACTCTTCCCGTGAGTTCATCAGGGAAATGGGACGATATCTGGATGAGAATGCTGAATATAGCGAGTCCCGCCGGGATTCCATAGTTTACAATGCCTATGTTAAAGGTGTACCTATTTTCTGTCCTGCCTTCTCCGATTCTTCAGCCGGCTTCGGATTAGTGTATCATCAATACCACAGCCGGGGCGCCAAAGTGACCCTCGATTCTGCTGCGGATTTTCTTGAATTAACGGAAATTAAAATCGCCAATAAAGAATCTGGTATTTTTATGATCGGCGGCGGTGTGCCAAAAAACTTTGTTCAGGATATTGTTGTTGCTTCGGAAATTCTGGAAAAGGATGCCCCGATGCACAAATATGCCATTCAGATTACCGTGGCTGATGAACGGGATGGCGGTCTTTCCGGCTCGACCCTGCGGGAAGCTTCATCCTGGGGTAAAGTAGAAACCACTTACGAACAAATGGTATTTGCCGAAGCTACCCTGGCTTTTCCTCTGATTGCCGGCTACGCTTATCACAAGAAAAACTGGAAGGACCGTACCGAACGCCGGCTCAACGAGCTGTTCGAAAAAGAAGCTGTGCTGGAAAAAGCATGATTATCATTACCGGTGCTGCCGGGTTTATTGGCAGCAGTCTGGCCTCCTATCTTAACCGGCAGGGGATTAATGATCTCCTGCTGGTTGATTCTCTTGACAAAAGTGATAAGTGGAAAAATCTGCGTCAGCTCAGTTTTTCCGATTACATTGATAAAACAAAACTGCCGGAAATCCTGCCAAAATTTTCCAATATTCAGGCTATTCTGCACATGGGCGCCTGTAGCGCGACCACCGAACGGGATTCAGCCTACCTTATGGAAAACAATTACCGTTACACACTGGAATTGGCTGAGTATTGTCTGACGAAAAGAATCCAGTTTATTTACGCCAGCTCTGCGGCTACTTATGGCGGCGGTGAATTGGGCTATGCAGACGATGAAAATCAACTGCCACAGTTACAGCCTCTGAATATGTATGGCTATTCAAAACAGTTATTTGATTTGAAAGCGCGCCGGGAACGATGGCTGGAGAAAATTGTCGGGCTTAAATTTTTTAATGTCTTCGGCCCCAATGAATACCACAAAGGAGATATGGCCTCCGTTGTTTACAAGTCTTTCCTTCAAATCCGGGAACTGCACCAGGTGCGGCTGTTCAAATCATACCGCCCGGAATACAAAGATGGTGAGCAACTCCGGGATTTTATCTACATCAGGGATGTGGTCCGGGTGATCACATTTTTCCTTGAGCATCCGGAGATCAGCGGTATTTTTAATGTGGGAACGGGTCAGGCCAGAAGTTTCAAAGACCTGGTTTCTGCTTCGTTTGAAAGCCTTGACCTGCCGGCCAATATAGATTTCATCGATATGCCCGGGCACCTGCGCGATCGCTATCAGTATTTTACCCAGGCCGACATTCGCAAATTGCGCAGTGCCGGTTATGCCGATCCATTTTTTACGCTTGAAGCAGCAGTCAGGGATTATATTCAGAATTACCTGGCTAATGGCTTAGCACATTATTGATAAAAGGCTGACAACTGTCAGCCTTTTTCCTCCAGATTGATCCGGACTATAAAAGTGTATAACTCAAACCAATAGCAAGTGTTTGTTTGATCTGCCGTTTTGAACTCAGGTCCTTGTCATAGAAAAGCTTAAAATTGAAATTGACGTTGATGTATTTGGTCACCTTTGCGGTAACGAGGTTATCCCAGTCCACATCAATTTCATCAAAACCGGACAATGCAGAAAAAAGCCCCAGTTTTGAGGTCAGGCTGATATTCTCATGAAGTTTAACCTGCAGATCGGTGACCGACTCGGCACCAAACTCGACCTTTGTTTTTTCGATTTTTGCTGTCTCCGGATCGTCGGCGTAAGGGGCAGGGAAATCAGAGGTGATTGTCTCTTTAGCTGAAGCTCCGATACGGCTTTTAAACACGCTGCCCTTTTGATAACCGAAACCAATACTCTGGGTAAAATATCCGGGGTCGAGCAAGTTCGAGACGGCTGTTTTCCCGGCTTCAGAGTAGGTATAGCCTTTGGTCAGCTGGGTCAATCCGGTTGCTGCCACGTAAGGATTGACATACATCATCATTTTATAGGTCAGGACACTCTCAATTTTAATTTCATCAACGGCTTTTTTGGGATCATCATCGCCGATCTGTGCCGTACCGTAAGCAATTTTTCCGGAATTAGCCCAATTATATTTTTCCTGATCATTTACAAATTTCGCATTCAGGTCAGTCTGCCAGGCCCAGGAGTTTTCACCGCCTTTGGTCCAGTTATCAAGCGTGTTCTGTGAGAAATTAACATTTAATACGGCCTCATTTTTCCAACCATATTTGGGTGCTTCCGCATCCTGTGAAAATGCGGAATTTAGGATCAATGATAGAATGATGACACTGAAAAGCAAACGCATAAAGTACTCCCTTCAGGGGTTAGATGCTGGTTTTTATAAGATTTTACTTTGTTAAACGCAGGGAACCGGTAGTATTCAAAGGCAATTTGACCGGTTTGAATAATGGATTATCGGCACCGATATCGGCCAAACCTTCAAAGGAATATTCAAGACTACTGCTGCCGGATATGACCTGGTAAAGACTCGTGCCCATCTCACTGAAACTTAGCTTCACCGGCAGGGTCAGTACGCTTTCACCTTTCCCGGCAACTTGTACCAGCCCGGCAGTTTCACCTTTCAGCCAGCTCCGGCCGCCCACGGCGAAGTTATAATCAAGGCTGTTGACCAACAGTTTCAGTGCATTGGGATTATTGATACCGAGCTTCAAATCCAGATCTGCGCCGCTCAGGTTCAGATTATTAAGTTTCAACCCCTTAATTTCTAAGGATGGAAGACGCAGATTGGGCAGCGCTCCGGAGGTTTGTACCGGAATACGAACAGCACCAAGCACCGGCAGATCAAAGGAAAAACCTGTTTTAAGCTGGTAATTCAATGAATCGGCATTTTTCAGTGCGCTGAAGGTATCATAAATTTTGCGAAAAGTCAGTTGTACAGGAATTTCTACCTGCCTTTGGCCATTGGCGGCAATGTCTACGCCTTCATTCTGATTTCCGGTCAGAAAGGACTGATCAGCCAGAATCAGTTCATAATCAAAGCCGGCCAGGTGAATTCCGACCGGATTTGGATTATCCACTGCCAGAGAAAAATTAAGTTCAACACCTTCAAAGGACCAGCCGGTGAGCTTTGTTTCACGGAGTTTTACAGTTGGTTGCTGAATTGATGCCTGGGATAAAATCTGTAACAATTCGGCACAGGATGTAATAAAGATAATACTGATGAGAATTAATATGGTGGTTGCTTTTTTCATTCTGGTCTCCCCTTGGGATATGATGTATTCGGTGCCCGGCAAGCCTCAAGTTATTTAGAAATCATACTTCTCGAAAGTGCTTTTTTCCGGAAACGGACTCTTGTGTTATCATTCTAAAAATCACCAATTGAGCAGCGATTACCGTTCATGCGGCAAAGTTTATTCTTTATCTTAATATAATTTTTATTAACTTTAACTATCCATTAAAGCTGCCAATCAATCACCTCATAAACCCGGTCTGCCGGGAACGGATAGTATGTTTAGGCCAGAAATTGAAAAAACTGCCAGCCGGCAACCGTTTGGTGTACATTATGCTCGTTTTGTGGAAGTAATAAATGAAAAAATTTCAATCTTTAAAAATTGATTAAAGAATAAAACTATTACAGGGAATTATTATGACATTAGCATGGATTGACTGGATTTCGATTATCGGATTTTTTGTACTGTCGCTCGGTATTGGTTTGAGTGTGGCCCGCAAAGCCGGGACAAACAGTGCTGAATTCTTTGCTTCCGGAAGAAGTATGCCCTGGTGGCTGCTCGGCGTTTCGATGGTTGCAACCACTTTTTCGGCCGATACCCCAAACCTGGTTACGGATTTGGTGCGGCAGCATGGTGTGGCCGGCAACTGGATGTGGTGGGCCTTTCTGCTGACCGGTATGGTCACGGTTTTTATTTATGCAAAACTGTGGCGGCGCTCGGAAGTACTGACCGATGTCGAGTTTTATGAACTGCGTTACAGCGGCAATGCTGCTGCTTTTTTACGTGGCTTCCGGGCCCTGTACCTGGGTGTTTTTTTTAATGTGATCATTATGGCCACCGTGCTGTTGGCGGCGATAAAAATTGGCGGGGTGATGCTTGGTCTGACCCCTTTTCAGACCATTTTCTGGGCCTCTCTGGTTACGGTAATTTACAGTATGCTGGGCGGCCTGCGCGGTGTGCTGATTACAGATTTCGTCCAATTTCTGATTGCCATGGCCGGGTCTGTTTATGCAGCGGTTATTGTGGTCAATCTGCCCGAAGTGGGTGGCCTGCAAAACCTGCTGTCGCATCCGGCAGTTCAAAGTAAAATATCAATCCTGCCGGATTTCACCAATACGGAATTACTGATTACCGTTTTCATCATTCCCATTGCCGTTCAGTGGTGGAGTGTCTGGTATCCTGGTGCGGAGCCGGGCGGCGGCGGTTATATCGCTCAGCGCATGCTGGCCGCAAAGGATGAAAAAAATGCCATGGGCGCGACTTTGTTTTTCAATTTTGCCCATTATGCGCTCCGTCCGTGGCCATGGATTCTTGTCGCCTTGTCTTCAATGATTGTATTCCCCGATCTGCCTTCCCTGGCCAGAGCTTTCCCACAAATCGATCCGTCCATTCTAAAGCATGATCTTGCCTATCCGGCGATGCTGACCTATCTGCCGGCCGGCATTTTAGGTCTGGTGGTAGCCTCGCTGATTGCAGCGGTGATGTCAACTATTTCCACCCATCTGAACTGGGGCGCCTCGTATGTGGTGAATGATTTTTATACCCGTTTTATTAAAAAAAATCCTACCGGACGTGAACAGGTTGTCGCCGGTCAGGCAACTATTTTAGTGCTGATGATTCTGGCAGCCGTGCTGGCTTTGTTTTTAAGTAATGCCCTGCAAGCCTTTAATCTCATGCTGCAGATTGGTGCCGGAACCGGTCTGCTCTTTCTGTTGCGCTGGTTCTGGTGGCGAATCAATGCCGCCAGCGAAATATCCGCCATGATCATATCCTTTCTGGTTGCGGTTTATTTTGAACTTGTTCACCCGGCTTTGGGATTGCCGGTTATACCCGAATGGCAAAAACTGGTCGGCGGTGTCGCCATCACTACGGCTGGTTGGATT
This sequence comes from Caldithrix sp., assembly GCA_020720405.1. GTDB lineage: Bacteria > Calditrichota > Calditrichia > Calditrichales > Calditrichaceae > DYOS01. The sequence continues at coordinate 307 of DYOS01000087.1, read as the reverse complement.
CTGGCCACATTATTAACCAAACCGACGGATCAAAAAACGCTGCTGAATTTTTATATAAAGGTTCATCCGGGTGGTCCGGGTTGGAAACGCATACTCGAAAAGGCAGCCAAAAATGGGCAGGACGTAACTATTCTTCTGAATGAGAAATGGGATATGGCTTCAAGTCTGCTGGGTGTTTTTTTAGGTTTGCTGGCTATTTACAGCGGTTTGTTTGGTATCGGTTTCTGGTTGTATAAAAATATACCGGCGGCTATTCTTACTACGGTTGTTGCGGCTACCTCTTCTTTTCTGTTGCTGCGTATGTGGC
>DYOS01000086.1:8985-12030 GCA_020720405.1 Caldithrix sp. | reverse complement strand
TTCGCCGTTTGGAATGACAGGTTTTGTTTTTATCCTGCCTATCCTGTTATCCTGTAAAAATTTTCTACCCACGGAAAACACGGAGAAAAGCAAGGGATGCTGAATAAGATGCCGAAACAGGTTCGGCATGACAATATTATTACGTGGCATCTCTGCTTTCTACCTTTTTCATCCTGTTTATCCTGTGCTCCTGTCAAAAATTCTTTGTCCACGAATTACCCGACAGAGCCGGGCACAGCACGAATTTTCACGAATTAAAACCAGCGAAGAATTTTATTGAGTACGGGCGAAGCATTGTTTACAAAATCTCACTATGGTTACCCCTAAAAAATGCTGCGCCCCATCTTTCATTTTTTTTCTTTTCCATCCAGCTCCGCATCTGACGGTCTGGTCAGCGGGTTAGAACCAAACGCCGGCTTTCGGAAAAATTATTCATCTCCATTTTGTAAAAATAAACGCCGCTGCTAAGCTGCCCGGCATTAAATTCTACCGAATAAAATCCGCTGGCCATGAATTCATCAACCAGGGTCATTACTTCCTGACCAAGAGCGTTGAATAACCGAATCCGGACACGGCCATTTTCAGGTAGCTGGTAGGCAATGCGGGTCGTTGGATTAAAGGGGTTCGGGTAATTCTGGCTCAGTCCGTAATGTTTCGGTCTTAAATCGGTTTCTCCGAGACTAGTACTGATATTGAAGGAAACCGCGTTTGACCAGCCGCTCCAGCGCAGATTATGATCCCGGTAGCGCAGCCTGTAGTAATAGGTTATACCCGAAGTGAAACGGCTCGTGTGAGTACTCAGCCGGGTCAGATCGATGTCCTGATTCAAGTCCACAGGTTCAAAATTCTGATCCGCACCATAAACATTTGTCCAGTGATCCATTGTATCAAGAAGAGTCTGGTTAAAACTGCTATCCCCCGAAATCTGGAAACGAACAGTCATCAGTGAATCATCTCCGGCATAATCCGAACCATGAATAATAAGCCGGTTTTCGGTTACTTCCGGAGCCATGGCCAGCGGTGTTTCCGGTGCGGCGCCATTCAACTTGCGATACCAGTGGTCAACGGCAACATTATCCCGGCTTTTACTGCTATTGCCGAGACTATAAATTGTGGATTCTAAAGTTTGCTTTTCAACATCAATTTCCATCAACTGGAAAAAGTAATGGTCAATCGCCAGGTGAATTTCATTATAGTCTTTATTGACAAAAGCACCCCAGCGGTCAGTGGCCCCGCCGCCGCCGCCGGTACAGACCATCCTGAAATCGCCGTCTTCAGAATTGGACTGATAGGTGCCGCGTTCAAAGGCATGGGTATGGCCGTAAGTGATTTGGGTGACTTTCGAATAATTCTTACAAACCGGAACGATTTCATTTTTTATCCAGTTCGGACCGGCATCATAGGTGAGACCGTCCACCCAAAGTTCACAGATCGGCATGTGATGGAACTGAAGCAGGACAAAATCGATGGTCGAGTCAGCCTGAGCTTCCTGCAGTTTAGTATTTAACCAGGTTTTCTGTACGGTGCCGTAGGCAGAAACTATATTTGAATTCAAACCGATGACCAGGGTATTTACAAAGCGGATGGACCAGAACCGCTCGTTGGCAGAGACCAGTGACGGATAAGCAGAGACATCATCATATTTAAAATATTTATAATAATATTCATGCTCAACTTCGTGATTTCCGGTTACGGTCATGGTTGGAACATAAGGGGTCAGGGTTTTGAGCGGACCAAAGAACTGGTCTGTGTAATGTGAAATTGTACTACCGCTGACCGTGATATCACCGGAATGGAGGACTGCTGTAAGCTGATTTTGCAAGTCGCTGCCATACAATTCGGTTACTTTATCCCGGACAGCTTTGAGTACAGCAACGGCCATGGTTGTATCACCGGAGTGGGTATCACTGAGCAGGACAAAGCGCAGTTTGCCGGTATAGTCATTATCCGGCACGGTCCGGAAACGATAAATCGCCGACTCGCCGCTGCTGCTGATCAATTTGTAATAATATTCTGTATTGGGTTCGAGAGCGGTAAGTTTTGCGGTATACCAGCGGTAGGGTGAAGCGATCAGTTCATTACCGGCACTTACCGATAAACCAAGTGCCTCTGTCGTGCCATATTCCACGCTGCCGGCTCCGTCGAGCGGATCGTGCCATGAAATAAATAGTGAGGTTGGCATTGGTGTCTGCAGATAGGGGATCAGTGTCAATTGCTGTGGTTGGGTATGGTGACCAAATCCGCCCAGGGCAGCCGCCTGATCTGCAGTTAAAGCCATATCCCAGATAGCTAATTCAGCACAGTCGATGGGATTGTCTTCACCGTCTTCATCGGCAAAAATAAGCAGGGCGCTTTCCAGGGCAAACCGCCCGTTGGCACTTTGGACAGACCCGTTTAGCAATAATTCTCCATCCAGGTACAACCGGTAATGCGAACCGTTTTTTACCGAAACAATCAGCCGGTACCACTCGCCGCCTTTTACAGCATAGCTGGAATAACCTGTGGCTGCTACGCCAATATTGCCCACCGTGTTTATAAAACAATCACCATCGTTGGTGTTAGCAGGATTGGTTTGGAAAAAGCAATGCCAGTTCCCGGTGGCCGCAATGCGGAAATCAATCTGCAGGGAATATTCATTGACAAAGTTGCCACTAAGCGGTGCGATGCCGTGGAGCATTCGATAGTAGCTGCCTTTGCCAATATTTACAGCACCGCTGTAAGGATACGGCCCTTCAACGGCAGTGTGTGTACCGACCAGTTCCAGTGCTGATCCGGTTGTTGCAGCCAGCAGGTTTTGGGCATCATCGAAGGTCCACCGGCCGACGGGTGTCTGGGCCTGAAGAAAGAGGACCGGGACGACCATCATTAAATAAAACCGTGCATATCTTAACATCAAATACTCCTTGGAATTTATAACATCGCTAAACTAAATCCGGTAACACTGAAAATACCTGAATGGAATCCGGGACTGGGAATGGATGAATCCCTCGCTCTTCAGGTTGAAGCATATTCAAGGATTTCTTCTCAACCTGGCCAGCAAAAATG
>DYOS01000086.1:2032-8885 GCA_020720405.1 Caldithrix sp. | reverse complement strand
ATTCGGCATCTAATCCAAATGCCAGACCCTGAAAGAGACCCTGATCCCGCATGGGCGGGATTAGGGTGACCTCCCGGTCTTTTAGATGGCAAAAGTTTTTTTATGAGATTGCCACGCTCGTAGCTCGCCCGCAAACTTGTCCCGTTCATAGGGGATGACAGGTAAAAACAGCCTTTCTGCAACAGCCTGAAGGGCGTGAGAAGCATGACACCGCAAAGCCCCTGTGCACACGAGAAAACCGTGTCTGGATTTTGGTTTTTCTTCTGTCTTCCTTCTTTTTTCTTCTCGCTGCCCATGGATGACACGGATTAACCCGAATTCGGAATTAGTTTTTCCACCCAACTTTTCTTTAATCTTTAATACTGTTTTGGGATCAAGGCATAAAAAAATACCGGGCCGGAACAAATCCTGCTAATCCGCACCTGTTCTGAATCAGATCGCAGATGACCAGTCTTTTCTCTATTACCATTCACATAAAGGAGGTCCCTGGTGTTCAGCACAAATTGTTCACTTGCCCGGTACTAGTATAAACTGAAAGATCAGAAAGTCACGGTTGCCTTTAAAAAGAAAAGGCGTACCCGTTTGACGGATACGCCTCGGGTTAGGTCGTTTTAGCGGACCAGTGTCATTTTCCGTGTTTGAATCTGGCTGCCGGATTTTAACCGGTAGAAATAAATACCGGAGGATAGACCGGAAGCATCAAGAACAACCTGATGTAAACCAGCGGATTGAGTTGTACTGACCAGGGTACGCACCTTTTGACCCTGAATATTGAACAGGTCAATTTCCACAAATCCCGGCCGGTTTAGGGTGTAACTGAAGGTGGTGGCCGGGTTGAAAGGATTGGGATAATTCTGGCTCAGACTAAATTGGGCCGGAACACCGCTATCCTCTCTGTCCACAGAGCTGACCCGGTTAGTATCGCCAACCCAGGTAAACGTCCAGTATTGTGCACCCTGCCAGGAAACATCATTGGACAGTGTTGAGAAATTCAGAATACCTTCCCTCTCATTCAGGATAGCATCAGAATCGTGGAATTGAATGTCCGTTGTAATTTTCATGCCATTCTGGGCATGGAAGCGGGCATCACCATTTGCAGCAAGGGAGTCGAGCGGAATTTTAACCTCAAATGACCAGTCCGAACTGCCGTAATCGACAAACTCGTAATTTTCGTCATCATTGGTAAAAAGAGGCGGTTCTGAGCCAAGCTGGCTGACATAAAAATATTCTGTTGCAACAACCATCTGGTAATCCGGTTCGGCACCGCGCTGATAACCGGCATGTTTGGTCGTGGTGTTGTATAACCCGATAAAAATCTCGGCGGCATCATCATACCACCAATCACCAGCCGGATCAAAACTATAGACATTATCCAGCACATCTACCGCATAATAGAGATAATTATCATCAACGGCCATATAAACAGTTGCGGTCATGTCGTCGTTATTATCAAAAGAACCCTGACCGACATGCCCGAATTCACCATTCACCGGTTGCAGCACCAATGGCTCCAGGCTGGATGCATACCATTCGGCAATGTCGCCGTCGATAGTTACCGTAGCTGGCAGCTCAAGTGAAATTGTCGGGACGCCTTTAGCCAGGTTGGTGATTACACCCGAAAAACCGGCCGGACCGACATTTCCGGATTCATCCTGACAGGTTACTGCATAATAATAATCGATATTATGGTCATTTTTTGGATAGAAAATGAAATGTCCGTAGCTGATATCATCAGCCGAAAGATTTTGGGCCAGCATTTCGACACCCGGCGCTTCAAGATCATTGATTGGCCATTCACTGGCGTACACGGAATAGACCTCGTTTTCTTCATTCGGTACGGCCTGCCAGGTAACCAGGTTGAAATATTCACCCGGCACGACAATGGCGGTTACACCTTCCGGTGCAGCAGGCGCTGTAGTATCGGGATTAAATCCGCCAAGGCTGTGTACTTCATCAGCGCTGAGTGAACGATTCCAGAAGGAAAGTTCTGATACATGAAGCTCTTCATCTTCCGCATCATTGTCCGCGAAGAAGAGCAGAATATTTTCAAGGGCAAACCGTTCATCAATATTCTGGACCGTGCCCTGATGAAGCAGGTTGCCGTCAAGGTAATAATTGTAATGGTCACCAAGATCCACCGAGATGGCCAGGCGGTACCAGGTTTCGGTTTCCAGAGCCCGGGTTGAATATCCGGTAACACCAACACCAAGATTGCCAAAAGTATTGATAAAACACTCGCCGTCGGATCCGTTTGTCTGATCAACCTGGAACAGCGTATGCCAGACACCGGTTTGAGGAAACTTGAAATCGACCATCATGGTCCATTCGTTGACTTTACTTCCACCGCCATTGGCAGGCATACCGTGCGTCCATGAATAATGGCTGCCGACACCTATCTTAACAGCACCATCATTGGCATCGACTCCAGCCATGGTTTCATGTGTTCCGACCAGGGTCAGGGCTTCACCGCTTTGGGTATAAAGCGGGTCACCGGCATCGTTGAAGCGCCACCAGCCGGTTTTACCATGATAACCACCAAGTGAACGGGCTTCTTCCGCACTCAGCGGATAATCCCACATGGCGATTTCAGCGCAGGCCATTTCAGCATCATCACCATCGTTATCGGCAAACATCAGCAAAACGGGATCGAGTCCGAACCGGCCGTCAATATCCATCGGGCCGCCTTCATGCAGCAATTTCCCATCGAGGTAATAATTAAAATGATCACCGTTTTTAACCGAGATAACCAGCCGGTACCAGGTTTCTGCTTCAATGGTCTGAGTGGCATAACCTGTTGATCCAACACCGATCTCTCCGGTTGGTTTGATAAAACAATCACCGTCATTGCTGTTTGCGGTGTTGGTCTGGAAGAAAGTGTACCAGGAACCGAGAGCAGGAATTTTAAAATCGATCAGTAATGACCATTCGTTCAGATAAGAACCACCGCCATTGGCCGGAATGCCATGGGTCATGGTCATGTAACTGCCAACCGGAATAAGAACTGCCTCATTCTGGATACCGGGCCCATCGGTATCGACCGGTGAACCGGTAGCAACAAGGTCCGTACCGGTTACGGCCTTCATCAGATTGGCCGGATCATCAAATTTCCACTGACCGACCGGCGGATTCTGGGCCAGCACTACACCGGCCAGAGTTAAAAGTAAGAGAACGGAACGTAAAATTTTTTGCATGTAGCCTCCACCTGTTTGATATGAACTTTATTAGGGTATCCGGGGAATTATAGGCTGCATGTATAGCCGGTTTCAAGCTAATATTCAATGACGTGATTGCGGTAAAAATTAAAGAAAGAAGAGAAAACCGGAGCAGCGGATAAAAAATAAACAACCCGGTAGCTTTGTTTCGTGAAAATTCGTACTGTGCCCGGCTCTGCCGGGTCATCCGTAGACAAATTATTTTAAACACAGAGAGAGCACAGAGTTTTTTCGGCTTTCTTATCCGGTTTATCCTGTGATTCTGTTGAAACTATTTGTCCTCGAATTACCCGACAGAGCCGGGCACAGCACGAATTTTCACGAATTAAAACCGAAGAAGAATTTTATTGAGTACGGGCGAAGCATTGTTTACAAAATCTCACTATGGTTACCCCTAAAAAATGCTTCGCCCCTGCTTTCATCTTTCATCCTTCATCTTTTTTCATCCTGTTATCCTGTCCATTGTCTTTTAACTACCTGGTACACATTAAGCATTTGGCTGTCTTTTACTTCATCTTTCTTCCGTCTTACTTTTTTATTCTTTTTCCTTTGCCTGCTCTCCGCTTCCATAATAAAAAACTAACAAAACTCATGATTTTTAGCTTCATTCTACGCGTTTTTGAGTATAGCTTTGCTTTGGCTAAATGAGCTTGTGCGAACTTTTGTTCAGATCTTGTCAGATTTTGGTTAAGGCCATCGGAGATAAGGTTTGTTTCCGCTCATTTAAAATATTTTAATCAGCACCGGGATGAACAATCCGATTAACAGGGAAGTTACAGGATTTGGATTATGATTAAAATGAAATACATCGTTACTGCCTTATTATTTTATCCATTTTTTCTCTGCGCTCAGGTCTATGATCTGGCTGTATCAAATTCATTTTCCAACCGTTTTGACGGCACGCTCCAGGCCCATCTGGGTCAGAGTATTTCCAGTGGTGACCTGAACGGCGACGGCTATCAGGATTTAATCCTCGGCGGCCATTTATCCCGGCATAATCAAAGTGCATCAGGTAGTGTATATGTCCTGTTTGGCACTGCTGATTCCCTCAGTCCGCAAATACTCGATTTTCAGGACAACGATGCCTGGGATTTACGGATTGACGGACCAGGAACAGGGGCAAGGCTTGGTCGTTCCGTCGCTACTGCTGATCTTAATAATGATGGATTTGATGACCTGATCATGGGAGCAAATCAAAATTCTATCGACAGCCGGATTGCTGCCGGCAGTGTCTTTGTCGTTTATGGTCGGGCAGATCTCCACAGCCAGCCCATTTTGAACATGGAAAACCAGGCCTCCTTCAATCTCCGGATTGATGGTGCGGAAAGCGGTGATTTTCTCGGCAACAGCGTTGCTGCCGCAGATATCAATGGTGATAATTTTGCTGATCTTATCCTCGGCGCTCCGCTCAAGGATTCCGACGCCGGTGCTGATGCCGGAGCCGTTTATATTTTACAAGGCAGTTCAGCTTCTCCGGTCGGTCAGATTATTGACCTTGCCGATAGCCTGAATTATAACCGTATGTATACCGGTCCGGTCGCCGGTGATACGCTTGGCGTGTCCGTCTTTTGCGCTGATATCAGCCAGGACGGCCGGGCTGACCTGCTGATCGGTTCGCCGCATGCGGACAGCCAGGGCCGAAGAAACAACGGATCTGTTTTTGTTGTGGCCGGGGCTGATCTCAGCGGTTCCGGAATCCAAATTTCACTGGCTTCTACCGGCTATCTGATGCGGCTGGATGGCGGATCAGATAATGAACGGCTCGGCTTTGGACTGGCTGCTCCGGACTTTAATGGAAATTTACAACCTGACCTGCTGCTTGGGGCTGTTACTGCTGGTTACAATAACCGGCCACAAAGCGGTTCGGTTTATTTAATTGACGGGCCGACTGATTATACCTCCGGTCAGATTTATGACCTGGCTCAATCAGAAAATTACCGCATCCGTTTTGACGGCAGTCAGACCGGAGACCAAACTGGTTTGCATGTATCGGCCGGACATTGGGAGTGCGATCACTTTGACGATATCCTGATCGGCGCTTCTCTGGCTTCGGCCAATGGCCGCACCGAATCGGGCAGTCTCTATTTCCTGCAGGGCAGCGATTCGATATTCAGCGAGAAAAACATTGACCTGTCACTGCCCTCATCGGTATCGAAACGATTCGACGGCGCAACAGCACACGATGAAATGGGTCGCTCAACCTGGTTTATGGACCTGAATGGTAACGGAAGAGATGAAATCTATGGCGGAGCCTATGCCGCCAGTAATAATGATACGGCTACCTCGGGCAGTGTTTACAGGATGATCGTCTCACAGGGTGAATCCGGAAGCAAAGACTCTGTGTATCTCGCCGCAGGTGATCTGCCCGAAATACGCTTTTCGGCCCAAAATCTCTGGCTGGATTTTGACGCCGGCTCGGCCGGTATGGTTACCATTCAGCGCCAGCAAATAAAACCAACATCAGATTATCCGCAAAATACATCTGCAGTTTACCTGAGCACCCTGACCAATAAAACCGCCTACGGCAGCGTCGGTGTAAAACTACGCTATACCGATCTTGATATTGATTCCCTCCTGGTCGAAAATCTTCAGGTTTTTTACCGCCCGGCCGGAACCGCAGCGGAGGATTGGATTCACCTTTCCGATGCCCAGCATACACCCGAAAGCCACCTTTTCACATTTCGACTCGATTCGCTCGGCGAACTGACCATTGGTGACCGGTCGCAGATTTCGAACCATCGTCCCTATTTTATAACGCAGACTGCGGACAGCGCTTTTGAGGATTTGCCCTATAATTTCCAGGTTGTCGCCACGGACCCGGATGAGGATAATATTAGTTTTGGGTTGCTGCAGGGACCGGACTGGCTCAGTTTAAGTTCAACCGGTCTGTTCAGCGGGCAGCCGTCGGCAGCCGATACCGGCCTTTTTGAACTTCGACTGACGGTTCAGGATGACGGTATCAATCAGCGTAGTGATACGCTGGTCACCTCGCTCCGGGTTGAACCGGTCAACGATGCGCCGCTATTTAGCAGTGATGTAATCACGGCCGCCACCGAGGATGCACTCTTTAGTTTTCAACTGACCGCCGGCGATGAGGACAGCGACACGCTTACGTTCTCCGCTCTGCAAAAACCGGACTGGCTGAATATTTCCGCAGACGGTCTGCTCAGCGGTACACCGCAAAATGAAGATGTCACAACCGGGCAGACCGTCCGCTTCCGGGTCGTTGATCCGGCCGCCGCCGCCGATACTTTGCAAACCACCCTGCAGGTTATCAATACCAACGATGCCCCGCAGTTTATCACCGGAGCTCTGCCCGCTGCCACGGAAGACATGGCCTATTATTTTGAACTGCAGGCCGGGGATGTGGATGGCGACGAAGTAACTTTCACTTTGCTCAGCGCTCCGCAATGGCTGAATCTTTCCACTTCAGGAAATCTCAGCGGTACGCCGCTCCAAAGTCAGGTCACCACCGGAACACCAGTTCAGATTCTGGCTGCCGATGCCTTTGGCGGAATGGATACACTTTTAGTCAGTCTGACCGTGCTCAACCGCAACGACCGGCCGCTTTTTACAACAACCGATCTCACGGCCGCCACCGAGGATGCACTCTTTAGTTTTCAACTGACCGCCGGCGATGA
>DYOS01000086.1:0-1932 GCA_020720405.1 Caldithrix sp. | reverse complement strand
CCACGGAAGACATGGCCTATTATTTTGAACTGCAGGCCGGGGATGTGGATGGCGATTCTTTGTCATTTTCCGCCTTGAAGTTACCGGACTGGCTGAATCTTAGTCCGGCGGGCATTCTGTATGGCTTACCCGTCCAGGCTGATGCCGGTCAAACAGCCGAGGTTGTGGTACTGGCTTCCGATCCTGCGGGTGCCGCCGACAGTATTGATTTCAGTTTGCCGGTCAATTTCAGCAATGATGCTCCTTATTTTCTCAGTACCAATCAACTGACAGCAACTGAAGATCAACCCCTTAATTTCCAGCTTAGTGCTGAAGATGAAGACAGCGATAGTCTTGTTTTCAGTGCTCTTGAAATCCCTGACTGGCTAAGCCTGAGCTCTTCCGGCCGGCTGACCGGATTTCCCGGTGATGATCAGGGCGGCAAGTCGTTTAACCTCAGCCTGCGGGTAAACGATGATTTGCAGGCCGCCGATACCTTGACCTGTAGTCTGTTTGTCGGGAATGTGAATGATGCACCGCGGATCAGCCTTGTTGAATCCATAACCATCGCTGAGGAAGGTCATAAAGAACTGGATTTAACGCCATACCTGGCCGATCCCGATAATATTATTGCTGAGCTGATGATCAGCAGCCGCTGGCTGGAATCAGGTCAGACCGCTCTTTCCTGCCAGATTTTGCAGCAGGAGAAAAGAATTTCACTGCAGGCCGCACCGGATTTCAACGGCAGTTTTGCTCTGGAAATCACGGTTACCGATAATCTGCTGGCTTCCGGCCGTGATACCCTGCTGGTCATCATCTCGCCGCTGAATGATCCCCCGCAAATCCAGTCACTGCCGGAACTGACCTTTAATGAAGATCATCCATTCACTCTGCGACGTTCTTTCCTGACCGGTTTTTCGAGTGATATTGACCATTCACCGGAGCAGTTGAAATTTACCATCCAGCCCGGTCGGATCAGAGTTCAGGTTGACAGCGATACCTCCTTTATTCTCAGCGCCGCTGCAGACTGGTTTGGGCGGGACACACTGACCGTCGTTGTTTCCGATCCGGAGCAGGCCGAAGCGTCAACCCGTTTCCCGATTGCAGTTACCCCAATTAACGATGCCCCGGTGCTGACTCTAAACGGTAATTTTGAACTGATCAATAACGATTCCCTGACCCTGAACCTGATTCAGTTCACCTCCGATATTGATCATGATCCAGCGGCGATCCGCTTTTACTGCAACACTTTCAGCGATAGTGTTCTTATCCGCCTCCGAGGCGGAAATCTTACCCTGCGCGCCCCGCTTTACCGCGGTGCAGGTGATATTGAAATTGTTGCTTCCGACCCCGGCGGTCTGTCCGATACTGCCCGGATTCATCTCGACATCCGCTTCCCGGAAAACCGGTATGATCAGGATGGCGATGGCATTCCTGAGAAATTTGTACTGCGTCAGAATTATCCGAATCCATTTAATGATCAGACGGTGATTGAATACGGCCTGACGGAAGCTGCATTGGTCGTGATTGAGATTTTTGACATTACCGGTAAACGATTGATTAAGTACAGCCCGGGTCGTCTTCCGGCTGGCTTTCACAAATACACCTGGAAACCGGGCAATCTGGCCTCCGGTATTTACATTTTCCGGTTAAATGCTCAGGGCCGGTCACCTCAGCAAGGGTTGCAGCGGATTATCTATCTGCGATAGAAATAACCCTGAGTCTGGAATAGTTTCGGTGATACGATAAAGTTAATATCCATCTTTGCTCCGCCTTCACTGGTTTTGATCTGTGTAAATCTGTGTCATCTGCGGACAAATTTCTAACACTAAGTGACCAGAGAGAACGGCGAGAAGAAAGCAGTGAAACCATAAATTATTGCTGTCATGCTGATCCCGCCCGGGCGGGATCGTTCGAAGACTTGTCCCGCTCCGGCGGGATGACGAGCATAGT
>DYOS01000085.1 GCA_020720405.1 Caldithrix sp. | reverse complement strand
TAAAAATTTTCTGCCCGCGGAGAACACGGAAAAAACCACGGATGGATTTCTCTTATTTCTTATTTCTGTTTTACAAAAGGAAAAGAGCGGGGATTTTGCGGATGGCATCAGCCAGGTTTTCCGGGTAATCGCATTGAAAAGTCTGGCGCAGCCCGCTTAATGGATGAAGAAAAGAAAGTTGGGTGGCATGCAGCGCCTGGTGTGGCAAAAGTTTGAGCAGATTTTCACCGCGCCGGCGCAGGTTGGAGGGCAGCCGGGCTAATTGCGTTTCCCTTCCGCCATATTCGGGATCACCAACCACCGGATGGTGGATATGCTGCATGTGAACCCGGATCTGATGCGTCCGGCCGGTTTCCAGTTTTAATTCAAGCAAAGAAAAATATTCAAAATGGCTGAGCACGTGGAAATGAGTAACCGCTTCCCGGCCCTTGCTGCTGACCGCCATGCGGGTCGGGTCGCGCCGGCTGCGGTTAATAAAAGTCCTTACCGTGGATTCAGTTTGCTCCATTTTGCCCCAGACCAGAGCATGATAAATACGATAAATATCTTTGCTGTCAAATTGCTGGCGCAGGGTACGCATGGCCAGATCGGTTTTAGCCACAACCAGCAAACCCGAAGTAAATTTATCAAGACGGTGCACAATTCCCGGCCGGGTTTCCTGCCCGGTTTCGGCCAGCTCATGGCTATGGAAAAGCAGTCCGTGAACCAGGGTATCCGTTTCCCGGCCGTGCCCGGGATGAACCGTCAGTCCGGCCGGTTTATTCAAAACAATCAGGTGTTCATCTTCAAATAAAATATCAAGGGGTAATTCCCTGGCCTGCAGATCGGGTTGCGGTTTGTGGAAGGTAATTTCAATCCGGTCACCGCTTTCAATTTTATAACCGGCTTTGACCTGTGCCTCGTTAACCAGAACATATCCGTCACTGATCAGCCGGGTAAAATAACTGCGGCTTTCATCCGGGAAAGCAGCGGCCAGAAATTGATCCAGCCTTTGCCCGCGGTCCTCCGGCTGAACCCGGAGGGTTTCCTGATTACTCATGCCCGGAAGTGGCAGAGGTCGATTTTTTTGCTTTTTCCAGTGGGTCACCGACAACGATGATATAAATCATAAGCAGAATGATACCGCCGGTGACCGCCATATCGGCCACGTTAAAAACCGGCCAGCGGTACAGGGAATAGCCGTTGAATGACAGACCGATAAAGTTGAACGGCGGGATGATAATATCGGGAAATTCAAAATCGAGGAAATCAACAACTTTGCCATACAGGAAGCGATCCAGCAGGTTGCCGACGGCTCCGGCCGCAATCATCGACAGTGACAATTGAAGCACCCAGTCCTCATTGCGGAAACGGTACAGATAATGAAAAACCAGGCCGGCAGCGAAAATGGACAGGGCCAGAAATAAATATGTATTACCCAGACGCATTCCAAATGCCATCCCCGGATTATAAATGAAGGTGAGTCTGAAGAAATCACCCATCACCGGGATGGATTCGCCGGGCAGCATAGTCCATTTGACAATCCATTTGGTCAACTGATCGAGAAGAGCCAAACCGAATATAATAACGGTCAGTGTTTTTTGTTTAAATTGGCCCTTGATCATTATTTGCGTTTATTTTCCTCTTTTTTTGCCTCAACGCTGATCGTTGTGGTCGGAACAGCTTCAAGTCGTTCCCGCGGAATAATTTTCCCGGTTACCCGGCAGATGCCATAGGTTCCGTTTTCAATCCGCTCCAGCGCCTCATCAATCTGCTTGACATATTTTTCATCGCGGGCGGCAAACATAAAGGCTTTTTCCCGCTCCATGGCATCGGTGCCCTGATCGGCCATGTGATAAGAATAGGATGAATGATCACCCGATGCTTCTTTGGTCGTTGATTCCAGAACGACATTCTTCAGAAAATCGAGATTCTTTAAGGCAACTTCCCGTTTCTGAAGTAATAATTGTTTAAAATATTCTAAATCTTTTGGATCCATTTTTTCCATAACAGACTCCTTCTATTTTCTGGTTAATCCCAGTTGAAATTCAAATTCACCCAAATTTACCGTCTGTTGCAGCCGGTCTTCATTATTTTCGAAAGTTATCGCATCAGCTAAAGTCTCATTACAAATATAGGCCTGTTGATTCTTCAAAGCAGAGACCAGTGTTGCCGGCACCCGACCGAAAACGATTTCAATACGGTCAGTTATTTCGTAGCCATTCTCTTTTCTCAGATTCTGGATACGGTTAACCATTTCCCGGGCCAAACCTTCATTGATCAGGTCTTCGGTTAGCTGTAAATCCAGTGCTAAGGTCAGACCGGGTTCGCTGTGGATGGCCAGATCGGCTTTGGGCTCGGCCAGAATTTCCACATCTTCCCTGGTCAGCTTCAGTTCGTGGCCGTCCATAAAAACATTGGTTTTGCCATCGCCTTCCAACTCGGCAATCTGTTCCCGGCCAAAGGTTTTTATCACCTCGCCTAATTGTCCCATCAGTTTACCAACCTTCTGACCCAGCACTTTGAAGTTCGGTTTGGCCGATTTTCGGACCAGCGTTTCATCCGAATCAACAAATTCTATTTTCTTTACATTGACCTCTTCACAGATGATCTGGCTCATCGAACCGATCGAATTTTTCTTTGCCGCAGCGGAGGCAAAAACCAAAACCCGGCTTAGCGGCTGACGCACCTTTAACTGATGATCATTGCGCAGGGCACGGATGGCCGAAACCACTTCCTGGGCTGTGGCCATACGCTCTTCAAGCTTGCTGTCAATCCATTTTTCCTGTTCCGGGTGCAGCTCGGGAAAATCACACAGGTGGACGCTGAGCGGATCGGTGCTGCGGCGAAGATTGGTAAAAATTTCCTCGGCCAGAAACGGTGCAACCGGTGCCATCAGTTTGCTCAGGGTGAGCAGAATTTCGTGCAGGGTCTGGTAGGCCGCCTGTTTATCCGGACCGGCTTCTGATTTCCAGAAACGGCGGCGGTTGCGGCGTACATACCAATTGGAAACGTCATCAATCAGGTAATCAGACAAAATCCGGGTCATGCGGGTAATATCATAATCATCCAGTTGTTTATTCACTTCGGCGGTTACCGTATACAATTTCGAGAGAATCCAGCGGTCAATTTCCGGCCTTTCAGCGATAGGCACGGCCGGGCTGTCGGCCTCGAACCGGTCGGTGTTAGCGTACATGACGAAGAAGGAATATGTATTGATCAGGGTTGTAAAAAATTTCCGGATAATCTCTTTCAAGCCTTCCTCATCAAAACGCTTGGGCAGCCAGGGCGGGCTGACCGCCATAAAATACCAGCGCAGGGCATCGGCACCGTACTGATCCATCATTTCCAGCGGAAAGATAACATTGCCTTTGGACTTGCTCATCTTCTGACCGTTTTTATCCAGAATCAGCTCGTTGACGATGATATTCTTAAAAGCCGGTTTGTTGAAAAGCACCGTCGAGATATTGTGCAGGGTATAAAACCAGCCCCGGGTCTGATCGATCCCTTCGGCGATAAAATCGGCCGGGAAACTTTGCTCAAAAAGTTCTTTATTCTCAAAAGGATAGTGGAACTGGGCGAAGGGCATAGCCCCGGAATCGAACCAGACATCAATAATTTCCGGTGTCCGGCGATACGTTTTACCGTCTTTTTCGAAAACCACCCGGTCGACAAAGGGTCGATGCAGGTCGATTTCGGCGCTCATCTCACTTAGCGGGAGGCGCGTTCCGTCTTCTTTTTCATACAGACCGGCTTTCAGTTCCTCAATCGAACCGATGCAAATCATATCCTGATTATTTTCAGCGACCCAGATCGGCAGCGGGCTGCCCCAATATCTGTCTCGTGAAAGCGACCATTCCTTAACATCTTCCAGCCAGTTGCCAAACCGACCGCTGCCAATTTCCTTTGGATTCCAGTTTATGGTTTTGTTCAGTTCAACCATCTGGTTTTTATAAGCTGGTGAATTGATAAACCAGCTCTCCCGGGCATAATAGATAATCGGGTTATCGGTCCGCCAGCAATGCGGGTAACTGTGAACATAATCAAAACTGTTGCGGTAGAGCTTGTCCCGTTTTTTCAGCCCGATGACCACATCTTTGTCCACACCTTCTTCGGTATGGTCGGAATAGGTAAAAGTTTTTACCGTGCGCCCGCTGAATTCACCAACTTCATTGGTCAGCCGTCCGCCTGGTGTAACCGGCTGCAATACAGGCAGATTGAATTTGCGCGACATCTCGTAGTCGTCAGCACCAAAAGCCGGGGCCATGTGGACAATGCCCGAACCGTCTTCGGTGGAAACAAAGTCGGCAGATAATACCGTGAAGGCATTGGGATAGGTTTTCGTATCGACCTGCAGAAATTCAAAAAGCTGTTCATAGCGCAAGCCGATCAGGTGGCGTCCTTTAAAGCGGCGTAAAACATCCACTTCGCCGTCCAGGGCCGGAAGGCGTGACTCGGCCAGCACCAGCTCATGGGTTACGGATTCATCACCGGAGGCGGATTTTAAAACCCGGCGGTTGCGCACCAGTACGTAATCAATATCTTCCCCAACAGCCATTGCCACATTGGAAATCAGCGTCCAGGGCGTGGTTGTCCAGACCAGTAATTCCCGGCCGACCAGTTCGTTATCGCTGCATTCCTTGATTTTTGCCCGGATATAACAGTTGGGGTCTTTTACTTCTTTGTAACCCAGGGAAAGCTCATGCGAGCTAAGCGGTGTTTCGATGGTCGGCGACTGCGGTACAATTTTGAAACCGCGGTAAACCAGGCCTTTGTCAAAAATAGTTTTGATCGCCCACCAGACCGATTCAATATATTCATTTTTATAGGTGATATAAGCGTTGTCGAGGTCAATCCAGTAACCCATGCGGTCGGTCAGCGTCTGCCAGCCCTCGGGCATTCCGATATGCTCATTGACCAAATCGCGGCAGGCGGCATTGAATTTGTCCACCCCAAAAATATCAATCTGGTTTTTCTGGGTCAGGCCGAGTTTTTTCTCAACGGCAATTTCCACTGGTAAACCGTGGGTATCCCAGCCGGCTTTACGCGGTACAAAATAGCCCTTCATCGCCTTGTAGCGGCAGATAATATCTTTTACCGTCCGGGCCATTACATGGTGAATGCCGGGCTTGCCATTTGCCGTTGGCGGACCCTCATAAAAAATATAGGGTGCTTTACCTTCGCGCATGGCCATACTTTTTTCAAATATTTTCTGTTCGCGCCAGAAAGCTAAAATACGTTCTTCAACTTCAGGCAGGGACATCCTGCTCGAAACATCACGAAACATACACATCCAGTCTATAAGTGTTTGATAACTTCTTTCATCAGCCGGGTCAGCTTTGGTTCGGCGGCGCTGGCCACGGCAATTACCTCTTCTAAGCTGACCGGTTTAAGGGCATCCGGAAAACATTCGTCTGTGACCACGGAAATTCCAAGGACGCGCATACCCATATGAACGGCAACTATATTTTCGGGCACGGTGGACATGCCAACCACATCACCACCCATAGCCCGCAGCATGCGGTATTCGGCGGCGGTTTCCATGTTCGGACCGGCCACGGCGATATAAACGCCCTTCCGGAGCGGGATCTGATGTTCGAGGGCGATCCGTTCGGCCAGTGTGATCAATTCGCGTGCGTAGGCCTCGGACATGTCGGGGAAACGCGGCCCGTATTTGTCAAGATTCGGACCGATCAACGGATTATCCCCTATAAGATTGATATGATCGGTCATCAGCATAATATCGCCTTTGACGAATTGCGGGTTCATTCCGCCGGCGGCATTGGAAATAATCAAAGTCCGCACCCCGAGTTCAAATAATACCCGTACCGGGAAGGTGATTTGCTGCATCGGGTAGCCTTCGTAATAATGAAAACGGCCCTGCATGGCGACCACCGATTTCCCGTTGAGATGGCCGAAAATCAGCTTTCCGGCATGACTTTCCACTGTGGACAGGGGGAAATTTCTGATCTGGTCGTAGGGGATTTCCCGCTCAACGCGGATTTCTTTGACCAGTCCGCCCAGACCGGTACCAAGAATGATACCGGTGTCCACTTGCTGATTGGTCAGGCTGCGGATGGATTGAACGGCTTCTTCTATTTGCTGCAGATAGAGCGCAGTATTAAATGGCTGATTCATAAACGGGTATTTTCCTGTTAATCCTGCTTTTTCTTTATTTCTTCCAATTTCTTTTTCTCAGTCTCCAACTGTTGCATGGTTTCATCCTGGGTTTTCTTTTCGATGGCTGCCCGCTGTTGGCGGACCTTGTGGGCACCGGCCTCAAAATCGGCAGCATACCCTTTCGATCCGAAGAACCAGGCGCCGGCCAAAGCAAAAACCGGGATAACGGCATTGGCAGCGACTTGTTGATCATTGGCAAACAGGGCAATACCGGCGCCAATGCCAACCGCACCGCCCAAAACCAGACCGGCTGCACCATACAGAAAAGTCTTCTGGCTGGAACGGGCGTTCTTTATCTCACTAAGCGGAATCGGTTTGGCAGCGTAATCAAACATAACCGGGGAATTTTCCAGTTTTTTTATACTGCTGTAGGGGATAGTCTGACGCTTTTGTGACTGGGCATCCACATAATCCAGTTCCGTATCGGTCGCTTTGATAACGATGCCGAATTTCTCGGTTTTATCGGTCAGGATAATTTTAACCGAGGCTTCCGGATAGGGATTTTTTGTGGAAAGTGCCGGCCGGCTGCTACACGCGCCGGATAAAAATGCCGCAACGAAAATGAAGAGGATAAGTCTGATCGTATTCATAACACCGCCTATGATTTGTTTTCTTTTTTTGGATTTTCATCAAATATCTCATTAAAGAAATCTTTACCATGCAGAACATCGACCGGGGCGGATGGTTTCGGTGCAGGATTTACAGGTGCAGAAACCGGTTTTTCGGCTGGTCTGGCGGCCACTGGTTGAGGCACCGGCCGGCTGCGCAGTTTAGCCTTGTCCACATCATCAAGAGTCAGCACATCCAGCAATTCAATTTGTGATTTGAGTAAATGCCGCAGACGGTTGGCAAACGATTCTTTTTGCTGCAGTAAAGACTGGACTTCCTGCTGCGCATTATGTACTTCACGCCGCGCTTTTTCAATCATTTCCGAGGCGCTCAATTCAGCTTCACGGCGCAGCAGGCTGGCTGCTTTTTCTGAATTTTCACGGGATTGCTGGGAAGATTCCTGAACATTATACAGGGTTTGCTTCAGCGTTTTTTCGACTTCTTTAAAATGTTTCAGCTCCGATTCCAGGGCCATTACTTTTTTTGATAATTGCTCTTCCGATTCGCTGACCCGGCCATACTCATTGGCTACTAATTCCAGAAAAGTCTCAACCTCAACCGGATCAAAACCGCGCAGGGTTTTGCGAAAAACCTGGTTCCGGATGTCCAGCGGTGTCATTTTCAATTTGTCCCCCGTTCTCCGAAGATAGCCCGGCCGACCCGGATAATATCGGTGCCTTCGTTTATTGCTATTTCAAAATCGTCGGTCATACCCATGGATAATAAAAGTCTCTTTCCGGCGCCAAACCGTTTCTGCCAGCGCTCGCGCAGTTCATACATGGCGCTAAAGGCACGGCGGATTTCAATCTGGTCTTCTGTATTCGGCCCGATGGTCATCAACCCCCGGATGTCCAGCCCGGGTAATTCCGGCAGACCGGCAGCGGATTGTTCAAAATCAGCCAGATCAAAGCCATGTTTGGTCGGCTCGGCGCTGCTGTTTATTTCTATTAAGACGGGTACCTGAAAACCATTTTTCACAGCAAAATCACTTAACCGGCCGGCCAGATGCAAGGTATCAACAGAGTGAATCAAACTGCACCGGCCAGCCACATATTTGATTTTGTTGACCTGCAGGGGACCGATAAAATGCCACTCAATGTCCTCCGGCAGAACAAGCTTTTTATCACGGAATTCCTGAGCCCGGCTTTCACCAAAAATCCGTAAACCAAGCTGATAAGCATCACGGATCGTTTCAGCCGGAAAAAATTTGCTGACGGCGACCAGCTTGATTTCAGAAACCTGACGGCCAGCCCTCAAACAGGCTTGAGCAATACGATCCTGAAGCTGCTGAATATTGGTTTGAATCATTTTTAATGAACGGTAAAGTTATAGTTCGGCCTAAATAATTGCAAGACAGGGCTTAATGCTGGAAGCCGCTGACCGGTTTATCCGAAGACGATCCCGGGTTCTGTATTTCACCAAACTGATTTTCATATTTCTGGATATTTTCACTCAGCGCCCGCAGAAAACCCTTGGCATGCTGCGGCGCCATAATGATCCTGGAATATACTTTAGCCTGCGGGCGGCCGGGCACAACCCGGATAAAATCAAATACAAACTCAACCGGCGAATGGACGATCAAAGCCAGATTGCTGTACACACCACCGGCCACATCTTCACTCAATTCAATATTTAGCTTGTTTTCTTCATTCTGAGGCATAAAATTCTCCTTTGGTCAAACATTCCGGTTTAATCTCAAACCGATTAAATAAAATAGAAATAATTTCTGATAAACGGGGATTTTTTTTTCACAAGATGTCAAGATTTTCAGAAAACCAGGTCGATGAAATCCGCCGCAGTATAAATATCGTTCACTATATCTCCCAGTATGTTCAGCTGAAAAAGGCCGGTGTCAATTACAAAGGACTCTGCCCTTTCCATCAGGAGAAAACACCTTCTTTTATGGTCAACCCGGCCAGGCAGATTTACCATTGTTTTGGCTGCCACAAAGGCGGAAATGTCTATTCCTTTATCCAGGATTATGAGAAAATTGATTTCGGCGATGCCCTGCACCGGGCTGCCGATTATGCCGGAGTCAGCCTGAAGGAATACCGGCGCGATCCCGAACAGGAATCCCTTTTTAAGAAATTGTATGACCTGAACCGCCTGGCCGCCGATTTTTTTAAGGAAAAATTAGCCAAAAGTAATACGGCCGGAGGTTACCTGAGCCAGCGTAATCTGAAACCTGAAACCGTGGCTGCCTTCGAACTCGGTTACGCACCAGCCGGGTATGAATCATTGCTGACCGAACTGCTGCGCCGCGGCGCCCGGCCGGAAGAGGCCGCCCAACTGGGACTTATTCAGAAAAGGGATGAACAGCAAACCTATTTTGATAAATTCCGGCACCGCCTGATGTTTCCCTTTCACCATCCATCCGGTAATATTATCGGTTTCGGCGGCAGAAAAATAGATGAAGAGCAGCAGCCCAAATACCTGAACAGCCCGGAAAGCCCGGTTTACCAGAAGGGACGGATTCTATACGGTCTGCATGTGGCCGAAGAAGCCATCCGCAGCCAGGGTTTTGCCGTTTTGGTCGAAGGCTATTTTGATCTGTTACGCCTTGTCGATGCCGAGTTTAAAGGGGCCGTTGCCAGCAGCGGAACTGCCTTTACCAATGCCCAGGCCAAACTGCTCAGCCGTTACTGCCGGGAAGTTTTTATAGCCTACGATGGCGATGAAGCCGGCCAGAAAGCTGCCATCCGCAGCGCCCAGATTCTTGAAGCCGAGAAAATGGAAGCAACTATTGTCCTTTTCCCCGACGGGCACGACCCGGACAGTTTTGTACTAAAACACGGCATCCGCGCCTTTCAGAAACTGCTCGAAACGCAGAAAAATCCCTTCGCATTCCAGATTGAGAAATACCTTCATGATCATCCCCAGCCATCCATTCAGGAAAAAGAAGAGTTTATCCGCGAAGCGCTTGGCTACATCAAATCACTGAGTAATCCCCTGAAAGCCGGTTTGTATGTGCAGATGCTTTCTGAAAAACTGCAGATCCACGAGTCTTTTCTACTGGAACAACTGCCCGGCGGCAAACCGCAGCAGTGGAAGTCAAAAGCAGCTCCGAGAAGAACGGAACCGGAATCCTTTAAAAATATTAAGGTCAAATCGATTGAAGAGCAGGCTGAAGCCGGTATAATCGGGCTGCTGACCGGCGGTAACGCAGAAACCCGCAGCCTTATTCTGGAAGAACTGCATTCCGAAGATTTTACCGGCCAACTGTCCGGGCAGATATTCCGCCTCGTGCTTGACGCTATTGAAGAAACCGGCCGCCTGGATTCCGGCCAGATTCTGGATTATTTCCAGGATGAACCGGAAAAACAGCAGCAGGTCGCGGCTCTGTTTTTCCAGGAATTTGCCGATGAGAAACGTTCGGTGCGGGATTTTATCTATCAGATCAAGAAAAAAAGGCTGGAACGACGGACGGCCGAACTTCAGGTACAGATTGCCGCCGATGCCGACCATACCGGATCGGTTACGGCGCATATTACCGAGCTAAACGAAATCCGGCGTATGATCGGTAGGCTAACCAAAGCCTATATGGCATCTCAAAAACGTTATGTGTGATAATTGTCACATCGTAAGTTCATAAAAAACAATAGCATCCATGCATTATTTCACTTATTATGGAGAAGGAGTGAAAAAAAAAGTACTGCTGATTGATGACAGCATAGAATATCTCGATGCCATGCAATTATTGCTTGAATCATCGGGTTATGAAATTTTCCGCACCAGCCAGCCTTTACAAACCATCAATCTTATAAACCAGCATCAACCACACCTGGTTATCCTTGACATCATGATGCCGGAGACAGACGGTTTGCACGTTCTTTCCGCTATCAAAGCACAGACAAATCATCAACCGGAAGTATTGATTATTTCCGGTAAAAATTTTGCACCCGAACGTAAACGAGCTCTGGCTTTAGGCGCTGCCGGCTATCTGACCAAACCGATCGGCGCCAGCCTGCTTCTGGCAGAAATCCAGAAAGTGTTGGGGGATTAACGATGGCATATATTAAATTCTGGGGCGTCCGCGGCTCAATACCCACACCCGGCCCGGCAACAGTCCGCTATGGCGGAAATACATCCTGTGTTGAACTGCGCGATGGTGATCAGCTATGGATTCTCGACGCCGGATCAGGCATCCGTGATCTTGGCAACGCTCTGCTCAAAGAAAAAAAACCGGTCCAGGCTAAAATTTTTCTCACCCATACCCATTGGGATCATATTCAGGGCTTTCCCTTTTTCACACCGGCCTATATTCCGGGCAATGAATTTACCATCCATGCTGCCCGGGACACCGAGATGCAGCTAAAAGACCTTATCGCCGGTCAGATGAATCCAACCTACTTCCCGGTTGAGCTTTCGGATATGGGATCAATACTGAAGTACAGAGAGCTGTCGGAAGGAAGCTATGAACTGGATGATCTTCGTCTGGATACTCTTTATGTCAACCACCCCGGAAATACCCTGGCATACAAATTTTTCTTAAAATCAAAAACCGTTATATATATTTCAGACAACGAGCCATTTGAACCAGCCCTTGCAGAAAATGAAACCGAGGTTCTCGGAGAGGACGGCAACCGGAAATTTATCGAATTTCTGCGTGCTGCGGATATCCTGATTCACGATGCCCAGTACACGCCCGAAGAATATGCCAAACACAAAACCTGGGGTCATTCTCCCTACACCTACCCGGTTGATATCGCCGGTCAGGCCGGGATAAGACATTTGGTTTTATTTCACCATGACCCGCTGCACGACGATGATTTTATAGATGATATGCTGGAAAAGACCCGCCTTTACGCCCTGAGCCGGCATATTGAGCTGCGCATAACCGCCGCCCGGGAAGGCTTGAAAATAGATTTATAAGCCAATAATTAAATCCTGAATTTTCATGGTTTCGGCAAAAACCAAAGCGGGTGGAAAGCAGGCCCTGTAGTTGAGACCAGGTTAAACTAAACAACCGGGAAAGAAACTAATCCGCAATGCGGACTTAGCCGAATGGAGATCATCCAATTCACTTTAATTCTCCCTGAAAAATTCAGAGATGGCCATTTTCATACTTTCCGAAGAATAATCGCTCAACATCATTTTTGCCGAACCAACATTCATTTTTCTGAACCAGTCAAACCAGTAAGTCTCAAGTACAGGGCGATCTTTTAAATGCCGCAGATTTATTTCCATCAGTAAAATGCTGAGTTGATCGAGTCCTTGTATTCACGGTAGATGCGGTTCAGACATACTTTCAGGCTATGCGTGTTGCCGATT
>DYOS01000228.1 GCA_020720405.1 Caldithrix sp. | reverse complement strand
GGAAGATGGAACACAAGTTGCGCTGCAGGGAGTTCATGCTTTGCTTCCGCCGGGCATATATCCGCTGCGGCTCGAAGCAACACTGCCTGACGGAATCAAACAAACCTACGAACAATCTATTTTGATTATTTCAGGAAATTACCCCGACGACCCGTTACTTTACGTTGATCCAATAACCATTTCCCCAGCCGAAACAGAACCGGAGTCAAATCAATTAATCGCCACCACCGCCCCCGTAAACCCTGAAAAATACTGGGCGGGTGATTTTTCTTCACCCGCGTCTGAATATGCAGACGCCACCTACTTTACCTCGCGCTTTGGCAACCGCCGCACGTACATCGGCATAAATACAGACCTCTCGGTTCAAGGATTTCACACAGGGCTGGATTTTGGCGGCGGAACCGGACTTCCCATCACAGCCCCCGCGCGCGGGAAAGTGGTTATTGCAGAAAACTGGACAGTGCGCGGCGGCACAACGATCCTTGACCACGGCTGGGGCGTGTACAGCGGATTCTGGCATCAATCCAAATTTTATGTAAAAGTGGGCGATATGATAGAGCAAGGACAAATAATTGGCGAAGTGGGCGGCACAGGCCGCGTAACTGGACCGCATCTACATTGGGAATTGTGGGTTAATGGCATACAGATAGATCCGCTGGATTGGTTAAACTACGCCTACCCGTAAATGATTCAGCGGCGGCAAATGGACTGTTGGGCAAACAAATTTAGTACCTTGAAAGTTAAATGCATGTACAAAAAGCAAGAAAATCTTTACCACAGAGAACACAGAGCGCACGGAGGTTTTTAAATGATTTTCTCCGTGATCTCCGTGTTCTCCGTGGTTAAATCTCTTTCGGCTTGTCCGAGTTAGGTTAAATCGCGAAACGATTGCGAATCACCTTTATTTATGTTAAACTCACCGCCCTATGAATAACATGGTTAACTTCCTAAAGCAAAGCGATATTTTCTACCAATTCACACCGACACAATTGGAATTGGTCGCAAATCTCTGCCAGGAAGTTATATTCAACACCGGAGATATTATCTTTCAAGAAAACAGCAGCAGCAAAGAATTGTATGTAATCGCGCAAGGCGAAGTGGACATTTTGATTAATCGCGGCTCAGGAAATATCGAAAAAAAAGAAACTGCTGTGGCGCGGTTACGCAGGGGTCAGTCGTTTGGCGAAGTGGCATTGGTAGATGAAGGACTACGCTCCGCTTCAGCGCGCGCATCGCAAAAAGATACGCATCTGCTAATCATCCAGCGCGAAAAACTAATCATCCTGTGCGAAACCTACCCGCAGTTAGGCTATCGCTTAATGTATAACCTTGCGGCAGACCTCGCCATGAAAATCCGCAATACCGATCTACGCATTCGCGAACAACTACTTTATAAACCAACTGACAAAAAATAAGATACCAAGATTATCCATACGGGTAATAGCATTTTGGATCAAAAAAACTATCCTGAAAGAGATTTTGCTTTTTAAACCGCTTTCAGGCAGCCGATATTTTTGAAAAGACAAAAAACAAGGCAGGCGCAGCCCTTGATAATTTAAAGAAGCCGCGCATTGAATTACTTGACTTGAAAGAAAAAGCGACTTATCATCCCGCCCAATAAAAACCAAACTACTATAATTACAGCGGTTCGGAACAAATTCTCGAAAATCCGTGTTGAAGGAAATTTTCGAGCTTTATTTTATTTAGGAATTATGTTACAAAAAGGAGGTGAGGCTGACATCACAAGTATTGTCTGCTGTTTTTTGTAAGCCCGCACATGCGGGATATTGAATTCACCTAACATATTTTGGAGGAGTAAGAAAATGAATAAGCGTTTGTTCGCTTTACTGTCCGTGTTGGTTCTTGCCAGCATGATGCTCGTAGCATGTGGTGGCGCTGCTGCCCCCGCTGCCCCCGCTGCCCCCGCTGCAACCGAAGCGCCTGCGGCTTCCGTCGCCACCGAAGCCCCTGCCGCTGAAGCCCCCGCGGCTGAAGCAATCACCCTCAAAATCGTCTCAAGCTTACCCATGACTGGTTCTTCATTGACCCAGACCCAGACCATCGTCAACGCC
>DYOS01000227.1 GCA_020720405.1 Caldithrix sp. | reverse complement strand
ATTGAAACGGGTCAACAAAGATTTGCTGGAAGTTGAAAGAGCGTTGCGTGGATAGCCGTTTTTTAATGTTTGACCATGTGTTACAACAATTAGCTGCGGCCGATGCGAACGGTATCCGTCAGACCTATGCCGCTGATCCTTTCCTGCGCGAAACATCACTGCCGTTGGATCTCCACCAATGCGGATGCGGATCCCGTACAGACGCCATGCCTGGCGTCTCTACCTTGAATTTTGAAAATTGTCTTATTATATTGTTACGGAAACAATAACATATAAGAAAATGTCCGCTTCAACCAAACTGATCACCGCCGTGCAGGTTTTAAATTACCTGGCCGAAATCCACCCCCAAAGCGCCTCCAGCAATCAGATTGCCGGGGTTGTCGGTTATAATGCCTCCCGGCTGCGCCAGCTTATGCCGCTGCTGGTACAGGCCGGACTATTGAACAGCAGCCGGGGCAAAGAGGGCGGTTTTTCCATTATTGAAAACTGGCCCGAAATCCATCTGCAGGCGGTTTACTGCGCTGTCGAAGAGCAGAAAGCCTTCCAAATGACGACCAAACTGATGGCCAATCATCCTGAAAATAATTTCAATAAATATTTTTTAAGCTTATTTTCCGATGTTCAGATTCTGATTGAAAACCACATGAAAAATATTACCCTGGGTCAGATCAGGGCCGAAATAAATAAAAACACATCATTGTAGAAAGGGATTGTTGTTATGGATATGTCCTTTTTAAAGACACTAAAAATTCAGGAGATCAATTACGGCTCCTGTACCGGTCGGGTTTGGGGAAAAAGCACCGATGCCGGTCTGTTGCAAATCAAATCACCGGTGGATGGAAAACTGATTGCTGCGGTGTATCAGGCCAATGCCGCCGATTATGAGCACATCGTCAGCACAGCGGACGAAGCCTTTAAGACCTGGCGCAAAATGCCGGCACCCAAACGTGGTGAAATTGTCCGTCAGATCGGTGATAAATTACGTCACTATAAAGATCCGCTGGGCCGGCTGGTCAGCTACGAGATGGGTAAATCCCTGCAGGAAGGCTGGGGCGAAGTGCAGGAAATGATTGATATCTGCGATTTTGCCGTTGGTCAGTCCCGTCAGCTTTACGGTTTTACCATGCATTCCGAGCGTCCCAGCCACCGCATGTACGATCAGTATCATCCGCTGGGCGTAGTGGTTACCATTTCAGCTTTTAATTTCCCGGTTGCGGTCTGGGCCTGGAATGCCATGCTGGCTGCGGTCTGCGGTGATACCAATATCTGGAAACCGGCCTCCAAAGTGCCGCTGACCTCCATCGCCGTTCAAAATATTGTTATCGAAGTTCTGGAAGAAAATAATCTGCCCGAGGGCATTTTTACCCTGATTATCGGCAGCGGAAAAATAATTGGCGAGAGTATGTTGAACGACAAACGTATTCCGTTGATCTCCTTAACCGGATCAACCCGGGTCGGGAAACATGCCGGGGAAGTTATTTCCCGCCGGCTGGGCCGCTACATCCTTGAGCTGGGCGGAAATAATGCCATTATTGTTACACCCAACACCAATCTGAAACTGGCCATCCCGGCCATCGTTTTTGGGGCGGTCGGCACTGCCGGACAACGCTGCACCAGCACCCGCCGTCTGATTATCCACGAATCCATTTATGATAAGGTTAAAGATGCCGTGGTCAAAGCCTATAGCGGGCTTCGCATCGGCAATCCGCTGGATGTCAATAATCATGTCGGGCCGCTGATCGATGGCGGTGCGGTCGGAGAATTCACTGCTGCCCTGGAAAAACTAAAACAGGCCGGAGGCAAAATTCTGATTGGCGGCGGCGTTAAAACAGGCGCCGGATTTGAATCCGGCTGCTATGTTGAACCGGTGGTGGCCGAAGCCGAAAACCATTATGAAATTGTGCAGGAAGAAACCTTTGCTCCTATTTTATACCTGTTGAAATACAGTGGTGAAGTGGAGAATGCCATTGAACAGCAAAATGGGGTGGTGCAGGGTTTATCCTCCTCTATTTTTACGGACAGTATGCGTGAAGCCGAGACTTTTCTTTCCGCCTGGGGATCGGACTGCGGTATCGCCAA
>DYOS01000084.1 GCA_020720405.1 Caldithrix sp. | reverse complement strand
GGACCGCTCAAAAATGAAGGGAATCAGAAACGGTTCCCTTTTTTGTTTGTCTGATAGAAAAACCGCATTTATCCTCCTAAAAACTATTTTCCGGTCATGCATTGAGTAACAACTCCGAATAGTATAAAAAAATTTATTCTGATATTCAGGAGCTGAAATGAAATTCACACAAAAACTCTCATCGATCCTGTTTCTGACCGTCACGGTTGTCCTTTCCCAGGAACCATCCCGTTACAGGGATTCACTTTTCAGTGCCAGTCAGACCCATACCGATCTGATCTACGCCAGCGCCCCGGAGCTCAATTATCCGACTTATAGCGGGGAATCAAGTACCCATACGACCAACCTGAGGATGCATATTTTCCAACCGGATGGCGATACAGCCTCCTTTCGGCCCATGCTTATAGTCTTTCACAGCGGCGCTTTTATTTCGGGCAGCAAGGAAAACGATGATATGCTGGCCTTCTGCCGGCTCTTCGCCGAAAAGGGATACGTCACCGCCACAGTTCAATACCGGTTGGGGATGAATATACTAAGCCAGAAGAGCAGCGAACGGGCTGTTTACCGGGCCATACAGGACAGTCGTGCTGCACTCCGCTTTGTACGGGGTATGGCAGAAGAACTACGAATTGATGGAAACCGCATTTATATATTGGGCAGCAGTGCCGGCGCTTTTATTGCCCTGCACAATTCATATATGGATAAATCATCCGAGAGACCAGCCAGCAGCTACCAAATCAATATTTTCCCACCTACAACCGATAATGGTCCCGATCTGGGCGGACTCGATGCTATCGGTTCTGCCAACGGACAAAATGCCCAGGCTAATGCCATTATTCCTTTATGGGGTGCCCTGCAGGATACCAGCCTGATTGAACAAAACGGGTTTCATGTTCCTGCTCTGCTCATTCACGGCACAGCCGATAATATCGTGCCTTTCGGTGTTGGCAAACCTTTTAACCTGAGCACATTTGCCAATACCTACGGCAGTCAACCGGTCAGCCATAG
This sequence comes from Caldithrix sp., assembly GCA_020720405.1. Lineage (GTDB taxonomy): Bacteria > Calditrichota > Calditrichia > Calditrichales > Calditrichaceae > DYOS01. The sequence continues at coordinate 11,081 of DYOS01000084.1, read as the reverse complement.
ATTTACACACCTGAACTATGATTATGAATCCTATTTTGTCGAGGGCGCCGGTCATGAATTTTACGGGGTGAGCAATGGCATGTGGAATCCTGCACCGAATGCCTATTGGGATACGGTCGTGACGCGTTCAACAAATTTCCTGCTGTATCAGCATCGGCCCGAATCCCATTTCAATGTTCAGGAAGATGGCCTGGATTTGGTTTTTACCGACCAGAGCAGTGGTGCCGTAAAATGGCAATGGGATTTCGGCGACAGTTCAGGCAGTACAGAACAGAACCCGGTTCACCAGTACAATAAAAATGGTACTTACCGCGTCACACTCCGGGTTTATAGTAATGTCGGTAGTTGGGATAGCTGTTCGGCTGAGGTCAACTATACAATTTCTACTTTGGGCAAAATAGAAAAAATCCTGACCCAATCCCGGCTGGAACAGAATTATCCAAATCCATTCAACCCGCAGACCACAATTACTTATTATGTTTCAGCGGAAGCCGTAAATACCAATCAGAAGGTAAAGCTGACCGTTTGCGATATTACCGGCAAGGAGATAAAAACTCTGGTCAGTCGGATGCAGAAGCCGGGTGAGCACCGGGTCACTTTCCATGCCGGTGATTTGTCCTCAGGGATTTATTTTTATCAATTAGTCATCGGTGAAAATTTTATGGAAAGCCGGAAAATGGTGTTAATCCGGTAAATTTTACAGTCGGGCGGATGATTAAGATATAAACCGGATCCTGTTTACTCCCGGTAATGGCAACCCTGGCTGGTTTTATTTGACCAGGCGGCCGAAGCGATAATGATTGCCGTCCGCACCGCATTGCGCAAACCGATCAGGGCATCGGTCAGATAAGAGACCCGGTAAAACCGTTCAATTTCAATTTCAAGATTGCGCAGTTCGCGAACCGCCCGCTGCAAGCGGTACGAGGTGCGCACCAGACCGACATAATTCCACATGATATTTTTTATGGAAGACAAATCCTGGCTGATCAGCGCCGGATCCGGCCAGTATTCAGCCCGGGATTCCCATGGCGGCAGATCATCCGCAAGCGGCTGCGGACTGCGCTGCAGACTGCGGCTGATAAACTGTGCTGTCCGGTAACCCCAAACCAAACCTTCCAGCAGTGAAGTGCTGGCCAGGCGGTTGGCACCATGAACACCGGTGCAGGAAACTTCGCCGACGGCGTACAGATCATTGATCGTGGTCCGGCCATGCTCATCCACCCAAATTCCACCCACGCCATAATGGGCAGCCGGAACCACGGGTATCGGTTCTTCCCGTGGATCTATACCATTCTGCAGACATTGCTCATAAATATTTGGAAACAAAACCGGAATTTTTTGTGGATCGATATAATGGTGCAAATCCAGAAATACATTGCTTTCATTCCGTTCAATCATCTCCTTGTGGATGCTGATTGAAACGATGTCACGCGGCGCCAGGTCCTTCCACTCGGGATTGTATTTTTCCATAAACAACTGACCGTCGGCGTTGATCAACCGGGCCCCGGCGCCGCGCACCGCCTCCGAAACCAGAAAGGTCGGACGGTATTCGTGATAAAAGGTGGTCGGGTGGAACTGAACATATTCCATATTGATGACCCGTGCCCCGGCTCTGAAAGCCATGGCAATACCATCGCCGCGGGCCCCGGACGGATTGGTGGTACGCTTAAAAACCTGTCCGACTCCACCCGTGGCTAAAATCGTTTTCCTGGCCAGACAGCGGTGAACCTGGTTTGTTTTTGTATTCAGCAGGTAGGCACCGACACTGCGCTGTTTTTCATAAATGGATTGCCGGTTGCGGCTGTGATGATCGAGGGTGAGAATATCAATAGCCGTAAAACCGGGTAACAGACGGATATTTTTATGCCGGGCGAGCTGGGCAATCAGGGCGTGTTCTATGGCTTTTCCGGTAGCATCGGCCACATGCAGAATGCGCGGCAGACGATGACCGCCTTCCTTAACCAGAGATAACCGTCCGGAAGTGGTGCGGTCGAAGGGGGTTTTTAATTTGTTTATCAGAACTTGCTCAACCAGACGCGGCCCCTGGGCAGCCAGAATTTTAACGGCCGGCAGGTAACAATGACCAGCCCCGGCCTCAAGTATATCTTCGGTCAGCAGCCGGGCTGAATCGCCGCGGCCTTTGTATATTATTCCACCCTGCGCCCATTGCGTGGCGCTTTGCGCCGGATCCTGACTGCGGGTCACCACGGTCACTTCGATATTTTTCCCGGCCAGTTCCAGGGCTGCGGTTAACCCGGCCACACCGCTGCCGATAACCAGTACTTCTGTTTCTATCAGTTCCATAAACTCAACCTATGGCCAGCATGCGTTCCACCGCACGTAAGGCCCGAACCCGGATTTCCTCCGGTACTTCAATGATGTATTGGGTTTTTAGCAGCGCCTGCAATGTATCCTCAAGTGTAATTTCATTCATGTGCGGACAACGGATGCTGCACAGCCGAAGCATTTCCTTTTCGGGGTGGGCTGCCATGATATTATCCCCCATCGAGCACTCGGTCAACAGCAGATAATGCGGTGCCTGATGCTGTTCAACAAAACGGATCATGGCCGATGTGCTGGCCGAGTAATCCGAGGCAGCCACCACCTCCGGTGAACATTCGGGATGAGCCAGAATAAGTACCTGAGGGAATTGGCGGCGGACATTTTCAATATCTTCGACGGTAAATTTTTCGTGCACCTCGCAGCGCCCGTTCCAGCCGATCATCTGGTAGTCAATGTTGCTATCCCGGTGCCGGGCCACGGTTTCAAACTGAGCCGGAAAAATGATATGCTTACCGGTTTCGCGGGCTACATTCCCGGCCAGGAATTCATCCGGCAGGAAAATAACCGAATCGGTATGCAGTGACTCAACCACGGCTTTGGCATTACCCGATGTGCAGCAAATATCGCTTTCGGCTTTAACATCGGCATAGGTGTTTATGTAGGTCACCACCGGCACGCCGGGGAATCGTTTTTTCAGAGTGCGCACATCTTCGGCAGTGATGCTTTCGGCCAGCGAACAGCCGGCTTTGGGCGACGGCACCAGCACCGTTTTATGGGGATTGAGAATCTTCGCCGTTTCACCCATGAATTTCACACCGCAGAAAACAATGATCTCTTTATCCGTTTTGGCAGCAATACGCGAAAGCTCGAGTGAGTCGCCTTTAAAATCCGGGATGGAGTGATAAAGTGCCGGCTCCATGTAATTATGGCCGAGAATGACGGCATTCTTCTCCTTTTTAAGCTGGTTAATGCGGTAAGCCAGCTCAGCCTTGATGCGGATTTCCGGTTCAGGCACCAGTTTAGCCAGGCGTACTTTCAGATCGTTGTATATTAATTCTGCACTCATTTTTTCCTCCATTTAGTCTTCGATCAGAAGACTGATATCCAGCGCGTTCACCGAATGGGTCAGGCTGCCGGCCGAGATAAAATCCACTCCGGTTTCGGCAATTTCCCGAATGGTTTCGGTGCAGACATTGCCCGATGCCTCCAGCGGAACCTGCCCGGCGGTCAAACGAACCGCAGCCCGGAGCTGTTCCGGGGTCATGTTGTCGAGCAGAACACGGTCAACCTTCAGCGGCAGTACCTCGGCCAGTTCGGTCAGATTCTTCACCTCAACTTCGATCGGCCGGTTTTCCCGATCATACCTGCGCACAGCTTCAACCGCAGCGCGGATGCTTCCGGCGGCGCTGATGTGATTATCCTTGATCATGACCATATCATATAATCCGAAACGATGATTTGATCCGCCGCCGAGACGGACGGCCATTTTATCCAGCAGGCGCAGACCGGGTACGGTTTTACGGGTGTCGAGCAAAACTGCGCCGCTATGTCTGATGCGGGAGACCAGATCGCTGGTTTGAGTGGCAATGCCGGACATACGCTGCAGAAAATTTAATGCTGTTCGTTCGCCGCTCAGTATGGCCCGACCGGGACCGGAAAAACGGGCGATGACATCGCCTTTGCCAACCGGCTGACCGTCACTAAATTTGAATTCAAACCGGCAGTGTTCATCCAACAGTAAAAAAACCTGGCGGAAAATTTCCAGACCGGCCACAATCCCATCGGCTTTAGCCAGAAGAAACGCGTGTAGTTCCCGCGCTTCGGGTACAATAGCCAGGGTGGTCACATCGCCGCTGCCAATATCCTCGGCCAGGGCATTTTTTAAAATATTCAGGATGTCAGGATTCATCAGGGTTTATCCGGTTTGCTGCTGTTTTTTAGTAAAGGTCGGCAAGTTAATATACCGGACTGATTTTTAAAATATTTTCTGTGCGCAGGCTGAGGGACTTGAAGGGCATTGAGAGACTCCAAAAAAATGACTACCTCCGGCGGTGTCCCGATTCAGATGGTTATGGCCTGCGGCCAGGGGTCGAGCCCGGCCTGAGTCCAGAGCTGGTTCACATAATTCAGCGCAAAATAATTCTGGGCCAGGTGCAGCCAAAAGGCACCCGCTTCCGTCAGCTCAAAAAAACCGTTCCGTCGTACAGCCAACCCGGCTTGTTCGAATATTTTCAGCCAGCGCCGGGCTTTGGGTGCATCGCCGGCCAAAGCCTGATCAAGTTCGTCCAGCGGAATCCGGGTATCATACAATCGCCAGTAAAGCCACCACCAGCCGGACATCTTTGCATCAAACGGAAGGCGAAGAGCAAGAGCAGTGCGACCGCCGGTTGTCTGTTCCGACCAGCTGTTAAAATCAAAGGTATTGAGCACAAATCCATCGGCTAAAAGTGAACCGGCACCAGGCCCGATGCCGATATAACTGCCCCTGGTGACCGATGAATAGCGTGGGACGGTGCCCTTTTTATAGCCCCACACCGAAACACGTTCGAAATTGTGCCCGGCGGTCCATTCATTGATTGCCCGGTAATGCGCCCGGCGTGTACCCAAATCCGGCATACGCACAGATTTCAGGTTAAGATATTTACCAACCTTGCTGTACGGAAATGTGAACAGCGGATAGGTCGTAAGCTGACTGGCACCGAGTTGTGCAGCTCGGGCCAGATCGGAGGTAACATCCAAAGAAGATTGACCCGGCAAAGCAAACATCAGATCAGCATTTATGGAAAGAAATCCAGCATCGGCCAGCAAGCCCAACGCCCGATCGGCAGCGATTGGCAGATAATCACGGCCAAGCAGGGTCAGCATTTCTTCGCGGAAGGATTGGACACCCAGGGACACCAGCGAAACACCCATTGCCCTTAAGCGCTTCACCGTTTCACTATCCACATCCGATGGATTGGTCTCGATACAGATATCACCATTTACACGAAACCTCTGGCGCACCCGACTGAGTACGCGTTCCACACTGTCCGTGGCCAGAGTCGGTGTACCTCCGCCGATATAAATGCTGGTTATCGCGGCCGGTCCGATCCGGTCTGCCCACCAGTCAACCTCAGCAATGGCCGCTGTGGTATAGGGTTCCAGCAGCGATTTATCAAATGGGATTTTGGTGTAGGGACAATAGGGACAAAAATGCCGGCAGAAAGGTACATGCAGATAAATGGAAGTCCGTTCAGCAGGTTGCGGACTCCAATCCGATGGAGGAGGCCGGAATACCCAGGATTGATCTGGCCCGACAAAATGGTTACGAATCTGGCGCAGCACAAAATCTGACAGCGAGTGACTTAATCTGCTCACCAATACCTCAACAATCCAAGCAGTGCGCTTGGCCGAAGACGTTGAAATTCGGTAAGCTCGGTACAAGCCGCATAGCCGCAGTCCACACATACTTTATCAGCAGCCCGGCAGCAAACCGATTCGCCATCAACATCGAGTACCGAGGCCACGGAAAAACGGCGTGGCCAAAGACCGGATTTCAAAGCCAGTAAACCAGCCCGGGAGTTGAGCACCGGCAAACCGCTCCGGATGTATCCGAGCAGAAGGTCGATGACGGCACCACGCTCCGCGGCAGTCAGAAACAAATCATCCTTCCCATAGTACGGGGTGTGAAAATAAAACATAACGCCGATTACCGGGAAATGCGTTTCCTGCACCCAGCGCAGAAATGATTCAACCCCCTTCATCGTATTTCGGTCAATAACATAGATTATCGCCACAGCGGGGTGAAAACCCGAACGGACTGCCGTTTCAACCTGAAAGAAATGATCACCGCGTCGCTGCTCAAAAACGCCCGGCAATCCATCCATACTGACCCAAAGCAGGTCAGCCGGTATTTCCAGATCAAGCAGACCGTTGGTGTAAACATGGATGTGGAAGAAACCGATTTCTCTGGCCTCTTCAATCAGATCGGTCAGGGTATATTCGTTATCCTGCCACAAAAGCGGCTCTCCCCCGCTGAAATACAGCTCCCGGAATCCGCGCTGCCAGGCATCCTGCAGGGCGGCGATTACTTCAGCCCGGGTCATGTCGCGCCGTCCGGTATTGGAAACGCGACAGCCGCTGCAGGCCAGGTTACAGCGGTCGGTCAGGGCCACACCATAAATCAATGGTTGCGGGCGGCGCAGTACTAAAAAGCGCCACAGAAAGCGGAGATAAAAGGCATATTTCGACCGGAAATTTTTTCTGGATCCGGGGAAGTTTTGTGGTTTTCGAAGAATTGGTTCGGTTAGGTCAGCAACATCCATTGCCTGAACTTAACCACTGCTCTCAGGTACAGCAAAGGTTAATAAAAGTAATTTTCTGCCCGGCGCGGGTTTGCTTTTATCAAAGCTGCTCATTGAAAAGTCCGCTCAATACCTGAAGGGCAAAGGTCTGATCCATAAAAAACGGACTGCTGGCCACGGTAATCAGCCGGGCCTGTGCTGCTGCTTCCTGTATAAAATGTTTTTTCTGGCGGAACGGAATATAGTCCAGCACCGGAGCAAAAAAATCGAGATCAAGATCGAGGATAAAATCATCGGGCAGAGGTTTGAGCAAATCATTGCTGCCGGTAACCTGAATGACTTCAGAAATCAAACCGAGATGCTGGGCCGGACGGATAAAATTACCCACATTCAGTTTGTAATTGGTGTATTCAAAAGCCTGTTCCAGCGACCATTCCGACCAATGGCCAACCGGCGGCTGCTGATCGGGATAGCGCAGATCACTATGCTGATCGATATGCACCAGCGGCAGCCCGGCCGGAATTTTTCCCGAAGCCACTGCTTCAAACCAGTGAAAAAAAACATGGTTATGATTATCAACAACACGCAGGTGCTTATCCTGCCAGCGGCAGGCCGCATGAAATTCCAGACCGCAGACATTGATTTCCTGCCCGTCTTCTATTTCAGAGAAAACAATCTCCTGTCCCACACGGATATCGTTAAGCGAGCATTCCTTTATGGCAGGAACGTGAATCTGACGCTGTTTCCGGTCAGAAAAAGAAAAGCTGTTGTTGCCAACAGCTTCCTCAATAAAAAATCCGCAATAAAGATCTATCAAAGTTTTAGACATTTGATCTACTGGCCAGGATCTAATTCATAAACACTGTCAATCAAAGTACCGTCACGCCATTCGATAACCGCGACCACTTTATCTTTAAAGCGCGGTTTGGCCGGTACACCCGTTGCGGCAATGGCTTTCTCATGCAGTTCTTCGATGCTGACCAGCGGCAGATCGGAACCCTTCAGGCGGTCGAGCAGATCCTGCCGGCGCGGATTAATGGCAATCCCATGATCGGTGACGATGGCGTCAATAGTTTCGCCCGGAGCGGTAACAGTAACCACTTTTTCCAGTACAATCGGATTCGTTTTGCGGTAAAGCGGTGCGGTAATAATGGTCAGTTGGGCATCCGCCGCATCCTGAAATCCACCGATACCGTGCAGCAGCCAGCCGTCGGAATGGGTGTTAACATTGACGTTAAAATCGAGGTCTATTTCCGTTCCGCCCAGAACGGACGCCTTAACCCGCGGGGCAAAACAACCTTTGGTGTGATAATTATAGGAGACAAAAGGATTGGTTTCGATATGATTCGGGTTTTCACGCAACGACTGAACACCGTCCAGATCAAAACTCTGACCGTCGAGAATAAAGCGGGTCAATCCTTCTTTGAGCATGTCGGTCAGGGCTTTGGTCGAGCCGCCGCGAACGAAGTCGGCCACGACTTTCTTCTCGCGCATGTATTGCGCCACATACTGGACAAAGGCCAGGGACATGCCACCGGCGCCGGCCTGGAAAGAAAAATTCGGCTCATCAATCAAACCGCTGTCGCGCACCAGCCGGGCGGCATAATCGGCAATCATCAGGCGATCCGGTTCGGTGGCAATTTTGGTTGTCCCGGAAACAATCTTGCCCGGATCGCCTAATTTTTCAACCGGCACAACCCAATCGACATTACCCCCTTCAATCGACCAGGGCCAGGTCGGGAAAGGCACCAGATTATCGGTAATGACCACCACCTGATCGGCGTACAGCGAATCGGCCAGGGCAAAACCCAGCGGGCCGCAGGCGGATGGACCCAGCACACCGTTGGCATTGCCGTGTGTATCAGCAGTCGGGGCGGAAATAAAGGCGGCATCAATATGCAGATCGCCGTCCTGTATGGCCCGGTAACGTCCGCCATGCGAGCGCAGAATGGCCGTTTTTTTCATGCCACCGGTGGTACAGAGACGACCGATCGGACCGTTCATCGAGCCCAACACATGCGAAACTACACCGTTTTTTATATGACCGACAATCGGCTCATGTACCGGGAAGAGCGCCGAGGGTGCCAGGACAATATCTTTCAGTCCGCGTTGGGCCAGTTTATCGATAATGATATTAACAATACCGTCGCCATCGCGCAGATGGTGGTGAAATGAAATGGTCATGCCGTTGAAAAGATGCAGCCGATCAAGCGCCGCATCAAGAGAATCGACAACCTTACTGGCGGTGAAATTGGCCCCGCTGGGAATGGGCGGACCAGTTTTGCGCCCCGTCGGCTGAAATTTTCCTATGCCCCTAAAAGGCTGTTTTTTTTGCCCGTTTACTTCAGCCGGCACCCTGCGGCCCAGGCTGTTGGTCATCATCTCCATAAAAACCTCATCTGTGTTCGTTTAGCAAATTTATTCTTTTTTGGTATTGTGGAAAAAAAATATTCATCCTAAATTATTGACTACTCAGGTAGCGAATATAAAAACAGGGATTGTGTTTTGGCAAGATGAAAAAAATTGTTGAACTGCTTCAGAACCTCGGTTTTACCCAGTACGAATCACAGGTTTATCTGGCCCTGCTCCGGCAATCGAATGTTTCTGGTTACGAACTGGCCCGGCAATCCGGGGTACCGGCCTCGAAAATATATCCCACCCTAAACAAGCTGCTCGACAAAAACGTCATTCAGGTTATTGATACCGAACCCAGCCGTTACATTCCCCATCCGCCAGCGGAATTGCTGAACCGGATGCGCGGTGAATATCTGCAGACTATCGGCGAACTCGACACCCGGCTGGAACAGATTTACAGCAGCGATGAGATGGTGAAAAACCAGATCTGGACACTCAACACCCATCAAAGCATTCTGTTAAAAGTGCGCCAGATGCTGACCGAGGCACAGACTAAAATTTATCTCTCGGTTTGGGATGAAGAGGTCGGGGAAATTCAGGATCTGCTGCTCGAAGCCCATAATAGAAACCTGATCATTTACATCGTTCATTTCGGCAGCAGTCACCTGAATATTGGTACCGAATATCATCACGGACAGGAACATCAGATTCGCATTCAGCGTGGCGGGCGGCGGCTGGCCATGATGGTGGATGATCAGAAAGTAATTCTTGGCCATTTTCTGGAAGACGGTGTCTGTGATGCCGTGTGGACAACCAATAAAGGATTGGTTTTGCTGGCCAAGGATTATATCATCCACGACATTTATTCGCTGCGGGTGATTGAGCGCTACGGCGAAGAAGCGCGCAGCATTTTTGAGTTTTAAGAACATCAGACAGGAATTGGGAATTGACCAATTTGTCATTCCGTCCCGCTGGGGCGGGACGGCATGACATTGTACAGCAGGACATTGTTTTACAAGAAAATATTCGGCACAACAAACCCGAGACTGTTATGCGTGAAATACATGCTCCACTGGTCTGAGCCGGTCTAATCTTCATTCCGCAAAGCTTCATTTCAGTTAAACCGTGAAATGATCTGGAAGGAATTTTCGAATAAAATGAGACTTGACTAATTTTTTCTGTTTATGATAATCAGCAGAAAGTAGTTTATTACAGATTGTTCAGGAGCTAAACATCATAAAATACATACTTTTCATTTTTCTTACTTTTTTATCCTGCCGCAGAGATACAAGTCCTCTTGCTAATTTAGAAGAAGTTAAGTCTCCCCGGGAGTACAAGTGGACGGTGGATTCTCTCTTTCTTCCCAATACTTCTGGGATAAGTGTTGATGATATCTGGGGCAGTTCAGCCAATAATATTTACACCGTGGGTTACGGCACACCTAAAGGTAAAATGTTTCATTATGACGGCAAGACCTGGCAAATGGTAAAGCTGCAGGCTGCTGAAGGCGGTCCGATTCAAAGTATTTTTCAGTTATGGTCGATCCACGGGTTTTCTGCATCAAATATTTTTGCCGCAGGATCAAAAAAAGGAAGCGTGAGCGGTGATTTCTTAGCCCTTTTGATTCATTATGACGGTCAGCAGTGGAAGGAAATTCCGGTGGATGGTAAAGAATTGTACGGTGTCTGGGGGCTTTCAGATACGGATATCTGGGTAGGCGGCTTAAACGGAACCCTGATGCATTATAATGGCCATAACTGGACAAAATTTTCTATGCCGGATAGTATCTGGATTAGCGACATTGCCGGTTTTGCAACAGACGATGTATATGCGGTAGCATATCATGCGAGAACCTGGACTATGTATATGTATCATTGGGACGGCTTGTCATGGAAGCTGCAGGATCATTTTCGCCCTCACATTGAAACCGAAACCTTTGGCTCCCATCGTTTGAGAATAATTGATGGTGAGTTGTATTCTGTAGGATTTGGTGGCGCTTATTATAAAAGTGTTAATGATACCGTCTGGGACCGTATTGTTTACAGCTCTCTTTTATTCGACATCTGCGGCAGTTCCCGGCAAAATTTAATCGTAGCAGGCAGCGGCGGGGTAGCCTCTCATTTTAATGGTAAAAACTGGCTCATGTACCAGGATATTTAT
>DYOS01000083.1 GCA_020720405.1 Caldithrix sp. | reverse complement strand
ACCCGGCCGACCGCCGGCCAGAATTTATTGGCCCGGTTACCGGCCATCGGGAAAACCGCTTTCTCCCGTGGATAGGAATGGCTCCATTGATCGCCGGCAGCTTCTTCGGCGGTGTGCGGCGCATTTTTCAGCACATTGTCTACCTTATCCGCCCTTCCTTCGGCAATCTCCAAAATCTCGCCATGAATAGCGATCATCGCCGCACAGAAACGATCCAGTTCCTCCTTCGGTTCGCTCTCGGTCGGTTCAATCATAATTGTTCCGGCCACCGGCCAGGACATAGTCGGGGCATGGAAACCGTAATCCATCAGACGTTTGGCCACATCTTCCGCTTCCACATGGGTAGCCGCTTTAAATGGCCGCAGATCAAGTATCATTTCGTGGGCAACCCGACCGTTGGCGCCTTTGAACAGCACCGGGTAATAGGGCTCCAGCCGGGACTTGATATAATTGGCATTCAGAATGGCCATCTGCGTGGCGGCTTTGGTACCCTGCTGACCAAGCATGCGGATGTAAGCGTGAGAAATAAGAGCCACACTGACGCTGCCGTAGGGCGTGGCCGAAACTGCGGGAATCGCCTGTACGCCACCGGTAGTGACAAGACTGTGCCCGGGCAGAAAGGGCGCCAAATGGGCCGCAGCGCAAATGGGACCGACACCGGGACCGCCGCCGCCATGCGGAATGGCAAAGGTCTTGTGCAGATTCAGGTGACAAATATCGGCGCCAATTTCGCCGGGACTGGTTAAGCCAACCTGAGCATTCATATTGGCGCCGTCCATATAAACCTGTCCGCCGTTGTCATGGATAATTTTAACCATATCGCGGATAGCCTCCTCGAACACACCGTGTGTAGAAGGATAGGTAATCATCAGTGCGGCCAGATTTTCGCGGTGTTTTTCGGCTTTGGCCCGCAGGTCATCCAGATCGACATCGCCGTTTTCACGACAGTTCACAATCACCACCTCCATCCCGGCCATTACCGCACTGGCCGGATTAGTGCCATGCGCTGAGCTGGGAATCAATGCCACGATGCGGTTTTCTTCATTGCGGTTCCGCAGGTAAGCCCGGATAACCATCAGTCCGGCGTACTCACCCTGCGCCCCGGAATTGGGCTGCAACGAAGTGGCTGCCATACCGGTGATAACAGACAGATAATGCTCAAGTTCAGTGATTACCTGCTGATAACCTTCGGCCTGATTCTGCGGCACAAAGGGATGAAGCTGCGAAAATTCCGGCCAGCTGACCGGGTAGAGTGCCGAAGCCGGGTTCAGCTTCATCGTGCACGAACCCAATGGAATCATGGCGCTGGTCAGCGATAAATCCTTGTTTTCGAGCATTTTGATGTAGCGCATCAAGGCGGTTTCGGAATGGAAACTATTAAAAACCGGGTGGGTCAGAATCTGGTCTTGGCGCAGAAGACCGGCTGGAATGCGCACTTCACCGGCTATAACCGCCGGAATACTTTTTTGTCCCAGCACTTCGCTAAACACACTCAGGATATTTAGTAAATCTTCCCCGGTGGTAGTTTCGTCAAGAGAAATACTAATGGTGGAATCGGGCAGGTAATAATAATTAATTTTCTCACCTTCGGCAGTTTTACGCAGTGCGGCGACTGATCCGTCGGGCAGGCGCAGATGCAGGGTGTCAAAATAGCTGCTGTTCAGCACCCTCACCCCAATTTTTTGCAGGCTTTCAGCCAGGCTTACCGTCAGATGGTGAATGCGCCGGGCAATAGTCTGTAAGCCTTCAGACCCGTGATAAACGGCGTACATACCGGCCATAATGGCCAGCAGGGCCTGGGCGGTACAAATATTCGAGGTCGCTTTTTCCCGGCGGATATGCTGCTCACGGGTTTGCAAAGCCATGCGGTAGGCTTTTTTCCCGTAACGGTCCACCGAAACACCGATTATCCGTCCCGGAATCTGCCGTTTGTACTCATCGCGGGTGGCAAAAAAAGCGGCATGCGGACCGCCATAACCCAGTGGGACGCCGAAACGCTGACTGGAACCGAGTGCCACATCAGCACCCATTGCGGCGGGAGATTTGAGCAGAACCAGACTCATCAAATCAGCCGCAATGGCAACCAGCAGACCTGCGGTATGGGCTTTGGTAATCAGTTCCGTGTAATCTTCCACTGAACCGTCGGCAGCAGGATATTGCAGCAGCAGACCAAAATCCTGTTCGGCAAATTCATAATTGCTGAGATCAGTGATAAGCAGATCCAGTCCCAGCGGGGCTGAACGGGTTTTGAGCACATCAATAGTCTGTGGGAAAACCGACCCGGAGACGATAAAACGGTTGGCATTGGCTTTTTGTTTATCACGGTTTCTCTGCCGATGCAGCATGGTCATGGCTTCCGCGGCGGCGGTGCCCTCATCCAAAAGCGAAGCATTGGCCACTTCCAGCCCGGTCAAATCGATAACCATGCTCTGGAAATTGAGTAAAGCCTCGAGCCGGCCCTGCGAAATTTCAGCCTGGTAAGGTGTGTATTGGGTGTACCAACCGGGATTTTCGAAAATCATGCGTTGAATAACGCTTGGCGTAATGCAGTTGTAATATCCCAGCCCGATGTATGTTTTGAAGATTTTATTTTTCGCAGCAATACATTTTAGCTCCTTTAAATAATCGTGCTCGGTCAGCGGCAACGGCAGATCGGCATCTTTGGGGAGACGAATGGATTTGGGGATGGTCTGATCGATCAGTTCTTCAAGAGAAGCGGCATGGACGACCTGCAGCATTTCAGCCAGTTCAGTGTCGCGCGGACCGATGTGGCGGGCCAGAAACTCATTATTTGTGCTATTGTATTTCATGTTTTTGTTACCTGTGGTTATAAAGTTTGAATAAAATTTTCATCACCAATTTTACCAATTTGAATCACATTTTAAAAGACCGGGCCAGGAGTTTCTTAAAATAAAGTATCGGCGATGGATACAGAAGGAATTGAGATTAAAAATGGAAAATTGAGAATTGAAAATCGGTTGGGTGCTGTCATCCCGCCTGAGCGGGACAAGTTTGCGAGCGAGGAACGAGCGCGGCAATCTCAAAAACAAAATCAGCCACCGAGAACACTGAAACACACCGAGATGAATTTGGAATTGGAAATTGGGAATTGAAGAGCCCCGATTTGTCATCCCGCCGGAGCGGGACAAGTCTTCGAACGATCCCGCCCGGGCAGGAGAGGAGAAATCTCAATATTTTTGTGCAGCACAGATTCCTCCGGCTCCCAACCATGCGGGATCAGGGGTCTTATTCTATAGATGCTGAAACAGATGCCGAATGAGATGCCGATCCCGCAAGGGCGGGACGGCATGACAATAATCCTTCGTGGTTTTACTGCCTCTGCTTTCGCACTTTTATCCTGTCTATATGTCCTGATAGCCACAGATTAAAACCGCTGGAAAAAATCTGTGAAAATTAATTATAAACAGCCTCATTTTATTATTTGCAACTTCGTCTGTTCTTTGTATGTTTGCGCCCATGTTTTAATAATCAAGGCAGGATTCAAAGCATTTATGATTCATCCCCATACGGAACTCAAATTCATCAGTGATGAAATCGGCTACGGAGTCGTAGCAAAAAAACTGATTCCCAAAGGCACCATCACCTGGGCTCTGGACAAGCTCGACCGGGAATTTACCCTTGCCGACTTTCAGCAGCTTGATCCGATTTATCAGGAAATTCTCGACACCTATACCTACCGAAACAATAAAGGTAATATGGTTTTATGCTGGGACTATGGCCGCTATGTCAACCATAGTTTTAATTCCAATTGCCTGACTACGGCTTATGATTTTGAGATCGCTATCCGCGATATCCAGCCCGGTGAACAACTTACTGACGACTATGGCTATCTGAATCTGACCCAGCCATTCCGGGCCTCCGATGAAGGAACCCGGCGAAAAATTGTTTACCCGGACGATCTTCTGCGCTACCACAAGCATTGGGACAAAAAAGTGGCCAGAGTTTTTAAATTTATACCGACCGTTGAGCAGCCTTTAAAACTGTTATTACCTGAAGAAATTTGGAATAAGATTATGAGCATAGTCTCCGGACAAGAGATGATGGATTCCGTGCTTAGTTGTTATTATATGGCCGGTGCGTAGCTTCCCCGATTTGCAGGCACCATCTGAGATGAGTTGAAAACGAAAGTATGAAAACTCTCAAAAACCTATCAAAGGATGCTTTTGGTTTCAATTCTATCACTTTGGCTGCCAATCCTGGTTTCGGCCGTGCTGGTATTTGTGGCCAGTTCCGTGATTCACATGTTTCTCGGTTACCATGCCGGTGATTTTAAAAAATTGCCCAATGAGGATGGTGTAATGGATGCCCTGCGTCCGTTTAAACCCGAACCCGGCAATTATAATATACCTCATGCCGATAGCATGAAACACATGGCTTCGGCGGAATTCAAGGAAAAGCTAAACAAAGGTCCGGTAGCCTGGATTTCGGTTATGCCGACCGGGCAGATGGGGATGGGCAAACAATTAGTCCAATGGTTCTTGTTTTGTCTGCTTATTGGTGTTTTTGCAGCCTATATTGCCGGCAGCGCGCTGGAACCCGGTGCCCATTACCTGGCAGTATTCCGGTTTGCCGGAACTACTGCTTTTGCCGGTTATGCCCTGGCCCAGCTGGACAAATCAATCTGGTACAATACAGCCTGGTCAACTACACTGCGCAATGTCTTTGACGGTCTTATTTATGCTTTGCTGACCGCCGGAACCTTTGGCTGGCTCTGGCCTTCGGCGATATAAATCCGTATACTGGTCCGTTATTTGTTCTTCTTGCCGGGTACGATCCTTTGGTACCCGGCATTTTTTTTGTGAGTAGACTCCATCAGAAATGAATTCAAGAGATTGGTAAAGCCCGGTGATTGATAAAATTCTGAATGATTTTTCAATTCATCTCGGGGCAGATTTACAGACCTGCTCCAATCACGCCCAGCGTGTTTATCACTTCTCAATGCTGCTTTCAGACAAAACCCTGACCGCCGGAGACATAGATAAACTGGCCATTGCCGCCGCCTTTCACGATCCTGGCATTTGAACCAATCGCACTTTTGACTATCTGCTTCCGTCCGTAGAATTAATGAGGGATTATCTTGAGAAAACCGGGCAACCGGGCTGGTATGAGGAAATCAGACAGATTATTCTGAATCACCATAAAATCACACCCTGTCCGGCAGAATTTGGTCTGTTGGCTGAAGTCTTCCGCAAGGCGGACTGGTACGATGTGTTTTTTGGTTTGTATCCGGCGGGAATAAAAAGACGGGAGGCCGGACGTATCCTGAAGGCTTACCCCCGGCTCGGTTTTCATAGATTTCTGCTGCATCAAACCTGGCAGCAATTTTTAAAAACTCCGCTCCGTCCGCTGCCTATGTTTAAGTGGTAGAAAGATGATGTTTATTTTATCTGCAGAATTTTTTCAATCCGCAGCCGGTGCCGTTCCGCCCCGACCGGTGTTTTGAGAAAGGCCTCCACAATATCCCAGGCCATGGCCTCGCCGATAATTTTTGAACCAAGGGTCAGATAATTGGCAAAATTATGCTCCCGGGCGCTGACCGCTTCAAAACGGTTATTGCATTTGGCGGCAAGAATACCGGGGATACGGTTGGCGGCCATGGCCGAACCAACACCAACACTGTCGATCATAATACCGCGGTCCGTTTGACCCTCGCTGACATACCGGGCAACTTTTACGGCAAAATCAGGATAGTCACAGGCCGAATCGCTCCATGTACCCATATCTTCGACGATGTAACCAGCCGTTCGCAATTTCAGTTTCAGCCATTCCTTCAGCGCATATCCGCCGTGATCCGCCCCGATGGCCACCGATTTAACCGGAAAGCGGTCGGGAATAGTTTGGTTTTGGTTTCTGTCAGGAGCTTGTTTGTCCTGTTCTTTGGGCCGGATTTCCAGCCCGAGGGTTTTTGCCCGGTCACGGGCTGCCGGCGTCAGACGACTGCCCGGCTCCAGTTCAAATACCCGCTGCTCACGGGCTGTTCTTTCAATCATGTTTTCAGTTATTATGCGGGGCATTGAAATTTCTCCTGCCGGGAATGATCCCAATTTATAGGCTGTCGCAGAAAGGCTGTTTTTACCTGTCTTTCATCAGGATTCATCCGCTAAAATACTCTGGTTTAGTTTTGATCATCCGGTTTGGTAAAATCATCAACCTGTTCTATTTCTATAGCTTCACCAAGCAAAGCCGCACTTTTTTCAACCGGTAATTTCTGAACCGCTCCCAATTTTCTCTCGATGGCCCGCGACCGGGTACCGGCATCATCAATCTGTTTAGCCGCCTGTTCAAGTTTCTTCTTTGTTTGATCCAGCACATCACCAAATTTACCAAATTCCGTTTTTACTGCTCCCAGCAGTTCCCAAACCTCGCTGGATCGTTTCTCAATAGCCAGCGTACGGAAGCCCATCTGCAAACTGCTCAGGAAAGCAACCAGATTGGTCGGCCCGACTACAGTGATTTTATACTCCCGCTGCAGATTTTCAAAAAGACCGGGCCGGCGCAGAATTTCAGCATATAAGCCTTCGGTCGGGACAAACATAATAGCAAAATCCGTTGTTACCGGCGGGTTTAGATACTTATCCCGGATGTCTTTTGCATTCTTCTTTACCGAATTTTCAAATTGCTTAGCCATGGATTCAAATTCTTTCGAATTTGGTCCACCCATATTCTCATAAGCTTCCGTAAGCCGCTGATAGTCTTCCATGGGAAATTTGGAATCGACGGGTAAATACAAAGGTTTGTTGTCCTTGTTTTTCCCAGGCAGTTTGATGGCAAATTCCACTCGTTCCTGGCTGCCCGATTTGACGCTGACATTATGCTCATACTGTTCGGGAGAAAGAATCTGTTCCAGAATAGCACCTAATTGAATTTCGCCCAGATTTCCCCTTGTTTTGACATTGGACAAAACCTTTTTAAGATCACCCACCCCGGAGGCCAGGGTTTGCATTTCACCCAAACCTTTATGTACCTGTTCCAAGCGCTCACTGATGACTTTAAAAGATTCATTAAACCTCTTCTCAACCGTTTCCTGCAATTTCTCATCAACGGTTCGGCGCATCTCCTCCAGTTTTTTATTATTGTCTTCCTGCAGAAATTTAAGCCGGCCTTCAACCGTTTCCCTGATTTCCTTCAGCTTCGAGTCGGTTTCAGTTTTAATATTTTCCTGGCGCTGCAGAAGGTCATCAAATTTTTGTTTCTGCAGTTCATTAAAATCTTTCACATTCCGGGTAAAATTTTCTTCGAAGGATTTTAAGGCCTGGGTTTGTTCGGCCCTGTTCTCCCTGGCTGATTTTTCAAGCTGCTCCTGAAGCAATTTCATTTTATTTTCAATGGACCCGATCAGGTCATTCAAGCGCAGGGAAAAGCTTTCAAACTGGTTTTTTTGAGCGTTGGATAACTCTGCGACTGTGGTGGTCAGTGTCTGACTCAATCGGTTAAAGGAATTATTCAATTCCTCGCGGTTGTCTTTTGATGTTTTCTGCCCTTCTTCCCGGCTCCGGCCAAATTCATCCCGCAGCAGCGGATCAATTCTGGCCAGATCCGAATCAATTTTTATTAACCGCTCACGCAACTCATCGGGCGCACCGTCCGACTTCCTTTTCAGGGTCAGCCAGATATTAAAAACCAGAAGCAGAAGAACTATAATGATCAGTATGGTTAAGGTCATAACAGCACCCCTTTTAAATGGATGGAAATCCGATCCGGTTTATTAAATAAGCTGACCACAAATCTGCTCAACTACCGAAATAATCTGCCCGGAACGGATAAAACCAACCGCCGCTTCAATATCACGGTGCATCAGCCGGTCACTTTCCCATTTCGGCACGGTCTTGCGCAGTTCATTTAGAACAGCTGCGGTTGCCATGGCCGGCTTTAGCGGTTGCCTTAATTCAAGCGCCTGGGTTGCGGCCAGCAATTCGACCGCCAGCACCAGTTCAGCATTTTGAATTATATCGGCCGCTTTCCGGGCGGCAAACGTACCCATACTGACGTGATCTTCCTTATTGGCACTGGTCGGAATGGAATCGACACTGGAAGGATGTGCCAAAACCTTATTTTCCGATACCAGGGCAGCGGCGGTAACATGGGCAATCATAAACCCGGAATTTAATCCGCCATCTTCAACCAGAAAAGCCGGCAGTTCCGACACGGTGTGATCCATCATGTGTTCAATCCGGCGCTCGGAAAGACTGGCCAGTTCGGCCATAATAATCGCCAGGTAATCGGCGGCCATGGCCACCGGTTGACCATGAAAATTTCCGCCGGACAACACCTCATCGGTATCCGCAAAAACAAGGGGATTATCGGTCACGCCATTCATCTCCCGCTCAAAAACTTCGCGGATATGGCACAGGGCATCCCGGATGGCCCCGTGAACCTGCGGGATGCAGCGCAAACTATAAGCATCCTGCACCTTGTGATCAGAAAAGCGATGTGACTCGACAATGGGACTTTTAGCCAATATCTGCCGAAAATTGCGGGCTACACTAAGCTGACCGGGATGGTTGCGGATGCTTTGAATACGGTCATCAAAAGCGGTAAGCGTACCAAGCAGTGCCTCCAGGGTCATGGCACCGATAACATCTGCCGTGCGCACCAGGTTTTCTGCCCGCACCAGGCTCCATAATCCATACGCCTGTATGGCCTGCGTTCCATTTAACACAGCAAGACCTTCCTTAGCCGCCAGCTCAATGGGATGAAGTTTAAACCGGTTCAGCGCTTCTGCACCGCTCACTCTTTCATAACCTGTTCCCTGCGGGATAAAAGCTTCACCTTCCCCAAACAGCAGAAGAGCCATGTGAGCCAGAGGTGCCAGGTCACCGCTGGCCCCGACCGACCCCTTCTGCGGAATTACCGGCACGATACCGGCATTCAGAATATCGAGCAGCAAATCAACCAGCCGGAGCCGGGCACCACTGTAACCCAGCGACAAATTTTTTATTTTCAGAAACAGAATAAGCCGGGCTATCTCCATAGGCACCGGCTCACCAACACCGGCCGCGTGGCTAAGCACCAGACGGCGCTGAAGCTCGGCCGTCTGTTCTTTTTTGATGCGCACCTCGGCGAATTTACCAAATCCGGTATTTACGCCATAAACTGTTTTGCCTTCGCTGATAATTTTCTCAATCACCTGACGGCTGACCACAATCCGCTCCCGGACAGCCGGGCTAAGCTCAACCTGAGGTTTGATCTCAAGAAAATTCCGGATATCTGATAAGGTCAATGCCTTGTCGCCAAGTATCAGTTTCATAAATTTCATTTCCCTTCCCATAATAAAAAATGGCGGCATGATTTGCGGACAACGGTTCTTTCACCGGCTGTTCTGTCGGGATCAGACCTGGAAAAAGAAAGGCAGACCGAATGGCCCGCCTTTACCCCTAAAGAATGATTCCCCTTAACTATAAGCTGTCGATAATGAAATTGAAGGTCAGGCTGGGACGCATTTCACGGTTGGCCTTTTCATCATCGGGCAGATAGTAGCCGCCAATATCCGCCGGGTGACCCTGTGCCGCCAGCAATTCACCGGCTATCTGGCCTTCTTTTTCACTTAATGCGGCCGCCAACGGAGCGAAACGATCCTTCAGTTCCCGGTCTTTATCTTGTCCGGCCAGAGCCCGGGCCCAGTACAGGGTCAGATAAAAACTGGAACTGCGGTTATCCGGTTCATGCACTTTGCGCGACGGTGATTTTTCATTTTCAAGATAGACACTGATTGCTCCATCCAAAGTTTCGGCCAGCAGGGCAGCTCTGGCGTTTCCTGTATTCCGGGCGATCAGCTCAAAAGAAGGCACAAGGGCACAATATTCACCAAGGGAATCCCAGCGTAAATGTCCTTCTTTCAGAAACTGCTCGACATGTTTTGGCGCCGATCCGCCGGCTCCGGTTTCAAACAACCCGCCACCATTCATCAGCGGGACAATGGAAAGCATCCGGGCGCTGGTGCCAAGTTCGAGAATCGGGAAAAGATCGGTCAGATAATCGCGCAGTACATTTCCGGTAACGGAAATGGTATCAAGACCGCGGCGGATACGCTCCACCGAAAAACGCATCGCTTCAACCGGCTTTAAGATGCGGATATCCAGTCCATCCGTCTGATGATCTTTCAGGTACATATTAACTTTCCGGATAATTTCACGGTCGTGGCTGCGCTGGTCATCGAGCCAGAAAACTGCCGGTGTCTGGCTCAGTCTGGCCCGTTCGACAGCCAGTTTCACCCAATCGCGGATGGGTTCATCCTTCACCTGGCACATGCGGAAGATATCGCCGTTCTCCACATCCTGGGTCATTAATACAGTTTCGTCGGCCAGATTGACCACATTTACTTTTCCATCGGTCGTTAATTCAAAAGTCTTATCGTGTGAGCCGTACTCTTCGGCTTTCTGCGCCATCAGTCCGACATTTGACACGCTGCCCATGGTTGCCGGGTTAAACTGGCCGTGTTTTTTACAATCCTCAATCATTTCCTGGTACATGGTGGCATAACAACGATCCGGCACCATGGCCACGGTATCCTGCAGCTGATCCTCAATATTCCACATTTTGCCGCCGTCACGGATGATCACCGGCATCGAGGCATCAACTATGACATTGTTCGGCACATGCAGATTGGTAATGCCTTTGCGCGAGTCGACCATAGCCAGCGCCGGGCGGGTCTGGTAAACGGCAGCAATATCAGCCTCAATTTCCGCTTTTTTGGCCTCAGGCAGACGGTTCAGTTTTTCCAGTACATCAGCCAGACCATTATTAAGATTTACGCCAATACTTTTCAGGGTCTCAGCATGTTTTTGGAGGGCATCTTTATAAAACACCGAAACGGCGTGGCCAAACATAATCGGGTCGGAAATTTTCATCATTGTCGCTTTAAGGTGCAGTGAAAGAAGGGCGCCTTCCTGTTTGGTCTCATCAATTGTTTTTTCATAAAAGCGGCGCAGGGCGGCCACATTCATTACAGCCGTATCGATAACTTCTCCGGTCTGCAAACTAAGTTTTTCCTTCAGAATCCGTTTACTGCCGTCCCGTCCGATAAACTCGATGCGCACCGTGCCGGCCTGACTCATGGTCACCGATTTTTCCGAACCGTAGAAATCTTTTTCAGTCATGTGGGCAACCCGTGTTTCTGAACCGGAATCCGGCCAGTTCTTCATCATGCGGTGCGGATTTTTCTGGGCAAATCGTTTAACTGAAGCCGCCGCCCGGCGATCGGAATTTCCTTCCCGCAGAACAGGATTCACGGCCGAACCCAAGACTTTGGCGAAACGGGTCTGTAAGGCTTTGTCGGCTTCAGTTTTGGCTTCTTCCGGATACTCGGGGATATCATATCCTTTCTGCTGTAATTCCCGGATGGCGGCCTGTAACTGGGGAAGGGAGGCGCTGATATTGGGCAGTTTGACGATATTAGCCTCTGCCGATTTAGCCAGCTCACCGAGTGCAGCCAGGTGATCTTCAATACGTTGGGCCGGGGTCAGATTTTCCGGGAAATTGGCAATAATTCTTCCAGCCAATGAAATATCCCGGGTTTCAACTTCAACACCGGTGCCTTTGGTAAAAGCCTGTACAACCGGTAGCAGGGCATAAGTGGCCAGGGCCGGTGCTTCATCAATTTTTGTCCAGATAATTTTAGATTTGGTCATGTGGTTTTCCTTTATCTAATGCAAATAAATAATATGATTCAATTATATTTCAGTCTGTGTTTTTAGCCGGAGAAGTTACAAAATCAGATTGAAAACAAGCAAATAACAAATAAAGAAAGAAAAAAACTAAGAGAAAAGATGAGGTATACAAAGCACAGCTAATAAAAGATAAAAAACTGAAAGCCGGTGAGTTTTACTCTGTGTTAATTCGTGGACAAAAAAAATTGACAGGATAACAGGAGTTGAGGAAGTGGCGCAGCGGCGCTGCACCCATACGAAGGAAGAAAACGGAGAGCAGATGAACCAATGTTATTTGTCATGCTGAACTCGTTTCAGCATCTAATAAAAATGTCAGACCCTGAAAGAGATGCTGATCCCGCATGGGCGGGATTAGGGTGCCAGCGGTGGCTAAAGTTTTTTTATGAGATTGCCGCGCTGCACCCATACGAAGGAAGAAAACGGAGAGCAGATGAACCAATGTTATT
>DYOS01000082.1:8536-12217 GCA_020720405.1 Caldithrix sp. | reverse complement strand
TATTCATCCCCGTACAAACTCAGCAGCACTCGTTCCGGGGTGAGCGGAGCAATCAGCGCATAGTCTTTATCGCGGAAGGCTTTCATCGCTGCGCGCAGGGCGAAAAATGAACCGAGACCGTAAATAAAGGGCGGTTCACCGACCGCCTTCGATTTCATAATGGCTGGATTCCCTATGTCCTGACTGAAAAATTCCGTTTCGACCACCGCCGGCGCACTGTAAATATCCGGCACTTTGTAGGTGGTTAAAGTATCGGCCAGGTATTTCCCTTTTTCATTCCAGGGCAGTTCTTCCATGGTCATCCAGCCGATGCCCTGGAGCAGAGCACCTTCGACCTGCCCGCGGTCAATAACCAAATCCAGACTTTGGCCAATTTCGTGCACAATCCGCACGGCATCAATGGTATAAGTGCCGCGCAGGGCATCGAGCGTTATTTCGGTCAGGGCATTGCCGCGCACATAATAAGCGAAGGGTGCGCCCTGCCCGGTTTCACGGTTATAGGTTAAACCCGGGGTGGCATAATGAGCATGGGCTGAAAGACTGAGCCGGTTCATCCAGGCTTTGCCGACCGTCTCCGGCCAGGGAATATGTAAGGGCTTTTCACCCTGCCATAAATCACCATTGCGGAAGGCCAGGTCAGCTACGGGCAGGGTTAATTGTTCCGCCCAAAAGCAGAGCAAACGGCCACGGATTTCCTGACAGGCCATTTCCACGGCGTGGCCGTTCAGATCAGCGCCGGTGCTGGCTGCGGTCGGCGACATATTGGCGATGCGCCCGGTCTGGGTCGCTTCCATACGGACTAAATCTTCAGGCAGGCCAAGCGTCAGGGCAGCGACGCGGATCATCTTAGCGCGCACGCCCTGACCCATTTCCACCGCGCCGCAACTGATATTGACGCTGCCATCGGCATAAATATGAACCAGCGCCGAAGCCTGGTTCAAAAAGCGGTTTGTAAACGAAATGCCAAAACAAATCGGGACAATCGCTGCACCTTTTTTGTGCCAGATATTTTCACGGTTAAATTTGCGGACCTGTTCAAAGGTCTGCGCTACAAAATGGTTATCTTCCAGTTCCTGCCAGCATTTCACGGCCAGATCATCGCTCATCGCCGTGCCGTAGGGAAAGGTTTGCCCGGTTTGGAGCAGGTTTTTTTTCTGCAATACTTCCACGGCCACACCCATTTTATCGGCCGCCAGACGTAGCGCCGATTCGATGGCCAGAAAAGCCTGCGGTGCACCAAAGCCGCGGAAAGCGGTGTTCGGCGGCAGGTTGGTTTTACAGGCATAGCCGCTGATCCGTACGTTGGGAATGTAGTAACTGCCGGTAGCATGAAGCAGACTGCGGTCGAGCACGGCTGTGGAAAGATCCGCTGCCGCCCCGCCATTTTGCAGAAAGCGCACCTCGTAGGCCAGAATTTTGCCATCGGCAGCCAGACCGAGTTTAAGACTGGTTGAATAGGGATGACGCTTTCCGGTCAGGCGCATATCTTCCTGCCGGGAAAGACTTAGCCGTACCGGACGATGGAGCAGGTGTGCAGCCAGACCAGCCAGCGCCGCCCATGGTGTAGCCTGATCTTCCTTGCCGCCAAAACCGCCGCCCAGCCGCGGCACTTCAATTTCTATCAGATGCATGGGCAGACCCAGTACCTGGGCGGTTATGCGTTGTCCGGCGCTGGGTGACTGCGTTGATGAGAAAATTTTGATGCCGCCGTGATCCTGCGGCAGGGCCAGTGCATTTTGTGTTTCCAGATAGAGATGCTCCTGCGCCCCGCTTTCCACTTCGCCCTCCACGAGGCAGGCACATTCCGCCCAGGCGGCATTGACATCGCCGCTTTCGATAATCCGCGGCGGAGCAAGAAATTGTCCCCGGCGGAAGGCTTCGCCGGCTTCGAGCACCGGTTCGAGCGGGGTAATATCGAGGCTGATTTTCTTTAGCGCTTTGCGGGCAGCGGTCAGGTTTTCAGCAACGATCAGCGCCAGCGGCTGACCGAGATAATGCACTTCACCTTCAGCCAGCAGCAGTTCATCTTCGATGATATTGCCAATCTGATTTTTGCCCGGAATATCGGCGGCAGTGAAAATTCCGGCCACGCCGGGCAGCCGTTGTGCCGCCTGCACATCAATGCGGTTGATCCGGCCGTGAACGACGGGTGAAGGGAGAACGACAGCAAGCAGGGTGTTGGCCGGTACCGGCAGATCGGCAGTGAACAGAGACTTACCGCGGACATGCAGTTGGATATCAGCGTTTTTCATACAGCGCCTCCGGGGTCAGCAGATCAGATTGGACTTTTAGAAAATGGGCCGTAAGTAACTGGCGCAATAATAAGCGCTTGTAGCGCCCCGAGCCGCGCACGTCATCAATGGTGCTGATTTCGCCATCAGCAATCTGCAGGGATTGCAGCAAATGATCACCGGTCAGTACCCGGCCGGTCCAAAAGGAGGATGTCTTTGCCAGGTAGCGGGGAAACGGTCCGACACCGCCGGCTGAAATTGCGGCTGAAAGGACGATGTCGCCCTGCATCTGCAGACAGCAGGCTGAATTCACGCTGGCAATATCGAGATGTTTACGTTTGGCTATTTTTTCAAAATTAAAAATAAAGGATTCGGGCGGACGGGGAATATCAATGCTGGTTATTATTTCCTGCGGCAGCAGGTCAAGCACTTTATAACCCTTGTAAAAATGACGCAGGGAAACCAGCCGTTGCCCCGTTTTTGAGCGCAGATGCAGTTCGGCATCGAGGGCCAGGAAAAAAACAGCAAGATCGGCAATAGGCGAAGCATTAACCAGATTTCCGGCCACGGTAGCCCGGTTACGGATCGGCGTGGATGAAATCAGACCTAGCCATTCGGGCAAATCCGGGAACAGATTGCGCAGCAGTTCCGATTCCAGCAGGTGCTGCACGGTACAGCCGGCGCCGATAAGAATCCGGCCGGCTTCCTCGTGAATGGTGGTCAGGTGGAGACGGTTAAAATAAAACAGATCGGCTTCGGCCAGGGCTTCGGGTTTTTGAACCAGCAAATCGCTACCGCCGGCAATGCCCTGCTGTTTTTCCTGCGGCAGACCGGTTTCGGCTGGCCCGGCGGCAATTTCCTGCAAGCGGGATTTAACCTGTCCGAACCAGGCGGGAAGCAGACCGTTTTCCTGTAGAAATTTTGTTTTATGATCGGTCTCAAATCCGGGTCTGCCACAGATATCCTGCAGCCTGAGCGTTGCCCGTTCGATAGATTTATATCCGGTGCAGCGGCAGATATTGCCATCCATGGCGCGGATGGCTTCATCATGGCGGTAAGCCGGGGTATTAACCAGGTAGCCGGTCAGCGAAATCAGAAATCCGGGCGTGCAGAATCCGCATTGCGAGGCACCCTCATCGATAAAAGCCTGCTGCAAGGGTGATGCTGTTTTTCCGTTCAGACCTTCCAGCGTGATAACCTGTTTGCCTTGTATTTCACCGACCGGGTACAGGCAGGAGTTAACCGTGCGGTAGTTTAATTCATCCTTTTGCAGGCTGCCGATCAGCACCAGACAGGCGCCGCAGTCACCTTCGCGGCAGCCTTCCTTGACACTGGTCAGACGATAGGATTCACGGAGTAAATCGAGCAGAACCATGCCCTCGGGAAAGCAGCCGCTGATTTTTTTATCATTTAAGTAAAAGGTCAGCACTTTTTCCATTGATAATCCTTT
>DYOS01000082.1:6584-8436 GCA_020720405.1 Caldithrix sp. | reverse complement strand
GTGGACTATAAAATAAAAAACCTCTGTAAAATGAATCCGGTTGAAACATCTTTACCATCAGAAATTAGCGCAGGTCTTTCACCGTATTAAAAATGTTAGTATTTTGCACGACAACAAAAACCAACTTCAAGAACAAAAGCCAAAGACCCATCGGCGAGGTACAAGATGAGAGAATTTTTCCTGAAACTGGCCGCGGCACGCGGTGAAATTCCGGCCGACCTGTTAATAAAAAATGCCCGCCTGGTTAATGTGCTTTCCGGAGAAATATACCCGGAGAATATCGCCATCTGCGACGGCCGTATCGTTGGTTTCGGCGATTATGAAGCCAAAGAAGTGCTTGACGCCGATGGTCTTTTCCTGACGCCCGGCTTTATCGACGGCCATATCCATTTTGAAAGCACCATGCTGACCCTGCCGGAATTCTCGCGGCTGGTACTTCCGCACGGCACCACGGCCTGCGTTATCGATCCCCATGAAATTGCCAATGTCCTGGGGTTGGATGGCATCCGCTATGTGCTGAACAATCTCGATTATATTCCACTTGACCTGTTTGTGATGCTGCCTTCCTGCGTCCCGGCCACGCCGCTGGAAACCTCCGGGGCCCGGATCACCCACAAAGAACTTATCTATATGATTCATGAAGAAAATGTTACCGGTATCGGCGAGCTGATGAATTTCCCGGCGGTGATCAACGGTGATGACGAAACCCACTGGCGGATCAATGCCTCCAAATGGAAGAAGGTTGACGGTCATGCGCCCGGTGTAACCGGAAAGGCACTCAACGCCTATATCCTGTCCAAAATCGACAGTGATCACGAGTCGACCTCAGCAGCCGAAGCATTGGAAAAATTGCGTAAAGGTATGCACGTGCTGATGCGCGAGGGAACCTCCGAGCGCAATCTTGAAGAAATAGTACCGATTGTCAATAAAAGCAACGCCTATCGTTTTTCCTTTGCCACCGACGACAAGCATCCCGACGATCTGCTGTATGAGGGCCATATCGATTTTTCTATCCGCAAAGCCATCGGCCACGGTTTGGATACGATGACTGCATACCAGATTGCCACCATTTTCACGGCACAGCATTACGACCTGAAAAATATCGGTGCCATCAAACCACGTTACTGGGCGGACTTTCTGCTTATCTCCGATCTGGAAAAAGTGAAGATTGAAGCCGTTTATAAAAAGGGTCACCTGATGGCCGAAAAAGGGGAAATCAAATGGATCCCTTCGCCGCTGCCGCTGACCGTGCGTTCAACCATGGATCCTGATGATCTTCATGCCGGACAGTTGCAGATTCCGGCCACGGGCAAAACCATCCGGGTTATTGACATTATTCCGGGGCAGATTGTCACCGCTGAATCGCACCACCCGGCCCATATTCAGAATGGCTTTGTTGAGTCGGATATTGAAAATGATGTGGTGAAAATTGTCGTCATCGAGCGCCACAAGGCAACCGGGCATGTTGGTAAAGGATTTGTCCGCGGCCTGGGGATGAAGTCTGGTGCTATTGGTTCGACCATCGCCCATGACTCGCATAATATTGTTATTGCCGGCGTGCGCGATGAGGATATTTTTGCAGCCTTTGAACATTTGCGGCGCAATAAAGGCGGTCTGGTTGCGGTGAATAATGGCCGGATGATTGGCGATCTGCCCCTGCCGATAGCCGGTTTACTTTCCGATCAACCCTATGAAAAAGTTGTTGCTGCACTGAAAATTTTACAGGAGCAGGTGAAAACACTGGGCTGCACCCATCCGGCACCATTTATGATTCTATCCTTTTTAAGTCTGTCGCCGATCCCGAGTCTTAAGATTACCGATCTGGGTCTGATCGATGTCAATCAGTTCAAAC
>DYOS01000082.1:0-6484 GCA_020720405.1 Caldithrix sp. | reverse complement strand
ATCCCGAGTCTTAAGATTACCGATCTGGGTCTGATCGATGTCAATCAGTTCAAACTTGTGCCGTTATTTGTGGATTGAAGAACAAGAAGGGCTTAAGAAATTCTGAAGTCTCACTGACTATCGATACAGGGTGGATGAAGCAGAGAATAATCGTCAATAAAGGTAATCTAACTAACTTCCAGGAATCTCTTTACGGTTTAATGGATTACCAATTTCAATAAGAAGACATCTTAACTGGTTTGTGATGGTAACCAGGAAATTTCAGGCTTTAATTGGTTCCTGGCACAAGCACTTAAATAAAGATTAATAAGTTTTTGGTAAGGAATATCAGTTTCTGCAGCCACCTTTTTGAAATATTCAATCGTCTCTTTTTCAAGCCGGATGGTGACCGGTTTTTTTAATTTAGCTGTGTAAGGATTCTTGATTGAATCTGAAAAATCATATTCTTTTCTCATATTAATACCTTTGAGTATATATCTTACTCTCACTATTCGTTGCTTTTCTCGCCGAAATAATTCGGATAACTTCATCATTCATTCGGTAGACATGTACAACCACAAGAAACTTTAAGGAATTGCTAAAACCTAAGAGAATAAATCTGCTCTCTTCTTTGGAATGGTCGGGGTCAGTAATGAGTAAGGCGTTTTCATCGTAGAATACAGACTTTGCTTCTTCAAAAGAGACTTTGTGTTTTCTAAGATTTGTCTTGTTTTTTGTTTCATCCCATTCAAAGATGATTTCTTTCATAGTTTGAATGTAAATATATAAGCAATACAAAACAAAAGAAATATCATCCAGTAAAGTGCAGGGATGATTATTGGTGATTTAGGGATTGGCTTTTTGCCGGCTTGGAGATGAAGTCCGGCGCCCTTTATGAATTTATCCTTTTTAAGTCTGTCGCCGATCCCGAGTCTTAAGATTACCGATCTGGGTCTGATCGATGTCAATCAGTTCAAACCTGTGCCGTTATTTGTGGATTAAAATAAATGAAGGTATGATTTTCGATCACCAGGTTATTTTAAATTTTCAATACGCGATCTTACTCAACAGAGTTTAATGGCAGGTATTGATTCCACGAAATTGTCTGCCATTTTATTCACCGGACATAAAAAGTCCGTTGCGCAATAAATCAATTACTTTATAGAAACCTTTAAATATCCCTTGGTCTGTCAAATTAATGCCACCCCTGCAAGTAAAATATCCCGTATTTACAGGCTTAGCAGATTCTTCTCCCGCAGGGGCGGGATCAGAACGACAAATCAGGGGGTTCTGCAAAGGTTTCTTATAAAGATAGGCCCGGATTAAAATTCATATCCAAACCATCGTCAAATGCACCAGGATCTGTGGATCGACAATCATCACCCGGGCCGGGTTGCCTGAAAAGCGGTGTTAGTAAAAGCATACATCTGAAAAACATAAAGATTATTAAATTTCATAAAAGCCCCTTTTAATCATAGCCAGATTGAGAACACGGTCCGCGCTAATGGGCAACGTCGTTCTTAAACCTGGGCCTGCTTCCAGCGGCCTTTGCGGAACAGGTAAATACCAACAAAACCAGCCAGCGATTCTGCGGTAACAATAGACCAGTAAACGCCGGTCTGCTGCCAATCGAGACCGATGGCCAGCAGCCAGGCCAGTGGAATCTCCACCATCCAGAAAGCCAGAAAATTGATTTTAGTCGGTGTTATCGTGTCGCCCGCACCGTTGAAGGCCTGCGGCATCACCATGCCCCAGGCATACATCAGATAACCATAAGAGATAATGCGCAGACATTCCGCGCCGTATTCTATAATATCAGCGTCAGCTGTAAAAATCCGGATCAGGGCCGAGCCCAGGGAAAGATAAACCACAGCCACAATAGCCAGAAAAACCATATTGGCCAGACCGGTAATCCATACCGAACGCTCGGCCCGCTCCGGCTGATTGGCGCCTAAATTCTGACCAACCAGCGTTGCTGCTGCATTGGACATACCCCAGGCCGGCAGAATGGTGAAAACAAAAACCCGCATGGCGATGGTATAGCCGGCCACCGCATCACTGCCAAATTCGGAAACGATGCGCACCAGACCGATCCAGGATGTTGTGGCAATTATAAACTGCCCGATCCCGCCAACCGAAGTCCGGATCAGCCGCCACATTACGTCCAGTTTTAGTTTTATCTGGTTGGCCATAACCCGGATATGTTTTCCGCCGCGCAAAAGAACAATTATTTGAATAAACACACCCGTTCCGCGCCCGATATTAGTAGCAATCGCAGCTCCTTCAATGCCTAATTGCGGGAAGGGTCCCAAACCAAAAATCAAAAGTGGATCAAGAATGATATTGATCAGATTTGAAATCCACAAAACCCGCATGGCTATGGCGGCATCACCCGCACCGCGGAAAATAGCATTAATAATAAAAATGAGCATGATTACGATATTGCCACCAAACATCCAGGCTGTGTATCGATAGCCCATCGTTTGGCTCCAGGTATCGGCGCCCATCAGCGCCAGCAGCTCTTTGGCATAGAAAATTCCTGCCAGTGAGAAGGGAATCGAGGCAGCTATGGCCACAAAAATGGATTGAACTGCTGCTTCGGCGGCAGCCTGCGGATGTTTCTCCCCAATCCGTCGCGAAACAAGAGCCGTGGTACCCATGGAAAGACCAATCGCCACCGAATACATCAGTGTCATCACCGACTCGGTCAGCCCGACTGTAGCAACCGCCGAAGCGCCAAGTGAAGAGACAAAATAAACATCGACCACAGCGAAAACAGATTCCATTGCTAATTCGAGCATCATCGGGATGGAAAGAAGTAGAATGGCCCGGTTTATACTACCCTGGGTGTAATCCATTTCCGTGCCGCGCAGCGCATCGAGCACATCCTGCCATAGTCTGCTAAAACGATTGATGTCGGCCCGTGGCGTATTTGTCATTTGCTGATCCTGTTTATTCATCTGGGAAATTTCCGCTTTGCATGTTTAAGAATGATTAAGACAGACAGATATCATCATGTCTTTCCCAATCATTGACCGGGATGAATCTATGAAACCAAAATATAAATGTTTCTATGCCTGTTCATTAAAAATACAGTTTTACCCATTGGCCACAATGATGATACGGATTATTATCATATAGATCACCTGCTCTACAGGTCTTCTGCTTTTTCCAGAATTAAAACATCCAAAAACGCAGACCAGAAAATCATAAGCTTTGTTCAGGTAATAAAAAAAGGCCATCCCTTTGTGGAACGACCTTTTAAGGATACTAAAACAAGACTATTTAGCCGAAATCGTTTTTCCATCAGCATCGATCAATTCAATCTGACCCAAACCGGTTTTGGCAATGCTTTCTTCAATCTTCGACCGGTCACCAACCACAACCCAAATCAGGTTTTCCGGTTTGACCACCATACCTGCTGCATTTTGGATTTGTGACAGCTGCAGATCTTTGATTTTCTGCGGATACTTCTGATAGTAATCTTCCGGCAAACCATAACGGACGATGTTGGAAATCGATCCCATTACTGCACCGGCTGTCTCCCATGATCCGGGTAAAGCCAGTATTTCATTATTCTGTGTCTTGTTGAATTCTTCCACTGAAGGCGGACGGCTGGAAATAACCTCATTTAGTTCTTTGGCAATTTCCTGCATTGATTCCGCAGTTTTATCTGTCTGAACCGGTGCATAGGTTATAAACGGGCGCTGACCGCGGGCGGAATAAAGAAAGGAGAAAGCACCGTAAGCCCAGTGTTTGTCTTCACGCAGGTTCATATTGATACGCGAAGTAAAATCACCGCCTAAAATATTATTCATCATCTGGATGGCTTCTTCTTCCGGGTTGTTTTTGGGTGCAGCGACATGACCGGCAAAAATTATCGACTGTTGAGAGCCGGGCCGGTCGAGAATATAAATTTTGCCTTTGTTCATAAAATCAACCGTACCGATATTCTTCTGCGGCACTGCACTGCTTTTCCAGTCTTTGAACAGTTTTTCCAGTTTCGGTTTGATTTCAGCCATGGTTGTGGCACCAACGATAATCAGTGTAGCATTATTCGGACGGAACCAGGTTTGGTGAAAGTTTACAAGCTGTTCCCGGGTCATGGCTGAGACCGAGGCTTCCGTGCCGGAACCGGTCAGCGGATTGCCGTAGGCATGATCTTTTCCGTAGAGTAAACCCGAAAAAACCCGCAGAGCCATCTGGATCGGGGTTACTTTTTCCCGTTGAATACCGGCCAGGGTTTGTTTCTGCAGACGGTTAAAATCGGTTTCCGGGAAGGAAGGATTCAAAATCACATCGCTGTAGATGGCCAGTGAAGCATCCAGATTTGCCTTGAGGGCTGAAAGCGAAACACTGGAAACATCCAGATCGGAACCACTGCGCAGGTTGGCGCCAAGTGCTGCCAGATTTTCGCTGATCTGGAGAGCATCCATTTTTTTGGTGCCTTCGTCCAGCATATCCATAGTCAGGCGGGCGGTACCGGGCGCGGCAAACTGATCGGCTGCAAATCCGGCATTTACCATCAGATTTAATTCAACCACCGGAACAGAACTGCGCTCAGCCAGAACGATATTCAGACCGTTGGACAAAGTTGATTTCTGCAATACCGGAAAGGAAGCATTGGGCGGTGTGCCGGCAACCGGAAGCTGGCTGCGGTCGATGCTGCCTGCTGCAACATTATAATCGGGGAATGGTGTGATGTTTAAGATGTACGCGCCATCAGAAAGCCACTTTGTTGCGGCGGCCTGCAAATCGCCGCGACCCGAATTTTTTATCTGCATCAGATTGGTTTTATAGGCATCTGTATTTTTCCCATAAACCGTGCTGTGCGCCAGTATATCCGATTTTCCACCAAATCCGCCAATCCTTTCAATACCGCGGATAAATCGGGCAATGTACTGGGTTTTGATCCGGTTCATTTCCTGTTCTGTCGGCCCTTCCTTGATAAAACGGGCTAATTCCTCATCCAGTACTTTTTCTATTTTGGACAGGTCTTCACCAGGTTTGGCTGTGGCTTCGATAAAAAACAGTCCGGCAATTTCACGGGTATCAACATAAGCCGAAACACTTGTCGCGATCTGGTCATCATAAACAAGCCGTTTATAAAGCCGGGATGTTTTCCCTGCGGCCAGAACATCGCTGACCAGGTCCAAATAATTGGCCTCTTTTGTTCCAAACTGCGGAATATTCCAGACTTTTATAATTTTAGCCTGGGGTACCCGGTCCTGAACCTGCTGGCGATGAACACCAGTACGTTTGGCTATCCAGGCATCATGGCGGGCAACAGGCGGTCCGGCCGGGATGTCACCAAAATAACTTTTTACTTTGGCCAGTGCCTCATCCGTGTTGATATCGCCGGCAATCGTCAAAACTGCATTGGCGGCTCCATAATATGTTTTGAACCATTCATGAACATCATCTAGCGAAGCGGCATTAAGGTCTTCCATTTCCCCGATCACGGTCCAGGAATAAGGATGACCAACAGGGAAACAGGCTTTGGTAATCAGATCTTCGCTGACCGCATAAGGTTGATTCTCACCCTGACGTTTTTCATTCTGAACAACACCGCGCTGTTCATCCAGCTTATCCTGGGTGATGGCACCAAGCAGGTGACCCATGCGGTCCGATTCCATAAACAGAGCGATATCAAAGGCAGAAGTTGGCACGTTCTGAAAATAATTGGTGCGGTCCTCATTGGTGGTACCATTCAGATCAGTTGCACCTATGCGTTCCATGACCTGAAAATAGTCATCGTTAACATTTTCACTGCCATTGAACATCAGGTGTTCGAACAGATGGGCGAAACCGGTTTTCCCGGGTTTTTCATTTTTTGAACCGACATGATACCAGACATTCACAGCAACAACAGGCGCTTTGTGATCCTCATGAATCAGAACCGTCAGGCCGTTATCGAGTACAAATTTCTGGTAAGGAATACTGACATCCCAGCTATCCCCGGCCCAGGCCAGCGAAAAACTGAGCAATAGCAGTATAGTGATGAATCGTCTCCTCATAATTCCTCCCGAATTTAGGTTTGGTTGGTAAAACAACTGAAAAAGAACGAAAGAACCGGCCGGAAGTTTGGCCTTAATTCAGAATTATGCGATTTTTTTAATCGCCGTTAAAATTCATTAAAAAAATCTAACCCGGGACGGATTTTTATAAAGGTCTTGATCCAGTCCGGTTTTCTTTTGTTTTGAGTATAAAGACCGGTCAAATTACACCATCTCTGAAAAGAATCAATAGAATCATTCTGCATCAGGTAAATTGTACAGTACCGATTAACATTAAAGATCATCCGGCTTCCGATACGATGTATGAAGCGGAGTTCCTTCCGAGGGTGGCTCCAAGCGATATTGAGCGATAGGAAATATTGAAACAGACCATCTTTTTATTAGCCGCCAAAAACACTAAAAATTAACCACGGAGAACACATAAAGGAATTCGGAACTGGGAATTGAAGAACCGACCAGGCTTGTCATCCCGCCGGAGCGGGACAAGT
>DYOS01000081.1:10326-12246 GCA_020720405.1 Caldithrix sp. | reverse complement strand
TCATCCCGCCGGAGCGGGACAAGTCTTCGAAGAATCCCGCCTGGGCGGGAGAGGAGAAATCTCAAAGTTTATGTGCAGCATAGATTCCTCCGGCGTTCGGAAGCTTGGCTCCGATAAATCGGCGTTAAACACGATTGA
Organism: Caldithrix sp.; assembly: GCA_020720405.1. GTDB lineage: Bacteria > Calditrichota > Calditrichia > Calditrichales > Calditrichaceae > DYOS01. Next base: position 12,108 of record DYOS01000081.1, on the reverse strand, counting down.
TCCAAATGCTCAGTTCGAATGCCGGCTGTTCCTTTATTTTTTATTTGGCTGCTCGCTGCTTTCTCGCTTTTCATCCTGCCAATCCTGTGATCCTGTCCATCGTTTAATAACCCCAGAACTATTTTGGATAAGGTAAACTGAGGTAGAGCTGACCAAGCGTATTCAAATCTCCCGGCTCAGGATTAAAGAGGTAAGAATGGTGTTCATCCGGGAAATCACCGCGGCCTATAAACCAGGCGTAGCGGAAGACATCGCTGCGGCTTTCACACAGAATAACCATTTCGGTCATCTGCTCAGCCTGCTTTTCATAACTGTTGATCTGGGCATTCCAGTTGGCCATTTCGGTAATCCAGATTTTTTTACCATATTTTTTCAGACGGTCCAGTTGCGCAGCCAAGCCATAATCATACCAGTGGAAGGCCAGGTAATCGATTTTTGGCTCGCGCTGCCCATTGGCCGATTTATAGGCGGCGATAAAGGCATCCATCCATACTACCGGATCCTGATAATTTTCCATGGTGCCCCAGGTTATAGCCGGCCCAACCAATTTTATAATCCGGCTTTGAGCAGCCAGATCACTAATCAGTTGTTCGTACTGAAGCCAGTCGGCGGCAGCCTGGGCCGGGGTGCGGTTGGCCTGGCCAGTCAGATTCGGTTCATTCAACACCAGCAGGTAATCAATTTCCGGATGCTCCAGGATAAATCTTTTTGTCAATTCGAAATCGATGGAATTATTACCGCCCCATAACATGGGGATGAATTCCATCTGGTAATCATCATAATACCCGGCCGGTGCCTGGGTTTTATAGTACCAGTTATACCACCATGAAACCCCGTTTTTCAGCGTATCAAAATCAGCTGCATCGGTCATATTAAAAGCCAGGCCCCGTTTGGCACTTTTTTCGATGGTTGGATTTTCCTCCCCGGTCGGGGATTTTTTCTTATTTCCGCAGCCGGCAACAAATATTAAAACGATTATGATCAGTAAAAATCTGAATAAAAACATTATGAATATTCCTATTACTTTGGTTTGGAATCTCAGAGCTGCATTTTTAATGTCCGTGGAAATCTAAGAATAAAATAGCCTTAGCAGGGTAAAAATCTTCACCTATTAATTTTCTAATAAAGGAAGTAGTTATGGTTAGACTTATTTGCCTGTTTTACACCGGCCTCGTTCTGAGTTTTGCTCAAACCCCGGAATTACCGCCTCTAAAAAGCGGTGACCTGATATTTCAGACTTCGAGATCGGCCCAGAGCCAGGCGCTGCAAATTGTTACTCAATCAAAATTAAGCCACATGGGGGTTATATTTTTGCGGGATGATAGTCTATATGTGCTTGAAGCGGTCCAGCCGGTAAAATGGACGCCACTACAAAGCTGGATCGCCCGCGGTGTGGAAGGCCGGTTTACCATAAAGCGCTTAAAAAATGCTGATTCTTTGCTGACGGCAGGAAAAATCAATCAGCTTCTGTCGGCCGGTCAGGCCTATCTTGGCAAGAACTATGATCCGTATTTCGAATGGTCCGATGACCGGATCTATTGTTCTGAACTGGTCTGGAAAATATATAACTCAGTCTTTAATCTACAGATTGGGACACAGCAGAAAATGGCTGAGTTTGACTTCAGTCACCCGCTGGTGAAAGCGAAAATGATGGAGCGTTTCGGGGATAATATTCCGCTTGATGAATGGGTTATTACCCCGGAAGCTATGTTTCAATCCGGTTTGCTTACACAAATCTGGTCAAATTATTAAGGCCGGATTCTACTGAACAGCGGACGGATA
>DYOS01000081.1:0-10226 GCA_020720405.1 Caldithrix sp. | reverse complement strand
GGTCAGTGGAGACACTCAAAAACTTCTATAATTGAAAAACTTCACCCAAAAACGGGTTTTAAGGTGATTTTCTAAAAAAAATTATAAAAATAATTAAAGTTCTTAAAAATATCTATTGACAAAACTCGGTGTGGTTTATCTATATTAGACTGCTTTGATCAAAATCAAAGCCAAACGTAAAGTGTTCCCAACTCTCACCGTACGATTGGTTTTGAAACACATAAAAAAAAGAGTTTTTTTTAACCACAATTTTTCGAAAGGGGAAAATTATGAAGTCTTTAGTTAATTTGGTTTTATTGGTTGTTGCTCTGGCCTTTTTCGCAGCCTGCGAAAAAGCACCTCAGCAGGAAGTTGACGCTGCCAAAGCAGCATTGGAAACTGCAAAGGCTGCCGAAGCTGAAATTTATGCCGGTCAGGATTTTAACATGGCTCAGGATACCCTGAATATGGCAGTTGCTGAAATTGAAGCACAGAATGCCAAATTTGCACTGACCCGTAACTACGATCAGGCCAAAAAACTTTTAGCTTCCGCAACCGGTAAAGCTACCACCGCCCAGACTATGGCAACCGAAAACAAAGCCATGGTTAAAGCTGAAGTTGAAAACCTGCTGGCTACCATCAATACCGATATCGAAGCTACCCGTACCATGATGAAAAAAGCGCCGAAAGGCAAAGAAGGCAAAGCTGCCCTGCAGATGATGACTCAGGAACTGGATGCAGTTGTTGCTTCCATAGCTGAAGCCAACAATCTGTACACTGCCGGCAAATTCATGGCTGCCAAAGACAACCTGACCGCCAATAAGGATAAGGTTATGTCTCTGCAGAATGAACTGACCACTGCAATGACCAAGACCCGCAAGTAATTAACATTTGATTTTCGACTTACCCCGGTATCCACGGATGCCGGGGTTTTTTTATGAATATGAAAACAAAAAACCGCATTTCAACTATTGTATTATCAGCCTTGCTGCTGGTTGTTCTGGTCTTTGTATTTGTTCTGTTTGCTAAACCGGATTTTCCATCGGAATCGGTTCGGTTATCGGTTGAAGCGATTGGCCGGGCCCGGTCTGCTAATGCCCAGGTTTATGCGCATCGAGAATTTCTGCAGGCGCAGAATTATTACAACAAATCGCTGGATGCCTTCAGAACCGAGAACAATAAACTGCCCTATCAGCGCAATTATCAACTGGCTCTGAGCTACTCGGGCAACGCGCTGAAAATGGCCAGACAGGCGCTGGAAAAAACGGAAGTCAGAATTAAAACGCTGCGCAATGATTTCAGCCTGGGCTTAAAACAGGTTAAAGCCCGGCGGGATTCGGTTCTTGTGCCAGTGAATTATCTTGAACTGAATTCAGTCTTCAGCCAAAGCCTGAATCAGATAAATGTTTTACTCTTCCGCAGCGAAGAATCCTATAAACGGGAAGAACTGAACGAGGCTATCACCCTGCTGCAGGAGGTGGATAATCTGATCGACCAGCTTAAAACAGAACTGGATGAAACGGTTAAAAGCAGTTTCGGAAATTCCGGGCAGTGGGAAGCTATTGTCGCGAAGGCCATTCGGGAGTCCAAAGAAAACGGCAGTGCAGTTATTATTGTGGACAAATTAGCCCGCCTTTGCCGCTTGTATAAATCAGGTACCCTGACCAATGAATTTGATGCCGAATTCGGATCGAACTGGATCGGCGACAAGCAACACCAGGGTGACCACCGTACCCCGGAAGGGATTTACCGGATAAAAAAGAAAAAAGAGAGAAGTCTGACCAAATACTATAAAGCTCTTGAAATTAATTATCCCAATGAGTCTGATGAAGAGCACTTCCAACAGTTGATTGAAGACAATGTCATTGAATCTGGTAGCAAAATTGGCGGTCTGATTGAAATTCATGGTGCCGGCGGCCGGGGGTTTAACTGGACCGAAGGCTGCGTCGCCCTGACCAATGAAAACATTGATATTTTATATAAAAATGTAAGTGCCGGGACACCGGTTATTATTGTCGGTTCCCTGAACCACAGTACCGAACTCATAAAAAAACTCACCGCGGAAATACCATGAGTGAAATTCAGGAAACAGCAGATATTACTGCACCGGAAGAAGGTGCTGCCTCACCTTCCGGCGGATCACGAACTGCGCTGGTTGTCGCTGCAGCCTTTTCTCTGCTTGTATCGCTTATTCTGATTTATTATGCACCCGATCTGCGCAAACCACTGGTGGTGATGCTTAAACCTGGTCAGCAAGCCGATAGCAGTCAGATTCTGGATAAGGCCCAGCAAAAACTGCAAAGACAGGTTCAGACGCTCAAAACCCGCTTTGAACGGCAGACGCCAAAAGCGAATTACATCATCGTCAACACCAATGCCGATTCCTTTGCCGTAATGCAGGGTACCACGCTGCTGAAAAAGGGTGTTTGCTCGACCGGAAGTTATATTATGCTGGTTGCTCACGACCAACGGAAATGGGTGTTCAAAACGCCGCGTGGTATGTTCAGCATCAAGGGCAAGCTGACCAACCCGGTTTGGCATAAACCAGACTGGGCGTTTATCGAAGAAGGATTGCCTGTTCCGCCGCAGCATTCCAATAGCCGGTTCGAACGCGGAGTTCTCGGGGATTATGCACTTTATCTTGGTGACGGCTATATGTTGCATGGCACTTTGTACCAAAGATTTCTTGGTCTACCGGTAACGCATGGCTGCATTCGCCTGGGGGATGATGATCTGGAATATGTTTACACGCATCTTGACGTCGGTTCAAAAGTATTTATTTACTAAATACCAGGCAATGAATGCTGAATTCCGGGCCAGACCGGTTTTACTGCCGGCTCTGCTCCTGGCGATGCCCATTCTGGTTCTGCTCATTTTTGTAATTCTACCGGCCTTTACCTTTTACTCAAAGGCCTCCACAGAATCAGGTTTGCAGAAAAACCTTCAACTGGAAAATTCTTTCTACCTGACCCAGCTGGAAAAAGTAAAGGCCGATTCAATTGGCATGACCGTGAATCTGCGCGATAGTATGGTCATTCTTGATGTTAAGGGTGTGACCCTGCGCCAGTGCCGGATTGAAGAATATGCCCTGCAATACCGTCATTTAACTAATACGGACTCGCTGGCGGCTGATTTATCAAAACCATTTATCCTGCAATACGGCTGGGGTTCAACCGCAAAAATTCCCATCATGGTTAAAAATGCCCCGAAAGACACGGCCGAGGCCAACCAGGAATTGTACCAACCGGTCCGGCCACCCAAAAAAGACATATTTGTTTACCTGCAGTTTGATAAGGATTTTCTGCTCTACCTGAAGCAAAATGAACCGGTAGGTCTGAAAGGCTGGCTAAACAGGCGAAAAGTACACTTCCGCCAATATGCTGCCGAGTGGCAGCGGGCTTTTAGTCAACTAATCACAGGCCGGCGCATCCAGCCCGGAAATAAACTGGAAATCACTTTAAGCCAGGACGATGCGCTTGCAGTTTACAGAGCCCTGCCCAAACACGGGCAAATGGCGCTCTACCTGCCCTGAACTTTCCGCGAGGCGGCATATTGATAAAACTGCGGATCAGGGCCTCCGGCGGATGTTATTTTATCAATAACGGTTTATATTCATATATGCTGACCATAATTATTAACCACCAGCGGCCTGCAAACCGGTCGGCCATTGCGTTCAGACTTATACTTTCTCTGCTCTTTATCAGCATTCTGCCGTTATCTGCCCAGTTCAGTAAAGCGCAGATCGACTCGGTCAATAACCTGAGCAGCGACTATATATTTTCAAATATCCGGGCCTCGGTAAAGCTCTTCACTAAAGCTGTCCACAGCGCTGATGAGATGAATTATGAGGCAGGACAGGCCCGGTCCCTGCAGAATCTGGCCCTGGCCATGTACCTCAATGGTAAATATGAAGAAAGCGTGGCCGCCCACCTCAAAGCGCTCGATTTATTGGAAAAGCTCAACCGGCCGGATGAGGTTGCAGCAACACTCGGCGAACTCGGTTATCAGATGAAACGCCGTGATTTGCCAAAAGCCATGGAATATATGCGGGCCGGAATGCGCATTGCCGAAACTGAGGATTACCGGGATAAATTATCGACGCTTTATGATAACTATGGTGTACTGCATGAGATGGGCGGAAACCGGGATAGTGCCAGTTATTATTATCAAAAAGCGCTGACCCTGAAAACAGCCCGGAATGACACCATCGGCATCCCGTTCAGTTTGAATAAACTGGTTGGTATTCACCTGATGCGGAATGAATTCAGCGAAGCTGCCAGTCTGCTTCACCTCAGCGACTGGTACCGCAACCGGCAGAAGGGCAATTACGGCCGATCGGAAAATACGGTTTTCTGGGGTGACCTGTATCTGCAGCAGGGCCGTCTTGACTCAGCCGGGCATTATTATCAGAAATACATCACCCTTCCGGGGACTTCGGAGCATAACTACCAGGCCGCCTACTGCTTTGAACGGCTGGCCGAGATTTATGAACGAAAACAGGATTATTACCAGGCCTGGCGTAATCAGAAATTATTTAAGGTTTTTAATGACAGCCTGGTTAATATACAGACCAATCAACGAATTGCTGAATTGCAGATTGAGTATGAAGCCGAGAAAAAAGACCGCCAGATTGCCGAAAACCTGCTCAAACTGAAACTGAGCAATACCCGCAACTATATTCTGACCGGCGTCGTCCTGACCCTGCTCATCCTGATTTTTGTGATTTACAAATATCAGGCTTTAAAGCGCGACCGAATCCGCCAGGAACTGGAATTGACTAACCGCATCAAACAAGCCGAGTTTGAGCAGAGCATAGCCCAGGAAAAGCTGCGCATTTCGCGTGAATTGCATGACAATATCGGTTCGCAGCTGACCTTTATGATCAGCTCAATGGATAATCTGAGCTATCTGAAAAGTCCGGCCGAGGTGCAGCAACGGGTCAGCGATCTCGGTGTTTTTGGCCGGACTACTCTGGCTGAATTGCGTAATACGGTTTGGGCTATGCGCCACGAAGAAGGCAGCCTGGATGCCTTGATTCTTAAACTGAATGAACTGCGTCTGCAGATAATCAATCATGTCAGACAGCTTGAAGTGGAGATTCAGAACCAGGTAACCCGGCCGCTCAGTCTCAGCTCCATGCAGCTTCTGAATCTATACAGGATCTTCCAGGAGGCTTTTCAAAACACCTTAAAACATACTGCTGCCAGCCGTATTACTCTGCTCATCGCTGAAGTAGAAGACCGGTTGATGATGAAATATACCGACAACGGTAACGGATTTGACAAATCCCTGATTCAACCCGGCAGCGGATTAAGCATTATGGAGCAACGCTGCACCGAGTCCGGTGGAAAATTTACCATTGGCAGCAGCCCAGCCGGAACGGAAATAGCCATCGAAATCAGTCTTAATTAAGTCATATGCCGTATTGCTGGTTTTTGATTTTGCAGGCATTTTGCACCGATTGGGCTTCAAACCATGAAGACCGGCTAATCAGGAAATTACATGCCGATAAAAGTTGCCATCACCGAGGATAACCATTTCCTGGCCAAATCGATCAAAGAAAAACTTGATCTTTTTCCGGATCAGATTGAATTCCGGTTCCGGGCCACGGACGGCGCTGATCTGCTGCGTCTTCTGCAGACTCAGAACCATCCCGAGGTGATTCTGATGGATATTGAAATGCCGGTTATGGATGGAATTGAAGCAACCGCCCGGGTCGCTGAACTGTATCCGCAAATAAAGATTATTATTCTTACGGTTTTTGATGATGAGCAGAGAATATTCCACGCTATACAGGCCGGAGCCATGGGCTACCTGCTAAAGGATGAACCGGCCGGCCGGCTGCTTGAATCGATCCGCCTGATTGTTGAAGGCGGAGCACCAATGTCGCCCTCCATCGCGGCCAAATCGCTGCAGATTCTACGGCACCCGGAACGGCTGGAGATGTCCGGCAAAGGTGAAGATTTTGATTTGAGTAAAAGAGAAATCGATGTGCTCGAACAGCTCAGCCAGGGTCTTGATTACCATGAAATCGCTGAAAATTTGTATATCTCACCGGCCACGGTTCGGAAACATATAGAAAATATTTACCGCAAGCTGCAGGTCGACAATAAAATGCGCGCCGTAAACAAGGCCATCCGCCACAAGCTGATCTGAAAGACCAGTCGCACACCAGGCCACGGAGATCACGAAGGAAAAATGGGATTAGTTTTCTTTGTGCCTTTGTGTGATAAAAAAGTGAATTAAAGGATGGGCAGGATTGGTGTTTTATCGGAGCAGGAGCATTTTGCCGGAAACGGATTCACGCTGCAAACCGGAATTGAAGTAAGCCTGATAAAAATAAATACCACTGGCCAGACCCGAGGCTTCGAAACGAACATCTGCCGAACCGGATTCAGAGAACGAATTGGTCAGGGTTTCGATCCGCGCCCCTCTTGCATCAAACAAGGTCAGCGTAATTTTCCCCGCCTCCGGAATATAAAAATGAAAATGCGTCAGGCTATTAAATGGATTGGGTGACTGTCCATCGAGCCGGAACGGATCAGCCGCTGAAAAATAAATTTCTCTTAAAATCTGAACCCCGCCGTTGTAATCAACCGAGCTTAAGCGGTAAGTCACCGGAACGGGAAATATTTCCTGATCCAGGAATTGGTAAGTATGTCCGGCAGAATTTGTACCCTGTCCGGCCAGTTCTTGATTATCCCGGTAGGTGGCGATAGTCATCAAAAAATCCGGACTTGTTCTCTCCAGAATAAAACCAAGATTATTAAGCTCGGAGGCGGTAACCCATTCCAACCGGACACCCCGTGCAACCTGTTTGGCTGCAAAAGTGAGCAGCTCAACCGGCAGGGACTGGTCATGCAGCGGGTTTGAATTGATACTGCCTTTTGTTGCCGGTGCCGGATCGGTCCAAATAAAATCACGGTAGATTTTCCCGTTTCCGCTAAGCTGAAGCGAATAATTCTCCGGCACGGATTCATCCTCACTTTTATCAATAGCGGTACAGGTGAGTCCTGCCGCCGGACCGGATACAGCACTGAAAGTACCCTCATAACCTAAAAACTGAATAAGCTGACTGCGGTAATCGAGGGCCAGACCGCCCGGCTCATTCTGCAAACCGTATATATCCCTGAATAAAAATGTGTATCCATCCTGTGAGCCGCCGGGTTGAAATTCCGTGCCGGAAAATGACTGATAAGGTTGACCACTCAAGCCATCGTACAGGGTCAAATGAAGATTCGGGTAATCGTTGAAATCTGCCGGGACAACCAGTTCCACAAATTCGCCGTCATCGCTGCCGCTGTCATCATAATGAAATTCATTTATCCAGAAATAGGGATGGCTGAGCGGCCGGCCCATTACCCAATCCACCGCCGTCCAAAGCCAGGGCCAGTCCGAACCGTTATCATTCAGTTCATCAGCGAAGGATGTACTATCGCGGTCGCTGTCCTCCTCAATTTCCGGATGCGGACCGCAAAAAAGAACCCGCCCGCTGCCATAGGTAAAACTGACCATAGCCGGAAGATTAAACCAGGCATTCCAGGTGGCCAGCGTATCCATTTCCTGTCCGGCTTTTGGCTGGTACACCGGACCGCCGTAATAAAGAATTGTGCCGCTGCCGGCGGAATAATAATTAACCGGTTCATTCAGATTAAAGCTCAGATCGGTCATGGTGTAGTCGGCCCAGGGTGCAATAGCATCGATAGCGCCGCGCGCCCAGCCGTTGAACAGGTCAAGCTGGTAATCGTATTCTGCGCCTTCCCATTCGATGGAATCGCAGGCAAAATACGACCCGGCGCAGATGCCGATATAAAAACCGCCCGTATTAACCAGGTTGCGGATATTCTGCAGACCATTTGCGTTTATGGCCAGCTTGTAACCATAAGCATCCCCGCCGGGGAAGAAGATGCCGCTGAAATTGCCGGTCAAACCGGATGTATTGATTTGCAATGGTGTAATCCGGGCGTGGGAAATGCCTTTCCAGTCGCAGAATTTTTCGAAGGCGGTGATGCCGTCCAACCAGGCACCCGGCCCGTAATAAATAGCGATGTCGGTGGCCTTAACCTGTACCTGCAACCCGGCAAACCAAAGGATGATGAGAAAATTTATATTTATTCTATGCATCGTAGATCAACTTTTTTCAATTGAATAAATGGGTTTTCTCCGCCCGGCGGAAAGAATCCGGCGGCCGCACTGCGGATGATAAACCAGTTTCCACAGAATCTGATGTAACCGCAGGTTGGGCTAAAGATAAGTGCCGGGAGAATCAAATGACAAATTTTCGATTTCAGGGTTCGGATTGAATCATCCTGCCACAGCTTTAAAATACGGCATTTGACCTATTGTCCTGGATCCGTACGCCTTTTATGCTCCGAAAAAACGAAAACATCAGATAACAGGGAGGTAAGATGCGTTTTATCATAACCGTTTTGACGATTATTTTGAGTATTGCTATACCGGCAAAGAGCCAGTGGATCAATGTAAATACTTCATTTGGTCATTCTGTACAAAGCCTGGTCCGCCAGGGTGATGCGCTTTATGCCGGGGTGGAGGATGGCGGCGTTTACCTGTACCGTCTGCAAGCCGGAGAGCGGAGTGAAATCCGTAAAATGACCCTGCTCAAATAACTTTGATCTTCCTCCCCGCGAAAACGGTCTGCCCAAATCCGGCAGGCCGTTTTTTTTGAACCGCCGGCCCGATCCCATATTAGAAAAAATGAACCTTCAGCCCTATATTTCCAACCGGGAAAGGCTCCTTCCTGTCCCGCTGACCGGATAAATATATTGCCCTAAAAGGATATGGATGAATTTTGATCTGCCTCTTGTAAGCGGGGTTTTAATCCAGCGCTATAAAAGATTTTTAGCCGATGTGAAGCTCGACTCTGGTGAATACGTCACCGCCCTGTGTCCCAATACCGGCAGTATGAAAACCTGCAAAACCCCGGGCTGGCGTGTCGCTTTAAGTCCGGCGGATAATCCGGAACGCAAAACCCGTTTTACCTGGGAGATGATCCACAACGGCATTTGCTGGATCGGCATCAACACCCACCGGGCCAACGCCATCGTGGCTGAGGGCATCATATCGGGGGCAATTCCAGAGCTGGGCGGCTATGCCTCGCTGCGCCGGGAAGTGAAATACGGTAAGAATTCTCGCATCGATCTGCTACTGGAAGACGGTGAGCGGCTATGTTATGTGGAGGTTAAAAATGTCTCGTTGGTTGAAAATGACGGCCATTACCAGTTCCCCGATGCGGTAACCGAACGGGGACGTAAGCATCTTTACGAGCTGGGCGAAATGGTCAGTCAGGGTCACCGGGCGGTAATGCTCTTTCTTATCCAGCGCAGCGATGGCCATATTTTTAAGCCAGCTAAAAGTATAGATCCGGATTATGCGGCAGCACTGGTTGAAGCCTTCAAAAACGGCGTGGAAATATTGCCCTACCGGGCTGAAGTCAGCCCTGAAAAAATTGAAATTGTGGAACGCATCGGTTATGAATTATGAGTGAACAGGAATGGCGAACGCCGCTTAGTGCGGCCTTTGAACGCATCCGGGAAAACCTGCATTTTGTCCTTGTCGGCACCGAGACCCCGGCTAATATCGGTTCCAGCGCCCGGGCCATGAAAGCCAACGGCTTCCATAAAATGATTCTGGTTAATCCGCTGGATTTGCGCGACCCGGAAATTGAATGGCTGGCCCACCGCTCGATGGAGGTGGTCAAACAGGCCCGGGTTTGCACCTCACTCGACGATGCCCTGAACGGCATGCGTCTGACCGTGGCCACGACCATGCGCCAGCGTCATTTTTCCTTTCCGTTTTTTTCGATGCAGCAGATTGCAGAGAAATTGATGCCGGTAGCACTTGATCATCCGGTGGCCATTGTTTTCGGCCGGGAAAGCACGGGACTGACCAACGAGGAACTGCTCAAATGCCAGCTGCATTCCTCTATCCCTACAGCTACACAAAATCCGGCGCTGAATTTAGCGCAGGCCGTCCTGCTCTATGCCCACACCTTTTTTTCGCAGATGAACGAAGTGGAAACCGGGTATGAATTTGAATTAGCCAGTCGCGAGGAATTAGAAAATTATTACGAGCATTTACTGCGGGCCATCAAGCTGGTCGATTTTGTACCGCGTGACGGTTACGAGCAGTTTATTACCCGTTTCCGGCGAATGCTGAGCCGGGCTATGGCCGAGCAGCGCGATGTTCGTCTGCTGCACAAACTGCTCAGTATTTTTGAAAAGCGGATC
>DYOS01000080.1 GCA_020720405.1 Caldithrix sp. | reverse complement strand
GGATGTGGAGAAGATCAATGTATTCCCGAATCCTTATTACGGGGATAATGCGCTTGAGACTAATCGTTTCAGCCATTTTGTGACTTTCAACCATCTGCCCGAAAAGGCAACCTTCAGAGTATTCAACCTGGGTGGAACACAGGTCAGAAAGCTGGAGAAAAATGATGTCAGCCAGTTTATGCAGTGGGATCTGCTGAACGAAAGCGGCCTGCCGGTAGCCAGCGGTGTTTACATCGTTCATATCGATATGCCTGCTCCAATTAACAAGACAAAAGTTGTGAAAGTCTTTATTGTTCAACCGCAGCAAATTCTGCAATACTATTAATATGTATTGCTGTTTGTTTGGTCGAAATAATAAGATAGGGAGTAAGTTATGATAAAATTAAATAGAAAATACGGGATACTGGCAGTACTCGTGTTCTGTTTGTTTATTTCTGTGCCGCTGTTTGCCGGTGATGCAGACCGAATCGGTTCAGCAGCCGGTACACAGCTCCAACAGCCTGTTGGAGCACGGGATCTGGGAATGGGTGGAGCCAATATTGTCTACACAAGCGGTGTTGACGCCCTGTACTGGAACCCGGCCGGTCTTTCCAATATGGAATCGTCCTTTAACGGTATGTTTACCAGAAACACTATTTTTAACAGTATCAACGTCAATTATCTCGGCCTGGGCGTCAGCATGGGCAATTTTGGGGTACTTGGCTTTGACATTAAAAGTTTTGATTTTGGCAGCATTTCTCAAACCACTCAGCAGGATATGGACGGCAGCTCTGGTGCTACGTTCAATCCGACCTGGGCAACCATTGGTCTGACCTATGCCAATAAACTGACTGCTTCAATTCAGGTTGGTTTAACGGCAAAGATTATCCATGAGTCTTTCCCCCGGGTTTCCGGAACTGCAGTTGCCTTTGATATGGGTATTCAATATAAAAACATCGCTGGCATCGAAGGTGTTTCCTTTGGTGTAGTTATGAAGAATATTGGTACAAATATGCAGTATTCGGGTTCGGGTCTGACCCGCCAGATTCGTTTAATCGACGGTAGTTTGGAATTCTATGATATTGCCGCTGCCTCTAACCAGTTGCCGGCTAACCTGGAAATGGGTCTTGCCTACCAGTTTGCCGTCAATGAGCAGAACAAGTTATTGGTCAGTGGTGTATTCCAGAATAATAACGTCGAAAACGATGCCATGAAATTTGGTGCAGAATACACATGGAATAACATGGTTGCTCTGCGCGGTGGCTACCTCTACACCAATAACACAGATGCTTTAGATCAGTTGTATACCTTCACCCTTGGTGCCGGTTTTAAATACAATGTCGGCGGTACAATGCTTGGTGTTGATTATGCCTTCCGCAACGATCAGTACTTCGATGCCCAGAGTATGTTCTCATTGAATGTTGGATTCTAAGTCAACTTAGAAAAAACGAAAAAGGCTGCCTGTTGGCAGCCTTTTTTTTTAGTATTTTGTCCCTTTTAATATTTAATCCACTTAATAATCTCTGGTAGTGTTGGCCTCTTGCCATACATTAAAATACCTACTCTGAATATTTTCCCGGTTATCCAAATTAAAAAGACAGTACTCAGTATAAGTATCAGAATGGATGTACCAATTTGTAAAAACCCTGGGTTGGACAGGTTTATTCGGGCAAACATGATGATTGGAGAAAAGAAAGGTATCATGGAAAGCGTAATTGCTAAAGAGCTATCCGGGCTTTTTACCAGAAAACCAATAATCATAATCGGAATGATAAGCATAAATACCACCGGTGTTGCCATCTGCTGGGCATCCTGCTCACTGTTCGAAATGGCGCCGACTGCGGCATATAAGGTGGCAAAAATAAAATAACCCAGAATATAAAAGATGATAAAATAAACAAATATCATCGCATCCATTTTAAGAAAATTTGAAGAAACCGGAAGAGCCTTAGAACCGAACAAAACTAAGCCGATACCAGTCAATGACCATAATAAATATTGTGTAAAACCGACAAAGCCCTGACCTAAAATCTTACCGGCCATTAATTGAAAAGGGTTGGCCGAAGACAGAAGCACTTCGATTATCCGGCTTGATTTTTCATGAACAATTGATCTCATCACCGAGTTGCCATAGATCAGTAGCGTGACATAGATAATTAAAACCAGAATAAAGGTGCTCAGATATTCTTCCCCAAATCCCCGTTCCGATTCCGTTCCCTCGCTGGTAATTTTTATGGTTTTCAGTCTGATATCAGCCGTGAGTTCATTAATAATACCGGCATCCAGACCAGAATTTTTAATCCGGTGCTGATCGGCAAGGTTCTGTATGGTTGATTCAATAAGATTCGTATCATCAAAATTGGCAACGTTTCTGGAAAAATAGGTGATCTGATTTCTTCTAAAAACATCTTTTGGGATTATCAGAAATCCATCAATAGCCTGGGTTTCGACCAGATTTTTACCAAGCAGAACTGCGCTGGAATCATTTGTTTCGGAAAGCTCATGAACAAACCGGGGCTGACCATTCTGCAGTGTATCCTGGAGGGAAGAGCTAAAGGGTTCATATAGTTTACCTGTTCTGTCCAGAATCCGTAACCGAACCTGATCTTCTGTTTCCATCATGACCAGCAGGCTTGGAATAATACCCATGGCAACAAGCAAGAGCGGTGTAATAATGGTCATGATGATAAAACTTTTTTTGAACACGGATTCGCTGTATTCCCGCTTGACCAAAGTCCAGATCTTAGACATGGTTTTCTCCTTTCACGATCGAAATAAAAATATCATTCAGGCTTGTTCTGGCCGCCTCAAAACGATGCACACTTAATACAGGGCAGATTTTCCGTAGAAAATCATCAGACGAATAATTATCGTGAAGAATAATCTCTGCATAATTGCCATAATTATTTACACTGGAAACCATTTCCTGCTGCTCAATTATCTGCTGGTCACCGCTGTATTCCAGCAGAATGGTTTTTTTCCCATAAGACTGTTGAATGGTCTTTAGCGGGCCGTCAAGAACTTTTCTACCCTGATTGATCATCAGTACCTCATCGCAAAGTTTCTCTGCCGATTCCATCAGGTGAGTTGAAAAAATGATCGCCCGGTTCTCTTTTTTTAAATCCAGAATAATATCTTTAAACAAATTTACATTGACCGGGTCCAAACCGGTAAAAGGCTCGTCAAGAATAAGCAGTTCAGGGTTGTGAATAATTGCGGAAATAAATTGAATTTTTTGCTGTTGTCCTTTGGATAGTTCCTCAGCTTTTAGACTGGATTTGTCTGATATTTCAAGCTTTTCCAACCAGAACACAGCTCGTTTTTTTGCTTCAGCAGCGGTCAGGCCATGCATTTCACCGAAAAATTGAAGGAGCGGTAGCACTTTCATTTTTGGGTAAAGTCCTCTTTCCTCAGGCAAATAACCCAACCGATTTTTCAAGTCATCACTCATTTTTTGTCCAAAAAACTCAATGGACCCGGAATCCGGTACGAGAATATTCATAATCATGCGGATGGTTGTTGTTTTGCCAGCTCCGTTCGGCCCGAGAAGGCCATAAATTTTACCACCTTCAAGATTAAAACTGACATCGGAAACCGCCCTAAAATCACCAAATTTCTTTTCGATTTTCTGAACATTTAATAAAACCATAAGCACCCCTGTAATAATGAACTGATTTAAATAAAGCAGGTTGAATTAGACCATCCGGATCGGTAATTTTCAAAGCCGTTCATTATACAAAACCGGTATTTATTAATTCAAATGAAAATACTCAGACGTGATTTTATAAAAACCACCACAGCACTTGCTGGTTACCTGCTGGCCAACTGGCTGACACCCTTTAAATTGTTTGGCGCTTCAAGCCAGGATTCACCAAAGCTCAAAATTATAAACCGGATAAATAATTCTGAAGCAATGATTCGTACCCGGCTAAACCGGGGCATAATTTTACTGGATTTTACCGAGTTTGCCGCACAGAATAATTACGGTATTTTTACAAATAGCCAAAAGCGTAAGACTGTAATTTATATTGGGCAGGACCGGGCTACATTTACCGCGGAAAATGGATTTGTTATTTTAAATGAGCAGCTTTTACATTTCCTGCAGGAACCGCTTTGGGAAAATGGGGAATTATGGGTTCCGGCCCTGGTTTTGGCCGACGTCTTTAGTAAATATACCTCCCACCAGATGGAATTTGATCAATCAGGTTTTACCTTTAGCATTGGCCAGAAGGATGTCAGCCTGACCAACATTGTTATGTCGGCGATGGAAAACGGAACATTGATCCATGTTTTTGCCGATAAGGAATATAGGGAAACGGAAATAACCCATAAAATTTCGAATGACTGGTTCTACCTTGAAATTCTGGGTGGCAAGGTTGATCCAAAATCACTCGAAGCCACACCCTGTAAAGGTATTATTTCAGATATAAAGGTGACCAGCTTTCCAACCATCATTTCCATTGGTTTTAAATTGAAAAAACCGGTTATCTCACGGGATATTCATCTCGAAAATAATGGCCGGGAAATTTTAATCAATCTCCGCATAAGTGATACATTGGCTGTCGAAGATGAAACAAAAAAGGATTTGGAAGAACAAAAGAAAAAATGGCTGATCGAAACCATCGTTGTCGATGCTGGTCATGGCGGAAAAGATCCCGGAGCCGTTGGCTATGACGGGGTAAAAGAAAAGGATATTGTTCTGCCGCTTGCCCTGAAATTGGGTGAATTGATCAAAGAACGAATGCCCGCTATTAAAGTAGTTTATACCCGCAGCACGGATGTATTCATTCCGCTCTGGCAGCGGACAAAGATGGCAAATGAAGCAAATGGCAAACTATTCGTCAGCCTTCATTGCAACAGTAATCCGAATAAAAACGCCCGTGGTTTTGAAACCTATTTTCTAAGTGCAGATAAGGATGAAAAAGCCAAGGATGTGGTACTAAAGGAGAATGAAGCGATTCAGTTTGAAGAGAGCAGTGACAAAGAAAAATATAGTGGGGTCAATTTTGTACTGGCGACGATGGCACAAAATGCTTTTATGCGTCAGAGCAAGTACCTGGCCTCCTCAGTACAGGATGCTATGCACCAGCGCCTGCAAGTGCTCGATTTGCACAGCCGTGGCGTAAAACAAGGCCCGTTCTGGGTTATGGTCGGGGCAACAATGCCCAATATTCTCATCGAATTAGGCTTTGTTTCAAATAAATATGAATCGAAAATCCTGCGCCAGAAAGCCAGCCAGGTAAAAATTGCCGATGCGATTTACAGCGGAATTGAAAAATATAAAAAGGATATTGAGAGCGCGATCTGATGGAAAAACCGATTGGAATTTTTGATTCCGGAATTGGCGGCCTTACCGTCGTTAAAGAACTGATAAAACTTTTACCGCATGAAAATATTGTCTATTTCGGCGACACGGCCCGCGTGCCCTACGGTACAAAATCACCACGCCTTATTCAGCAGTATTCCCTGGAAAATGCCGAGTTTTTGCGCCAGTTTGATATCAAAACCTTAATTGTGGCCTGCAATACGGCCTCCTCGTATGCCCTTGATATTCTGGATAAATATCTCGAAATACCGGTCATCGGTGTGGTGAAGCCCGGTGCAGAAACTGCGGTGCGTACTTCCAAAACCGGACATATTGGTGTAATCGGGACAACGGCAACCATCAACAGTGCCTCTTACCACCGTGAAATTGAACATCTCCGGCCGCAGGCTAGTGTCAGCGGCCAGGCCTGTCCGCTGCTGGTCAGTCTGGTTGAAGAAGGGTGGCTGGACAATGAGGTAACCTTGCTGACCCTCAAAAAATATCTGGCCGAACCAATACAGGAAAAAATTGATACACTTATTCTTGGCTGTACCCATTATCCGTTGTTATCCGAGGCCATAAAGAAGGTTGTCGGCGGTCAGGTCCGGCTCATCGATTCCGGAAAGGAAACTGCCCAGGCGGCCCGGCTTATCCTGGAGAAAAATGATTTGCTAAAAAAAGATGGTCAGTCCGGCTGGCATCGCTATTTTGTAAGCGATATTCCGGCTAAATTTGAAGAAATTGGTTCACGCTTTTTAGGTGAACCTATCCGAAACCTGGAGCGGGTCGATTTTGACCGCTTTCTCGGTTCGGTTAATCAGGAAAAGATTTTAAATAGGATTTTACATGAGAATAATTAAACTGCTTTTGATTTCTCTGCTCATCACCCTTCCGGCCGGAGCCGGAGAAACGGAAACCAAAGCCTTTGAGTTTTTAAGAACCGGTTTCCATCCGCGCGGCGCGGCCATGGCCAATGCTTTTACCACGATGCGCGATGATATCGGTTTTAACACGGTGAACCCGGCTGGTATGGCTGATCTTGATCAGACTACCTATTCCAATGCTTTTACAAATTACTTGCTCGATATAAACGGCGGATATGCTGCCTTCGGCTTCCGCAGGGAAAAACTGGGCTATCTTTCCGTTTCGGCGACCTTTATGAATTATGGCGAATTTAAGGAAACCGATGAAAATGCCGTTGAGACCGGGCAGACTTTTAGCGCTAATGACCTGGCTTTAACCGTTGGTCTGGCTGACACGCTGGGCCAGGGTTTTAAATATGGCCTGAACTGTAAATATATCTATTCGGATATTCAGGATTATAATGCATCTGCTTATGCTTTTGATTTTGGACTGCTGTACAAGGCCAAATTTCAGGAAGACCTGTATATCGGGGTGGCCCTGCTTAACGTGGGACAAAATTTTGAATACTACGGCAGCAGCCGTGAGGCTTTGCCAATGACGCTCAGAGGCGGATTTTCCAAGAAGCTGGCCCATCTGCCTCTGGAACTGGCTTTTAGCTTTACCAATCTTAATCAAAATTCAAATAAATTCTTTGATCGTTTCAGCCATTTTGCCTTTGGTGGTGAGTTTACGGTAAGTCCCTCGGTCCGGTTGAGAATGGGTTATGATAACCAGATCCATTCCAGTTTGAATGTCCACCAGGACAGCCGTTTTGCCGGTGTCTCAGGCGGTCTCGGTATAATTACTCATGGCTTTCGGCTGGATTATTCATACTCTGCCTACGGATTTTTAGGGTCGACCCACCGTTTTGGCATTTCGGGGACACTGTAAGTTATGTTTGTCGATTTTGTCCGGATTTATGTCCGGGCCGGTAACGGCGGAAGCGGTTGCGTCAGTTTTTACCGCGCCAAGTATATTGAGAAAGGCGGCCCCGATGGCGGCACCGGCGGCGGCGGCGGGAGTATTATCCTGCGCGGTAATAAACAGCTTCGAACCCTGCGCGATTATACCTACCGCCGGGAATACAAAGCTAATCGCGGCCAGCATGGCATGGGCTCGAACTGGGATGGTAAAAGCGGGGAAGATATTTTACTCGAAGTGCCGTTGGGCACGCTGATCAGAGATGCCGACAGCGGTCAGATATTGGGCGATATAACCGAAGAAGGCCAAATCCTGACCGTGGCCAAAGGCGGACGCGGCGGAAGAGGCAATGCCTGTTTTGCTACTTCAACACACCAGGCGCCCCGCGAGTGGGAAGTTGGAAAAGCGGGTGAAGAACGAAATATTGAACTGGAATTAAAAATTATTGCCGATATTGGGCTGGTTGGGAAACCAAATGCCGGAAAATCAACTCTGCTTTCCCGGCTGACCGCAGCCAAACCCAAAATTGCCGATTATCCGTTTACGACCCTCGAACCAAATCTTGGTATTGTCACGCACCGCGAATATCAAAGTTTTGTCATGGCTGATATTCCCGGTTTAATCGAAGGGGCAAGCAAAGGAAAAGGTCTCGGGCACCAGTTTTTGCGCCATATCGAGCGCACCCGGGCTCTGGTTTATCTTATTGACAGCTCCGATGAAAATCCAGCGCAAACCCTTAAAGCCCTGAAGCTTGAATTGGGCCGGTTTAGCCCGATGCTCCTGAAAAAACCGGCTATGGTTGTACTGACCAAATGCGATTTGTGGGGCGATGAAAACCCTCAGATAAAACTCCGCACCCGGCTAAAAGTAATGCCCATCTCGGCGGTTTCCGGGTGGCAGCTTGATCAATTAAAAGACCGGCTTTTTGACCTGATCGAAACCGCCGGGCAGCAGGAAAATGATTTTTGACCCCGGCTATGACCAATCCGAACTCGAAGCGCTGCTGACACTGGCCTCAGCTCCGGGTATCGGACCGACCCGCCTGCGTAAATTATTATCAAAATTTAAGACAGCCGCCGCTGTTCTTCAGGCACCAGCCAGAGAACTGATCCAAACCGAGGGCATCGATTTACTGACGGCTGAAAAGATTAAAGAAAGTACAGACCCAAACTTCGCTGCAGATCAGATTGAACGGATGAAAAAGCACGGTTGCAGTGTGATGACTTTTTGGGATGAGGTCTATCCGGAAACCCTGAAAAGAATTTACGATCCGCCGGCCTTTCTGTTTTTTAAAGGCGATCTGTCTGCTCTGCGCGAAAATTATATCGCTGTCGTTGGAACCCGGAATCCTACCGGTTATGGGAAAATGGTCACCGGGCGCTTTAGTACCGCTCTGGCCAATGCCGGGTACGGAATTATCAGCGGTCTGGCCCGCGGTGTCGATACCATTGCGCACCAGGCAGCCCTGAAGGCAGGGCAAAAAACAATTGCCGTTCTTGGAAATGGTCTTGATATCAACTATCCGGCCCAGAACCGGGAACTGGCCGAACGGATCGCCAACGAAGGTTTGATGCTTTCCGAATATGTAATGGGCACGGGCCCCGATGCCGGCAATTTCCCGAAACGGAACCGGATTATCAGCGGGCTTAGTTTAGGTGTACTGGTTACTGAAGCCGGATCCCGAAGCGGAGCCCTGATCACGGCTTTGTACGCTCTCGATCAGAACCGGGAAATTTTCTCTGTCCCCGGAGCCATTACCTCCGAGCAAAGTTCCGGTACAAATCGTCTGATCAAACAGGGCGCCAAGCTGGTTCAGTCGGTCGAAGATATTCTGAACGAAATCAATCCCATCACCGGCCGGCAGGCTGAAAAAGAGAAACGGCCGCCGGTCAAACTGGATGGATCACTGCAGCAGGTTTATGATGTTCTGGATAATGAACCCCTGCATATTGATCAGGTTGCCCTGAAAACAGGCTTGTCGATCGCGGAAACTCTGAGTGTACTGCTCACCCTCGAACTGCTGGATCATGTCAAACAACTGGCCGGAAAAATGTTCATCCGCAACCTGTAATTACCGGATTGATTCCTAAATCTGCGAAAGTAAAGATGATCAGTTTTCACCCAGGTTGATTCCAAATTTGCTTCGCCCTGAAAACGCACCGCTTCAGATAATTTTCAGGTAGGCCCGTAAAATTTAATAGGTTTTTAATTTTGACAGGCAATAGCCTTTGTAAGAGTTGTTTAATACTATCAAACCCAATAAAAACAAACTATTATTATTACAAAGCACCTTAAAAGCAGAAACTGGTCTGCCCGGATAATCAGCCCGTTTCCGATTCACCATATCTATTAACCGGCAGCAAAAATTGCAGTATGCTAAAATAAATCCGATCACTCAGGGTGGCATGATAATAGCTAAACAATCAGCCCGGACTTAGCACAAAAAACCGGGTGCTTTGGAATTGGGACAGACCTGGAAAGGACAGTATGTTTAAAATCGTAAAAGCAGAATTTCTTGCGGAAAATATCAAGCGGTTCGAGATTGAAGCGCCCCGCATCGCCAGAAAAAGAAAAGCCGGGCAATTCGTCATCATCCGCCTCGATGATCACGGAGAACGTATTCCGCTGACCATTGCTGACAGCAATAACGACCGGGGCACAATTACCATCATCGTGCAGGGCATCGGTAAAACCACCAAAGCCCTGAATGCCAAAGAAGCCGGAGATACCATTCTGGATGTCGTCGGTCCATTGGGCGATCCGTCGCATATCAGTAATTTCGGCACTGCGGTCAGTATCGGCGGCGGCGTCGGCAGCGCCATCGCTTATCCCACGGCGGTAGCCTTAAAACAGGCCGGTAACTTTGTTATTACCATCAATGGCGCCAGATCCAAAGACATGATCATCCTCGAAGAGGAAATGAAATCGGTCAGCGACGAAGCCTATATTACCACCGATGACGGCTCCTATGGATTCCACGGTTTTGTGACCCAGAAATTAAAAGAATTGCTTGATCAGGGTCGGAAGATTGATTTTGTATTGGCTATCGGCCCGATTCCGATGATGAGCGCCGTAGCCGAAGTGACCCGGCCCTATGGTATTAAAACCATGGTCAGCCTGAATCCGGTGATGGTGGATGGAACCGGTATGTGCGGGGGTTGCCGTGTCGTTGTGGGCGGCGAATCAAAATTCGCCTGTGTTGACGGTCCCGAATTTGATGCACATCTTGTTGATTTTAAAAACCTGGCCGATCGCAACCGGACGTACTCCGATGTTGAAAAAGCAGCGCTGACCGCGTATGAACATCATTGCCGTCTGGACAAAGCCGCCGAATCCTTAAAAACAGAAAATCAGTAGGTAGAAACAATGCAGCAGTTAACTCCCAAAGAACGGATGCAGATCAAACGGCACCATATGATTGAGCAGGCGCCGGATGTCAGAAATAAAAATTTTAAAGAAGTAAATCTTGGTTATACCGCGCAAATGGCACAGGAAGAAGCCTTGCGTTGTCTTCAATGCAAAAATCCAACCTGCATCGAAGGCTGCCCGGTCAATATTCAAATAAAAGATTTTGTGATCAAAATTGCCGAGGGCAATTTCAGCGAAGCGGTGCGGATTATAAAAATGGATAACGCCCTGCCGGCTATTTGCGGCCGGGTTTGCCCACAGGAGGAGCAATGCGAACAGGTTTGCGTGGTTGCCAAGCGGGGTGAACCGGTGGCCATTGGTAATCTGGAACGGTTTGTGGCCGACTTTGAGCGCAATTCCGGACAGATACAAATACCCGCTCTGGCTGCACCGACAGGGAAAAAAATAGCTGTGGTCGGCAGCGGACCGGCCGGCCTAAGCTGTGCCAATGATCTGGCCCAGTGGGGACATCAGGTAACCGTATTTGAAGCCCTGCACGAATTGGGCGGCGTATTGGTTTATGGAATTCCTGAATTCCGTCTGCCAAAGGAAATTGTCCGCCAGGAAATTGACGGCTTGAAAAAAATGGGTGTGGAATTTATACCCGATACGGTTATTGGCCGCACCATCACTGTGGACGAATTATTTGAAGAAGAAGGTTTTGATGCGGTGTTTCTTGGTGTTGGTGCCGGCTTACCCTGGTTTTTAGGTATTCCCGGTGAAAACCTGGTCGGCGTCTATTCGGCCAATGAATTTCTGACCAGGGTAAATCTGATGAAGGCCTATGATTTCCCAAATTATGATTCACCGATTCTCGATTGTAAGGACAAAAATATCGGTGTTTTTGGCGGTGGAAACACAGCCATGGATGCCGTCCGTACAGCAAAACGACTCGGTGCCCGGCATGCCTCCATTATTTACCGGCGCAGTGAAAAAGAATTGCCGGCCCGGGCTGAAGAGGTAAAACATGCCAAAGAAGAAGGGGTTGAATTTAATATTCTGACTAACCCTCTCGAATTTATCGGAGATGAAAAGCAAAGACTGACCAAAGTCAAACTGATGAAAATGGAACTTGGCGAACCGGATGCCTCCGGCCGCCGCCGTCCGGTTCCCATCGAAGGCAGCGAGTTTCTGCTCGATCTTGATATAGCGGTAATTGCTATTGGTAACGGATCCAATCCCCTGATCGCCCAAACCACCCCGGAAATTGAAATTTCCAAACGGGGCACGATTGTCGTGGACAGCGAAACCATGAAAACCAGTAAAAAAGGTGTTTTTGCCGGGGGGGATATTGTCACCGGCGGCGCAACGGTAATATTGGCTATGGGCGCCGGAAGAAAAGCGGCCAGAGCGATTCATGACTATATCACAACCAGCCAGTGGTAAGATAAAAGAAAGAAGACCGAAGGAAATCCCGAAACTCAGCATTTTCAAAGATCTCAGTGATATTTTCCTTCAATGTTTTCAGTTGCGGAATCTAAACACGGCACAGGCGGTAAAAAGTACAGATTAAAAATCTGCGTCTGCTGCGCACCGGGCCTTATATAAATTCCACCCTGATTATTTCATAAAGCCGGATAGCGGTTGGTGATAAACCGCAAAAAATTGTCAAACCGGGCTTGTCTTGTACTTTTAAAGTCTTAAATTACGACCTGTTGGATGTGGCAGAAAGTCTGATTAACGGTAGATTCTGCCGCGACGACTATAAAACAAGTACTTAAGTGGTTTTATATGCAAATTGATAAAAATGAAGGGATCGAAAAAATGCTCTGCCGCAAAACACCCTGTTTCAGCCCTAGGGCCGCAAGGGTTTGCAGGGGTGGAGTGAGAATGACCCCGTTATTCATAGGGGATTAAGACATCCATTGGATTGTGGTTATGACGTCAATGCTGTTTCGCAGTGAGAATGGCCCCGTTATTCATAGGGGATTAAGACATCTATGTGCATGCTGCAGCTACCCTTAATCCAAGTCATGTGAGAATGGCCCCGTTATTCATAGGGGATTAAGACATCATT
>DYOS01000079.1 GCA_020720405.1 Caldithrix sp. | reverse complement strand
TAGTACATTTTCTGAAAAAATCGGCGACATTGAACAAAATATAAACAAGGTTTGCGGTTCCCAAAAAACAATCACAAAGTTCAACATATTTCTATCAGTAGCTATTACAATTATCATTCTTATTGAAATTTCTAAACTGTTTTTACATTTTGGATAGCATGAGACACATGATGAGGGGTAAATCATTAGGTTATTGCATCACGGAACCATCCGGACTTTCCTACAGTGAGATGTTTAACCAACGCTTCAAACGGAATTGCCACACAAGTGTATGTGTAAATTGTTAAATTCGTTTGTGGCAATCCGTTTAAGCGTCAACCGTTAAACATAGGAAAACACCATCACCGTGCTGCAACTCTCCCAGGCTCCCGCCCAAACGGCTCATCGGAAACGATATTGGCTGCCAGCAGTGGCAGGTTGGCTCCTGCTCGCTGCAACGGAGCCTGCCCTGGCAGATGAGACTATTTCGCTTCAGATCCACCTCAAGCTTTTGGCCGCAGACAGTACACCAATAGTTGGAGCGCCTGTGCGCCTTGTGCTGGCCAACGAGCCCGACTGGCAGAGCGCACTGGCCGGAGAACGACTCGTCTCGAACGAAAAAGGAGAAGTCCTTTGGTCTACGCTTGTAACCGTGGAGCACAGAAAGCGGAAGTTGCCCGGCAACTTCTTTAGCCAGCTTGTCTCGTCAGCTCAGGAAACCATCCACTTCCCGGTTGCGGTCCAGCTACCGTTTCTGGGGCGGGAATGGCTCTTCGTCACCTCTGTCGACCACTTCGCCAGTGGTGCAAGCGTCCAATTCGATGGAGTGCGCCTTTACGGCATGGATGCCGCAGGCACCTTTAACCTGGCGGTGAACAAAGATGCCGCTGGGTGGCGCTTCCCCGGTGTGGCCTGGCCCGTGAGTGAACCGGGCTACCAGGTGGTCACCCTCAGCGCAACTCCATCCGGCGCCGGTTGGACGGTTACTTTAACCATTCGGCGTCTGCCAGAGCCAGTCGTACGGTAGCATACCTGCCAATCCGATGCTTAACCCCGCGAGGCATGCCGCCTGCGCTGACAGGCAACCTTACCATCATTTATCTTTAATCATTTGAAATTGTAAAAATGACGGGTGAACCTGCCCCGGTTGCATAATCATTACTGCTCTTGAATCAAATATCCTGGTGGATGACCTGCCGCGGTCAATCAAATTTCTGCCCGGCTTTAATATCTGAAAACCTGCCCTTTCATTGGCTTGCCGTAAAGGTTAAGATCGGTCAGTTAAAAGTGGAAACTTCAATAAGGTATTTTATGAAGTTTAAAAATCTGGTTATACTCTGCCTTTTGCTTCTGGCCGGCTGCAAGCTTTTGAACAACCCCGATCTGAATATCAGCGGAATCACCGAAACAGATGCGAACGGGCAGTTCAGCGGTGAGATCGATCAAAAGGACTGGTCCGCCTCAGTTTATAACCATATTTATTTCGGGCCAAATATCTGGATTTCACCAATACATGAAATTCTGTTTAACACAGACCATATCCAGGATTCTCTGAGCAAGAGCATCACTGTTTATAATTTTTCTGCAAATGAACTGCAGCTTCAAACCGCGGTCAGTTTGCCGTTCACCATAAACCCGGCCGGTCTGAGCCTGAGCACGAAAAGTCTGAATACCTTCACGGTTTCCTACATAGCAGACGATACACTGCACAAATCCGGCACTTTAAAAATTAACAGCAACAGCGGTGATGACCTGACGATTCCATTAAGGGCAGCCTATAAAGAACCGGTCATCGTTCCGGCAGACACTTTATTAAATACTTTTTACCCGGCTTATCCAAACCCGGCCAATGGAAGTATCACTTTTCGGTTTTGTCTGGAAAAATCCGAACAGGTCAGTTTATACCTTCGTGATGAATCGAACCTGGTTATTAAAAGACTATTGAATAACGAGATAAAACCTGCCGGTTGCCACACCGTCATCTGGAACCCGGATAATGATGGAATTTCAGCCGGATTCTACCGGGTGTTTATAAAAACCAATAGTCTCTCCGCCACAGGCGATGTAAAAATTGAAGATTAATTTGGAAGCACAAACTTTTGGGTTGTCGCGCATTTGCTATAAAATGGTATTCTTTTCTATTCTGCTTCCTTCAAGTTTTAAAAATGTTTATTTTCTCAGGCCTGAGAGAAAATTCAAATGTCATAAACCGTCAAATGAGTTAGTTTCAAAGCAGCTTTATCTTTTGCCTTAACAAAATACGAGTCTAAGTATGACGCGAAATGAGATGTTATCACGAATCCGCCAGGCCGGAGTTATCGGGGCCGGCGGCGCCGGATTCCCAACCTATAAAAAACTGGATGCCCGGGTCGAACACATTATTGCCAACGGCGCCGAATGTGAACCGCTCCTGTTTAAAGACCGCGAATCCATGCTGCAGGAATTCTCTGCTCTGCTCGATGGTCTGAAAATTATGCAGGAACTGACCGGCGCCAAACAGATGACCATTGCTCTCAAAGAAAAAAACCGTGATATCGCCGTGCAGTTTAAAGCCGATGCTGCCAAACGGGGTGTTGTGTTCTTTGTTTACAAAGATGTTTATCCGGCCGGGGATGAATATGTACTGGTTTATGAAATTACCGGCCGGCGCATTCCGCCCGGCGGAATTCCGCTGCAGGTCGGCGCCGTCGTTGATAATGTGGAGACGATAATCAATATTGCTCACGCCATGGAAAACCAGCCGGTGACCGATAAATATGTCACGGTCACCGGGGCGGTGCAGCATCCGGTAACAGTTAAAGTGCCGATTGGTACACCCTACCAGGCCTGCCTTGAAGCCGCCGGCGGGCTGACCATCGCTGAAGCAGTTCTGCTGACCGGTGGCGTGATGATGGGCGGAACCGCTACTGATCTGAATGCACCGGTTTCCAAAACTTTGGGCGGACTGATTGCCCTGCCGTCCGATCATTATCTCGTGCGGCGGAAAACCCAGCCCCGTTCAACCTATACCCGGATCGGTCACGGACAATGCGATCAGTGCTCGATGTGCACCGAGATGTGTCCGCGTTACATTATGGGTTATCCCATCGAACCGCACAAGGTCATGCGTTCTTTGCTGATGACCAGCGAAGAGAAAGAACGGATCAGTCTGTGGGCACAGTATTGCTGCGAGTGCAATATCTGTTCATACATCGCCTGCCCGGAGGAACTCGATCCTAAAAATATCTGTGTTGATGCCAAAAAACTGCTGCGCGAACAACAGATGTCCCGCACACCGGCTGAACTTGAACATCTGTTCAAAGAGGTCCATCCGGCCCGTTCGGGACGGGAAATTCCCATCACGACGGTTCTGCGCCGGCTTGGTTTGACGCCCTATGATCGCAAAGCCTATTTTTCCGCAATTGCGGTCAGCATTGATCGGGTAATCATCCCCATCGATTCGCATATCGGACAGCCGGGCAAGCCGACCGTTACCGTTGGCCAAAAGGTGGCCCGGGGAGAAGTAATTGCCGATGTTGATGAAAATGCCCTGGGTTGTCCGGCACACAGCAGCATCGACGGCATCGTAAGTTTGATTGAAAGCCGCGGTATTCACATCCGCCGGGTCTGAACAGGAGAAAAATATGATGGTTACTGCCATTGGAATAGTTGAAACATCCAGCATCGCCCGCGGTTATGCGGTGGCGGACAGTATGATGAAACGTGCTCAGGTTAAAATGGTCGTTAACCGCACCATTTGTCCCGGCAAATATATGGTGCTGGTCGGCGGCGATGTGGATGCTGTCGCGGCAAGTGTGGAAACCGGTGTTGCCGTTGGCGCCCATTCTGTGGTTGATCATTTTATTATCCCGAATGTCCACCCGGCAGTTTTTCCGGCCATTAATGGTGCAGCAACAATGCCCGAATTGCAGGCCCTGGGCATTATCGAAGGCTTTTCCGTGGCCAGTGTTATCGAAGCAGCCGACGCCGCGGTGAAATCGGCCAATATTGAATTTATCAATATTCATCTGGCCATGGCCATTGGCGGAAAGGGTTATGTTACCTTCACCGGGGATGTGGCTTCTGTACAAACCGCTGTCGATACCGGTGCCGCTGTTATCGCCAAACGCGGGCTGCTGGTCGAAAAAATCGTTATCCCATCGCCGCGCCCGGAAATTATCGATGAGCTGATCTGAAATTTTCTATCTATAGCTTTAAGTTGAAGGAATAAAAATCCCGGTCTGATTGCTTTCAGGACACGATGGATATTGTAACTCCTGATGAATTCAAATACGAAAGGATTTTTTCCAATGGAAGATATATTTTTCCGTTACCTCCATTTTCTCGGTCTGATTGGTCTAAGTTCAGCGCTGATCAGCGAGCATCTGCTGCTTAAAAAGGAAATGCAGCCCAATGAAATTAAACGACTGGCGGTGATCGATATAATTTACGGCCTCAGTGCTCTGTTTATGCTTGGCGCTGGTCTGCTGCTCTGGTTTGGCGGCAGTAAACCGTCTGCCTTTTATACTCAAAACGGTCTGTTTCACATCAAGCTGACCTTATTTGTAATAATGGCCGGTCTTTCCGTTTATCCGACTATTTTTTTTCTCCGCAAGCGGAAAAGTGATTCTGCGGTTCTCATCCCAAAAACAGTTTACATGATTATTCGCACCGAATTGCTTCTGCTGGCTGTGATTCCGTTGCTGGCTGTTTTTATGGCCGCCGGTTACAACCTGCATTAAAAATTCTATTTTTTTGTACTGGCTATCGAAGTTTAGGACAGGCCTATGTTTAAAAGAAGTATTCTATCGGTTTTGCTGGCTACAATCTGGATCAGTATTTCTGAGTTTTTCCGCAACGAAATTCTGCTGAAAAGTTACTGGACCACTCATTATCAAAATCTTGGTCTTGTTTTTCCGGCTGAACCGGTAAATGGTGCAGTCTGGGGTTTATGGTCCCTGTTCCTGGCAATTTTCATTTTTTTACTTTCCCGCCGGTTTTCCTTCCGGGAAACTATTTTTTTAGCCTGGTTCAGCGGATTTGTATTAATGTGGATTGTAATTGGTAATCTGAATGTCCTGCCGTCCGGGCTGCTTTTATATGCAGTACCGCTCAGTCTGCTCGAAGTTTTTCTGGCTGCGTTTATTATTGACCGGATAAGCAAACCCGAAGTTCAATCGTAATTCGCAATTTTACCGGCCAGCCATTACATCCGGAATATCTTGCCGGGATAGGGTTCAATTACCGCTGGACTTTAGTTTTTTATTTTGGACAGGGTGGATTCGTAATTCCTTCAAACCCTTAAAAAAAAACCCGCCGAAGCGGGTTTTTTTATTTAGCACCGAGGGCTGTGTTTTGTGCCCTCTGAATCAGTTCCAGCAGCGTCATTACCTTATCTGGTTTGCCTTGACCGATATAAGCAACATCTTCGGGCTGAAAATGCGTCTTCATATAACTGCCGATATCAAATTTCTCAAACCAGCAGTCAAAAACCATCGGGCAGGGTTTACCATTCCGCTCACTGCGGCAATAGGAAAAAGTAAGATGGTGACCCAGTTTCCGGCAGTAATTCTGCTGCTGATCGTGACTATGCATTGGTCATTGCCGGCGGTTTGGGATAACCGTCCAGTTCTTTTAAGGACTCCTGAATAACCTCCAGCGGCATTTCGTAATTCTGCAGTTCTCCGGCGAAGAATTTTTCGTAACCAACCAGGTCCATTAAACCATGACCGCTCAGGTTAAAGAGAATCACCTTTTCTTTACCTTCTTCTTTGGCTTTCAGCGCTTCGCGGATTGTGGCTGCCACGGCGTGGCTGGTTTCCGGTGCCACAATAATGCCTTCGGTGCGGGCAAATTTGACAGCTGCTTCATAACATTCCAATTGCTGAATAGCCAGCGGATTGAGCAGTCCTTCGTTAATGGCGTGACTGACCAGCGGTGCAATTCCATGATAGCGCAGACCGCCGGCATGGATGGGCGGAGGAATATAACCATGCCCCAAAGAATGCATTGGCATCAGCGGAGTCATCTTGGCGGTGTCACCGAAATCATAAACAAACGGAGCTTTGGTCATGGTCGGACAGCTCGAGGGTTCCACCGGAATAATATCGATGTTGGCGCCATTGATTTTATCATTGACAAAGGGGAAAGCCAGACCGGCAAAATTGCTTCCACCGCCGGCACAGCCGATAATTACATCAACCTTTTTCTCATTGATCTTGGCCAACTGCTTTTTGGTTTCGAGACCGATAATGGTCTGATGCAGCATGACATGATTGAGCACACTGCCCAGGGCGTAGCGGGTCTGACCGGTCGGATCGGAAACCGCTTCCTCAATGGCTTCGCTGATGGCAATACCAAGACTGCCCGGTGTATCCGGCATCCTGGCCAGAATATCACGTCCGGCCTGGGTGTAGGGACTTGGACTTGGAATACAGGTAGCACCCCAGGTTTGCATCATCATCTTGCGAAAAGGTTTTTGATCAAAACTGATGCGGACCATGTACACTTTCACTTCCAGGCCGATCAGGGCACCGGCAAAAGCCAGAGCGCTGCCCCATTGTCCGGCGCCGGTTTCGGTAGTCAGCTTCTTAATGCCAAACTGTTTATTGTACCAGGCCTGCGGAATGGCGGTATTCGGTTTGTGACTGCCGGCCGGAGAAACACCTTCGTACTTGTAATAAATACGGGCCGGTGTGCCCAGGGCTTTTTCCAGGGCATGGGCACGGTACAGCGGAGAGGGCCGCCAGCGGTAAAGCAATTGTAGAACTTCTTCGGGGATGTCAATCCAGCGCTCCTGCGAAACTTCCTGTTCAATCAGGTTCATCGGGAAGACCGGGGCCAGCATATCCGGAGAGATCGGGTTGCCGTCCGGACCAAGCGGGGGTAAACCGGGCGTCTTTAAATCGGCAGCAAGGTTGTACCATTGCCGCGGCATTTCATTTTCTTCCAGCATCACTTTGACCTGCATACACACTCCTTTGGTAAAATTTTTCGGCTTTTGTAGAGCCGGTTTGGTTATTTGGAAAGTTGAGTCTCAAAAATCTGTCGCAGCAGGGAGCCGTCTTTTTTCAGCTCTTTTGAGCCGCGGGTAATTTTACACAGGCTGACGTGGAGATTCCGGGCAATGGAGCGCTGGGTCTCGCCGCGCATCAATCCGCTGATAATTTCCCAGCGCTTGTTCAGGTCCTGAATTTCTGCAGCGGTGAACATCTCACTGAAAAACCGTCCGATCGCCTTAACATCGTTGGTTTCAGCCAGGAACTGATACACTTCTTTCATGAACTGCTCTCATGTTACTATTAATAGAAACATAGAAATCAGATCGTAGCAATGCAATATTTTATTCGACTACTTTGGAAAATGGCTGGAAAATGTGATCTGAAATACGAAGTAAAGGGTGCAAGCCGGGATCGGCCGCACCCTGTATTTTTACAACAAGCCGCGCTTGCGCAATAATGGTTCTTTGGACGGATCCGCACCGCGGAAGCGTTTGTAGAGAATCATCGGGTCTTCGGAGTTACCGGCAGACAGAACATTTTCACGGAAAGCTTTGGCATATTCCGGGTTGAACAAGCCGTGTTCCTTAAATGCCTGAAAGGCATCGGCGTCGAGTACCTCAGCCCAAATGTAACTATAATAGCCGGCTGAATATCCCCCGGAGAAGATGTGACGGAAATAGGGACTGCGGTAACGGACTACAATTTCGGGGATCATGCCGATGCGCATCATCGAAGCATTTTCAAAGGCGTTCACATCCTGTTCTGAGCTGGTTTCCAGCGTGTGCCAGTCCATATCGAGCAGGGCAGCGGAAAGGTATTCAACGGTGGCAAAACCCTGGTTGAATTTAGCCGCCTGGCGGATCTTTTCGACCAGTTCATCGGGAATGATTTGCCCGGTTTGATAATGCCTGGCGTAAATTTTCAGTACTTGCGGTTCAAGAGCCCAGTTTTCCATAATCTGTGAAGGCAACTCGACAAAATCACGGGAGACGGAGGTGCCGGTTATCCGCGGGTAGGTGCGGTTGGAAAGCAATCCATGCAGGGCATGGCCGAATTCATGGAACATGGTCAGTGTTTCATCGATGCTGAGCAGGGCTGGTTTGTCCCCGACCGGTTTTGAAAAATTACCGACATTGACAATAACCGGTGAAATTTCCTTGCCATCCAGTTTGCTTTGGGCGCGGAATTCATTCATCCAGGCCCCGCCGCGTTTGCTCTCCCGTGGAAAATAATCGGTCAGCAGGATTCCGATATGTTGGCCATTGGCTTCCTTTACTTCAAATACTTCCACATCGGGATGATAAACAGCAATATTGTCGAGTTTGGTAAAAGTGATGCCGTAAAGCTGACTGGCTACGGTAAAAACACCCGCCCGCACATTCTGCATCTGGAAGTAGGGCCGCAGCATCTCCTCGTCAAAGGCATATTTTTTAGTGCGTAGTTTTTCGGCATAATACCACCAGTCCCAGGCGGCCAGTTTAAAATTTCCGCCTTCTTCATCAATCATTTTCTGCAATTCGGCGGCTTCTTTTTTGGCATTGGGAAGAGCGGCCTGCCACAGCTCACCCAGAAAATCATAAACAGTCGGTGGTGTTTTGGCCATATTGCGGTCCAGAATAAAATCAGCGTGGGTTTTATAGCCGAGCAGGTTAGCCCGGCGGACCCTTAGAGCAGCAATCCTGCTTGTTAGCGCTTTGGTATCGAGCGAGTCGTTATGGTTACCCATTTCAATATAGCCGCGGAAAATCTTTTCGCGCAGGGTGCGGTTTTGGGCGTACTGCAGTACCGGAATCCGGCTTGGGTTATGCAGGGTGAAGATCCATTTACCGGCCTGATTCCGCTCGGCGGCAACTGCGGCAGCTTCGCTGATCACGTTTTCGGGCAGACCGGCCAGATCGGTTTGATTTTCGATAACCAGTTCGAAACGGTTGGTTTCGGCCAGGATATTATCACCAAATTTGAGCGAAAGCAGGGCCAGCTCTTCATTGATTTTACGGAATTCGACCTGAGCGGCAGAATCGAGAGCGGCACCACCGCGGACAAAATCGAGGTAATACTCATCGAGTACCCGGGCCTGCTCGGGATTGAGGGCAAGCTGATCTTTTTGCTCATGCAGAGTTTTAATCCGGGCAAACAATTTTTCATTCATGCGGATATTATCCTGATGGGCAGAGAGCAGTGGAGAAACTTCACGGGCGATATTCTGCAGGGAATCGCTGGTATTGGCCGAAGTCATATTAAAGAACACATTGCTGACCCGCTCCAGAATCTCTCCGCTTTTTTCCATAGCCAGGATGGTGTTATCAAAGGTCGGCGTCCCGGGATTTTCGGTAATGACTTTGATTTCAGCCTCCTGCTCAGCGATACCCACTTTGAAAGCCGGCCGATAATGTTCTTCTTTTATTTCATTAAACGGTGGCAGGCCGAACGGCGTATTGTACTGACTTAAAAAGGGATTCGGTTTCTGCCCGGTGCAGGCCGTAAACAATAATATCAGCATAAGTAAAATCAGTCCTTTCATGATAACCTCTGTTTTGAAATTTAACTACCCGGTTAAGATACAAAATTCAGTTTAAATATCTGAATAATTCCTTCTGCCTGATGAACTTTCAGATTATGAGAAAACTGCCATCAAAGGCGAAGTTTTAAAGTCATAAATTTTTTATTTTGATCATCTCGGCGGCGATGCTGACCGCTATTTCTTCCGGGGTGTGGCTGTGGATCGGCAGACCGACCGGGGCATGTACCCTTTTCAACTCCGCCTGCTTAAAGCCCTTTTGTTGCAGACGGTCAAAAACCTGTCTGACCTTGCTTTTGCTGCCCATCATGCCAAGATATTTCCAGGGCAGCCCCAACATCTGCTCAAGCACCACTTCATCGCCGCTGTGCCCCGAGGTCATAATCAAACCGTAACTGTCTTCCGAAAATTGAAACAGATCATGCAGATTATCATAGGTTATAAATCTGCTCCGGTCTGAGAGTGTGATAATTTCCTCTGTAGTATTATTCACCCGGTCATAATAGACAACCGTTTCATATTGCAGAGTTTTTAACAGGCGGACGACGGCCAGGGCCACATGTCCACCGCCAATAATATAACAGCGGGGACGAAGTCCGATGATCTCGGTGTATTGCCACTCTTCCGCTGTTTTGAATCTGAAATGGATTTGGACAGACCTGTCCTCTTCAGGACATTGCATAATGCTTAGCTGCCGGGGATCGATTTCCAGCCGGAAATGTAGGCCGTGCTTCTGAAAATCTACAATTTGGGGCAGCACCGGGTGCAGGTAGTGAGAAGGAATGAGCACAATCTCCTGACTGCCGGAACAGATCATCCCGGAACTTTCGGCGCTGTGGTCGGGGAAATGCCGGCGGTACAGATATTCGATCCTGGCATTGCCCTTATTCAGATAGGTTCGGCAAAGTTCAACGGTATCCACTTCGACCCGCCCGCCGCCGATCGAACCGGTCAGACTGCCGTCTGCCGCGACGCACATTTTAAATCCCGGCCGGCCGGGACTGCTGCCCTCGCTGGCCACGACAATCAACAGGTAAAAAGGGATATTACTTTTGTTTAATTCGATAATTTTCGGCCAGACCATTGGTAAATTCCTTTATCCGCAAACGGAAGTTGTTTGAGATGTTTAATAAATTTTAGTACCGGGAAAGCAGCATCGGCTGGACTAAAGATAATAAAAATTCAGCTTCTTTTTCAGATGGCCATGAGAATAATAGCCGGTTTTTATATAACCGTTTCGGTCAGTGTTGTCGGTGTGTTCTGATAAAACAGGCCTGAATCTTTGTTTGTAGTGCTGTTTTTGATTGCAGTGAGAATAAGGGGACGATACAAAGTGAAAATGCAGGCTTTCCTGCTTAAAATCCAATCAGTGGAGCATCACCTTCATGCCACTGGCAAACTGTTCGTGATATTTTCTGATGCCGATAAGTGATAGTCCCCACATTGTCGGTGCTAAGCCGGACCAGGACTGCTTCAGTTCAATAAGTCGGAAACTGTCGGCCTTTTTTTGTTCCTGGCCAAAGGATGCGTTTATAAAATCAGTAACACAGACTGCCGTTTCGATGGTTTTGCTTATTACTGCCCTAAATATTTTTATGTTGTCTGTCCTCCTGCCTACAGGCTTGTCTCATTTCCGGAGATAGATTACAGAACCGTTATCTGTCCGCTTCCACCATTTTTTTAGGAGCAAGAGGCCTTCAAAAACATCTGAAACTACCGTTAAATAACCATTTATCAGGGCAGTTTTTTATTTTTCTTTAATCATATATATTGCTCCACGATTTTTTCCGATCGATGCAATTATCTGTTCAGTTTTTAAATACAACAAATCCTTTTTTAAGGTATTGATTGAAATATCAGTGAATATTTTTGACAAATCACTCAATTTAATTGGCTGTTCTTTTTCAATAAAATTCTTAATCCTTTTCTGCCTTTCGTTTAAATAACCTCCTTTTGATTTAAATACATTATATTTTTGCTCCAGTCTTTGTATCAGAGTCTCTATAGAGGATAGAAAAAATATTATCCAACTATTTATTTGTTCATTATCTGTATATCTATCTTTCTGTCCATCTATTAATGCCTCATAATAAGATTTTTTCTTTTGCTCAATTAAATTTTCAAATGATATATATTGTACAAATAGATAATCATTTTTAAGTAATAACAGATTTGTCAGCAATCTGGATAATCTCCCGTTCCCATCCTGAAAGGGGTGTATTGAAAGGAATTCGTAAATAAACAAAGCAATAATCACTAATGGATGAATTTCATTTATCTTAAATTGTTGATTTGTCCAATTAATCAGGTCACTCATTTCGTTCTCAACCAGATAGGGTTCAGTAGTTGTAAAAATTACTTTTTGTATGCCATCCGGATAATTGGCCACAACATTATTGGAGAGTGTTTTATAATCACCCCGATGTCTGTCATCGCTGGTGCTGTATTTTAGTAATCGTTGATGCAACTGCTGTATATAATTTTTTGAAATCGTGATATCATTAAAGCTTTCATAAATAAGCTCAAGAACATCGAAATATCCAACTATCTCTTGTTGGTCTCGTGTTTTGAGATTTGTTATTTCCATATTCTTAAGAAGTTCTACAATCTCATCGTTGGTCATTTGCGCACCTTCAATCCTGGTTGAAGAACCAACTGACTCAATGGTGGCGATCTTCCGAAGTTCTTTTAAATAAACATTTTCTTTTTGTTCAACAATATTCCACTTACCCTTAAATGTATCAATATAAATGATCCGTTTTAAAATCAGCTGATTTGTTTTAAAATCAAAGTTCAATTTTTTTTGAAATTTATCCATTGCTTACCTATTAATTATCTATTCAAAGATAAGACATTAAATAGAAATATCTAATATTTATCTATTAAGTACCTATTTTTGGTACCTTAGTGCATCGTTCAGCTTTAGTTAAAGTTATTAGACAGAAACAAGCAAATCCCCGCTAGTTGTCAGATGATCAAAAACTGTTATTAAAGTCCTCCAAACCGGGCCGCCCAACTCGTCAATAATCAACAGTGTACGGCTTAGAATTTGTGTGTCTATTCATCCCCGTACAAACTCAGCAGCACTCGTTCCGGGGTGAGCGGAGCAATCA